>NZ_CDRVMA010000014.1:0-89695 GCF_977072315.1 Adlercreutzia sp. CNCM I-6215 | reverse complement strand
GCCGCCGGCCAAAGTCCGGTAGCGCGATCGGCGCCTGTGCGGTGGCGCGATTGGCGGGAAGCGGGGGCCCAATCGGCGATTATTACGGTAGCGCTAACAGCCAGCCGCGGCACGGTGGGGTACTGGGCCCGGGGGCGGCTCCCGCACGGGAGGCGCGCCCCCTCCGCCCGGCCTCCACGCCGGCGTGCTAGGATGGCCCCTCCGGACGCGAAGGAGGAGCCGTTGAACGAGGCGGAGAGGGCGGCCTACGAGGCCGCCATGACCGAGAACCAGCTGCTCAGGGCGGTGTTGGACGACCTAAAAGGGGCAGGCTCGCACCCGGGTTCGATGTCGAACAGGAGAAAGTGCGAGCTGGGCGAGAGATTGCGCGCGGCGACAGGCCTGCCCCTCCGCGAGATCACCGCTTTCTTGAGGATCTCGAGCTCCTATGAGTACCGGCGGGCGCGGCTGGGCCGCCCCGACAAGTACGCCGCGCTCAGGGCGCGGGTGCGGGAGCTGTTCGAGGAGGGCTCGCGCAACTGGGGCTACCGCACCGTGTGGGCGCGCCTGCGCCGCGAGGGTGTTAGCGGGTCTCGGAGAAGGTGGTGCGCCGCCTGATGCGGGAGGAGGGCCTCGAGGTCGTCTACAACCGCCGCCGCAGGCGCTGGAGCTCCTACGCCGGCGAGGTGTCGGCCGCCCCTCCCAACCTCGTGGCCCGCGACTTCTCGGCCGCCGCCCCCGGCGAGGTCCTGGTCACCGACATCACCGAGTTCCGCATCCCGGCCGGCAAGGCGTACCTGAGCGCCGTCGTGGACTGCTTCGACGGCAGGCCGGCCGGGTGGAGGATCGGGCCGTCGCCCACGGCGGCCCTGGCCAACGGCTCGCTCGCGGACGCGGTCGCCGCCAGGCGCGCGGGCGCCCGCACCGTGGTGCACAGCGACCGGGGCGGCCACTACCGCTGGCCCGGCTGGGTCGCGCTGTGCGAGGGGGCCGGCCTGGTCCGCTCCATGTCCGCCAAGGGCTGCAGCCCCGACAACGCCGCCTGCGAGGGGTTCTTCGGGCGCCTGAAGAACGAGTTCTTCCACTGCAGGGACTGGGAGGGCGTGCCCGTGGCCGAGTTCGGCCGCCGGCTCGACGCCTACCTGCGCTACTATTGCTCGGGCAGGATCAAGAGGTCCCTGGGGTGGCTGAGCCCCGACGAGTACCGCGCGTCGCTCGGCTACGCCGTCTAGGAGGTACGAAAAAACGTCCGCACCCCCGTTTCACGCACAAAAACCGTACAAATGCATGGTTTTTGCGGCAAAAGAGCTACTCGTTGGACTTCAGACTCTCCACCATGTCGATATGGGCGAGCTTGGGGCGCATGACGAGCATGACGACGGCGGTGAACACCATGGTGAGAACGAAGGCGATGACGAAGCTATCCCAGTGAATGGTGCGCCCGAACATGACCTGATCCACCTCCGCCGTCACCACGACGAAGCCCTCCAGCACCACGCCGAGGCCCAGGCCCACAAGCGCGCCCAGCATAGCCAGAAGCACGATCTCGCGGAAGATGTAGGCGTTCACCTCGCGGGGCGTGAAGCCGAGTACCTTCAACGTGGCGATTTCCCGGGCCCGCTCGGTGATGTTGATGTTCGTCAGGTTGTACAGCACGATGAACGCGAGCGCGGCCGCCGCCACCACAAGCACCACCACGACCATGTTCACCGAGCGCAGCATCTGCTTGTAAGAGTCGATGACCTCGTCGTTGAAGGCCACGGTGTCCACCGCCCTCGTAGCGCGCAGGGCCTCGGAGAGCGCAGAGCGCTCCCCCTCGTCGGTGGTGGCCCGGGCGTACACCGTGAGGTTGTCCGGCTCTTCCCCGAAGGTGCGCGCGTAGGTCTCCGGCGTCATGAAGGCATAATCACCGATATAGTTCTCGATGATGCCCATCACGGGCACGGAATAGGTCGTCGCCGTGGCGTTGCCCAAATCGTCCTGCTCGGCGAACACGATGGCGTCGCCCACCGAAAGTCCCAGCTTGGTCGCCAGCTTCTCGGTGACGATGGCGCCGGCATCGGTCAGCCCCACCTCATCGTGGCCCTCGCGGGTGCGGAAGTGCCACAGCTCCTTGAACGCCTCGGGGTCGGACGGCGCCACAATGGTGGTCATGGCCTCGGTGCCATCGGCGCCCTGGGCGATCATGGAGGTCTCGGTGGCACGGACGGCCACGGGCAGCTTCTCGGCGTCGCCCAGAAGGGCGGCGGCAGCCTCGCGCTCGTCGTCTGCAGCGTCGTCCTTCTCGGAGATGACGACGTTGTAGTCCACCAGCTCGCCGTACTGCACGTCGATGATGTCGTTGATGGAATTCTGCAGCCCCAGGCCCGTCAGCAGAAGCGCCGTGCAGCCGGCGATGCCCACGCACGTCATGACGAGACGGCGCTTGTAGCGGAAGATGTTGCGGAACGTCACCTTCCACGAGAACGAGAGGCGGCGCCACAGGGGCCCGACGCGCTCCAGCAGAATGCGCTTGCCGGCCTTGGGCGCCGGCGGCTGCATGAGGGCGGCCGGAGTCTCGCGCAGGGTGGCCGCGGCGGCAGCCCAGGTGGCCAAGAGCGTGATGCCGATGCCGAGTCCGGCCGCGGCGAGCGCGATGGGCCAGTCGATGGGCATGGCGGCGCGGGGCACGTAGTAGACGATGGAGTAGGCCTCCATGATGACCCAGGGCAGCACCTGGGAGAGCACCGCGATGCCGAGAACGCTGCCGAGCCCTGCGGCCAGGGCGGCGTAGATGAGGTACTTCGACGTGATGCGCGCCCGCGAGTAGCCGAGCGCCTTGAAGGTGCCGATGAGCATGCGCTCCTCCTCCACCATGCGGGTCATGGTGGTAAGGGCCACGAGCGCCGCCACGAGGAAGAAGATGAAGGGGAAGAACGACGCGATGGCGTCGATGCGATCGGCATCGGAGGCGAAGCTCACCACGCCGAAGTTCTTCGTGCGGTCCATGACGAGCCAATCCGGCGGCTCGATGTCGTCGATCTCCTTCTGGGCGTCGGCGAGTTCCTGCTCCGCTTTGTCCAGCTCCTCGTTGGCCTCGGCCGCGGCGGCGTCGTAGTCGGCCACGCCCTGCTCGTACTCGGCCCGACCCGCCTCCAAGTCGGCTTTGGCCTGTTCGTATTCCGCCTTGCCCTCCTCCAGCTGCTTTTTGCCCTCCTCGACGCTCGTCTTGGCCTGATCGAGCTGAGCCTGAGCCGCGGCGATCTGCGCGTCGGCGGAGGCGCGCTCTTGCGCCAGCTGCGTCTTCGCCTCCTCCAAGGCCGTCGCCGCAGCCGCAATGTCGGCGATCTTCTGCTCCAGGTCGGCGCGGGTCGCCTCCAACTCGGTGCGCTGGTCGGCGGGAAGGTTCGGCACCTGCAGGGCGGCCTCGGCCTGGGCCAGAGCGTCCTGCAGCGTCGGGAGCGCCGCGTTGGCCTCGGCGAGGTTCGCCTCGTTGGCAGCGATCTGCTGCTCGGCCTCGGCGAACTGCGCCTCGGCGTCGGCCTTGCGCTTGGAAAGCGATGCCGTGCCCTGGGCGTACTCCTTCTCGCCGTCCTTGATCTTCTTCTCGCTCGCAGAAAGCGTGGAAGCGGCTGCATCCAGCTTGCGCTGGCCCTCGTCCAGCTCCTCCTTGGCCGCATCCAACTCGGCGCGGGCATCGGCGAGCTCGGTCTTCGCGCGGGCCTCCTCTTTTTCGTATTCCGCTCGCGCCTCATCCAGATCGGCCTGGGCCTCGGCCTTCAGGCCATCCACCCGGGCCTGCTCCCGAGCCGGCGCGATGCCCTCGATGGCGGCCACAACGCCGGCCACGCGATCGTCGTAGGCATCGCTGTCGGCGGGAAGCTCTGCCGCCCCTTCCACGGAGACGTAGGCCTCCACGTAGGGCATGTCCGCATCGAAGGCCTCCGGCAGCACGTACATGAACTGCTCGATGGTGCCCGAGCCGATGGTGGAGGTGCCCATGGACGTCGAGCTGACGTAGAGCGGCGAGTGCACGCGTCCCACCACGGTGAACTCGGTTTCCGCCAGCGTGTCCTGCACGTTGCCCACCGACGGATCAACCGTCACCGTGTCCCCCAACGAGGAGGGGCCGCTCATAACGCGGTCGTTGAAGATGACGCACTCGTTGGCCGAGGTGGGCCAACGGCCTTCCACCAGATCGAGCCGGTTGAGATAATTCGCGTCATCGGAGGAGATGGCGCCCGCGTCCGTCTTCACCGCCGTCGCCGCCGAAGGCGACAGCGAGTGCACGCGCATCACGTACTGCTCGTCGTTCAGGGTGGCCAGCACATCGGCGGAATAGGCCGCCTCCACGCCCGAGACGCCGGGCACATCGCGCAGGGCCTCGATGTCCTCATCCGTGAGCCCCAGGGTAGAGACGACGCGGATATCCATGAGATCGGTGCCGTCGTAGTAGGCATCGGCCGCCAGCTTCATGTCCGGCGCCGTCATGCGCAGCCCGGCGTAGAAGCCGCAGCCCAGCGCCACGATGGCGGCAATGGCGACAAAGCGCCCGAGCGAGTGGCGGATGGAGCGGACAATATCTTTGTTGAACGCCTTCACGCTACCACTCCAGCACGTCGGCGGACAGGGGCGCCTCGTTCAGTTCCACCGCGGCCACGGAGCCCTCGCGCACGTGGATGACCCTATCGGCGATGGCGGTGAACGCGCTGTTGTGGGTGACGACGACGACCGTGCGCCCTGTATCGCGGCAGGTGTCCTGCAGAAGCTTCAGGATGGCCTTGCCCGTCTCGTAGTCCAAAGCGCCGGTGGGCTCGTCGCATAGAAGGAGCTTGGGGTTCTTCGCCAGGGCGCGGGCGATGGCCACGCGCTGCTGCTCGCCGCCGGACAGCTGTCCGGGGAAGTTGCGCACCCGGTCGGCCAGGCCCACGGCCGCCAGCACCTCGTCGGCGTCAAGCGGGTCGCGGCAGATCTGGCTCGCCAGCTCCACGTTCTCGCGGGCCGTCAGGTTCTGCACGAGATTGTAGAACTGGAAGACGAAGCCAATGTCGTGGCGGCGGTACTGCGTGAGCTGCTTGCGGCTGAACGAGCTCACACGGGCGCCATCCAGCATGATGGTGCCGGAGGTGGCCGAGTCCATGCCGCCGAGCATGTTCAGAAGCGTCGTCTTGCCAGCCCCGGAAGGCCCCACGATGACCACGAACTCGCCCTGCTCAATGGTGAAGCTCATGTCGCGCACGGCGGCCACTTCCACCTCGCCCATCTGGTAGATCTTGCTCACGTCGGCAAATTCCACGAAGGCCATGATTCCTCCCAGCACCCGGCGCCCCTCGCGGGCGCTTTTCTCTCGATCCTTAAGATACACGATAAGGAACCAAGAGGGCACCCCCGCAAATACCCTCCACACCTACTTTTCGTCCAGAAGGTGCATCAACTCGCCATGGGAGTGAACCCCGGTCTTCGCGTAAATAGCTCGCACATGAGACCGCACCGTGGTGATGGACACCACCAACATTTCACTGATTTCCTTCGGCCTCTTTCCTGCGACTAGGTACTCGAGTATCTCCGCCTCACGGTCGGTCAAGCCAGAAGATCGGGCCAGACGGCGGCAGCACTCCGCCCGCCGGCTCGCCAACTTTCCATGGGCGTCCTCGTGAGGAAGAAGGCCCCAAACCGTTTTGGCAAACTTCTCCGAATTGGTGTGGAAAGTGACCAGGGACAGTATCACGAAGATGGCAGCACCGATGACGCTGAAAGCGGTCTCGTCGAGAACGACGCTCTCATGCACACCGAATCCCACTAAGCACCCCAGAAAGAATCCCGCTGACTTGACGAGAAACGCGCGGGCGAACACTTGCGTCGGAGAGGCTTTGATGACACGAGCAATGGTATAGCTCGCAACGGCGAGCAGAACATCGAAATAGTACAGGGCGCACGCCTGCAAAATGAGAAGCGGAAGAAACTCCGTGTCCATGGTAAGAGGACCGAGGAGAGCCGCCACCGTGACGATGGGGAAAACGTATTGATAGAAACGGTTCCAGAGACGCACCACATCAGTGCCGTCACTTTGCCGAAGCGTCGCCGAGAACAGCCCGAGGGCCGCTACCGCACCGAAGAGGAACGCCGTGACACGGCTCGAGACATCTAGGGACAGAGCTAGAGGTACCACGTGGAGGAATCCGAACACTGCCCCGTAGGCGCCTATGATGAGGAACAGGGCGAAAGAGGGCGCTCCACGATGACGACCCTGCGATTTCCCCCTGCGTCGCGGCGCTCCCATCGGA
Organism: Adlercreutzia sp. CNCM I-6215; assembly: GCF_977072315.1. Lineage (NCBI taxonomy): Bacteria > Bacillati > Actinomycetota > Coriobacteriia > Eggerthellales > Eggerthellaceae > Adlercreutzia > Adlercreutzia sp. CNCM I-6215. The sequence continues at coordinate 83,453 of NZ_CDRVMA010000014.1, read as the reverse complement.
GCATAGGGCTCGCGTTCGAATTGCACTCGCAAGCAGGCACCCGCCCCCATAGCCCGAACAAAACAGGCGGCAGATCCGGCAACAAGCGCCATATGGAGTATTTCGGAAACCAAAGCCGGGGCACCGGCCTCCAAGATGCTGAACAGTCCTTGGACCGTGAGCGTAGTAAGAGCCACAAGCGCTACGACGGTCGCGAGGAACACTCGCGCGCCCACTCCGGCAGTCGCCTGACAGCTCAGCGCGAAGAAGAAGGCACCCGAAGCAGCCCCCGCCACCTGCACAATTATCATAGTCATCACATTGGAGGTCCCCACCGACCAATAGAACGCCATGACATTGGCCGTCTGCAGCGCGAAGAAAAACACCCAGAAGCGGTCGTTCAGAGCGATAGCCCTCAGTCGGTCGGGGCGCATCTGAGCCAAAGCGTAGCCCAAGATGAGTCCGACGGCGTGGGCGTTGCATGACTGGGCGCGCAGATTGATGAACGTCCCGAGCACCGTGCCGTAGTCCAGAGACCAGCTCGCCGACTCGTGCAGCAGCTGGGCCGACGAGACGAGCAGGACACAAGCGCCGAAGGCGGCCCAATAGCCCTTGGGGCGCGACGCTGACGATTTCCCGCTCTTGCGCTCTTCCGCCTTTCCCAACAAAGCTTCCACAACCCTCGCCCTCCTCGTCACCAGCGCATTCGAGCCCTATCGCACAAGAGGAGACTACCACACAACCCCAGCGAAAATACGGCTCAGGCATAGGCTCTCATCAGGCTTTTCTCGATATCCTCAAAAATTGAGGAGGAGATTTTGCCATCTCCGCATTCTTTGGCGATCACGGCGAGGGCGCCCTCTCCCTAGACTTTTAAGCACCGCCTCCCGCAGCTGCGCCACCAAGCAGCCAGGCGAAGGCGGACAGAGTTGGTTCCTAACAAGGAAGGAGAAGAGGATGGACACGACAGCAAACCAGCGACGCAGGCACCTGCTCGCAGCCCTCGGCGTCATGGCGGCCGTCATCGGCCTCGCCCTGGCCCTTTGGGGCTGCGCGCCCCATGCCGAGCTCAGCAGCACAGGAGGCGCCGAAGAAGCAGCGGCGAGCGAGGAGGCAGTAGTCGGATTGTACCCCGACTTTACCGAGAAGAGCTCGGGGCTCTTCAACGACACCTATCAGACTACCGAGCTTCTGAACGCCGGCAACCGCGGATGCAACTCGTGCCACGAGGATCTGTGGGACATCATGAACACGAAGGAGGGCTACAACCACATCCTGACCCACGTGGGCTACGACAAGGCGCTCACCTACCAGGACTGCGAGCCATGCCATCGCGGTCACACGACGCTCACCGGGCCCTACCTCGGCGACTTGCTGCATGCCGCCCATTACGGCAGCGAGCAGTTTGTCGAGGCCAACGGCAACTGCTGGAGCTGCCACGCCATGGATTCCGCCGGCTCCCAAGGCGACTACCAGTTCATGCTCTGGGACGACTTCTACGACAGCCCGGCGCTGGGCGGCTACCCCAACATCGCCAACGACGAGACCACCCGCTACTGGCTGAGCGTTCGTGGCAAGGATTCCAGCGATGCCATAGGATTCAACAATCGCATGGACACCGAGCAGAACCCCACCATATCCGTCAGCTTCGCCCAAGACGTCACCGATCATGAGGATGTCTTCATCGTGAACAACTGGGGCGAGGAAGTGACCGAGAAGAACGGCGAGCCCTTCGACTTCAACGAAGTGTGCAGCGAGGACAATACCTTGACGATCACCGGCGTGAAGAATCCGAAGACGTGGACGAAAGAAGAGCTGCTCGCCATGCCCCAGACCGAGTTCTCCATGGCCTTGGCCTGCGGCACCAACGGACGCGGCGGCTCGCTCGTGTCGAACATCCCCATGTCGGGTGTTTCCATGGAATACCTCATCGAACAGTGCGGCGGCCTTCTCGACGACAGCAACGCCGTTGTGGCCACCGCCTCCGACGGCTGGAAGTCCTTCGCAATGCCCGTAGAGGCCAGCACCTATTCCAAAGATGCTTACATCGCCCTCAAGTACTACGGCGAGGAGCTCTCCAAAGACGACGGCGCCCCCATGGTACTCATCTCCCTTGGCAATATCGGCGCATGGCAGGTCAAGCACGTCGAGCAAATCGACTTCATGCACGATGACGAGCCGTTCACGGCCGCACTCATGGGCGCATCGGACGAGCCCACCCCCAACTACGCCATCAACGGCATGTGGTTCCAGGAGCACGGCGTCGAGGCCAAAGTTGGCGAGCCGGTGAATCTCACGGGTGCCATGTACAGCTGGAACCGCATGTGGGGCAACCTGGATACGATCAAGTTCAGCTTCGACATGGGAACCTCCTGGGTCGAGTACGACGTGGACAAGGAAGTGCCCGATTTCGATCCCTACCAATGGGTCAACTTCTCCATGGACTGGACGCCCGCAAAGGCCGGTACCTACTTGGTCAAGATGGCAGCCACGGACGACCTTGGCAACGAGATGCCCTTCTCCGTGCCTCTGTTCGTCCATGTTTCCGAGTAAGAAAGGGACGGTGACGTTCATGAAATCCCAAACGATTAAGACACTCGGCGGCGTGATGAGCGCCGTGGCCCTCATCTCCGGGGGCGCCGGCGTGGCCCAGGCCGCCACGGTAGATTCGGCCGCGCCCGCGCCGGCCATGCCGGTCGTCACGGCTGCCTCGGACTCCGCGGCCCCCGAGGCCCCCGGCGCACGCACCGTGGAGGGCTCCTTCAGCTACGATCAGGACGCCGTGACCGCCAACGCCGAGATCAGCGGGGTGTTCTGCAAGGCGGCGGCCACGCTGTGCGCGTCGCTGCCCACCTACGGCTGCGAGACCGCCAAGGCCGCGGCCATCACCGTGGCGGGCCCCGGCGCCTCGTTCACGGCCACCGCGGACGAGCTGGCCGGCGAGGAGGGGGCGGCCTCCTACGTGATGGCCTGCTCCTGCGCCACCAACGTCGCCGGCGGCGGCGCCATCGCCAACGCCGAGGTCGAGGGCGTCTCGCTGGAGACCCTTGTGCAGATGGCCTGCGCCTAGAGCGCCTCACACCAAACCTTTCCTTACCCCTCCCCTACGGGCCCCGGAAGCCTCCCCCTTCCGGGGCCCGTTTGCGCGCTGCGCGGATATTACGGCCCTATTGCGGCCCTGCAGAAAGATCGAGTCGCGTCATCGAGAGATACCCCTCGTTAGCATAGATCAACGCAGCTCGCGTCTTACAACACCTCGAAGGTGTGCACGGCGGCGATAGGGGACGCGTCGCCGTCCTCGTTCACGGAGCGCACCTTCATCTGATAGGCGCCGGGGGCCTCAGGCGTGTAGGCGAAGGTCCACGACACCCAGCGCTCGGCCGTTGTGCCCTCCAGATCGTAGCGGGTCCAGTGCGCGCCGTTGTCGAGCGAGAACTCCACCGCGATGATGCGCTTGTCGAAGTCGTGGGCCCAGCCGGTGAATTCCATGGGCTCGCCCACGCGCCCCACGTACTCGGCCTTCGCCGCCACGTTGGGGCGGTTGGTGTAGTCGTGGCCGTCGTCGACGAACGGCCCGATGACCGGGGGCACCTCCTCATTGGTGAAACGGATCTCGCGGATGTCGCGCACGAAGTACTTGGCCGGTAGCCCCGGCACCCACAGCTGATTGGTAGCGCCCATGACGCTCATGATGTCCTCGCCGTTCACGCGATTGGCTACGATGGCGCCGCGTTCCAGCAGGAAATCCAGCGGGAAGCTCTGCTCCATCCCGTCAGCTCCCACGAACGTGACGGTGTTGCACTTCTCCGGCTCGCCGACGACCGCAGCACCGTCGCCTCCCTCGGCAGCAACCCGAGCCGTCGCGCCTTCCACGGCCTCCTCCGCATGAGCCGCCAGGCCTTCCGCACGCTCCTTTTCCACGGCAATCCCCTTCTCTAGCTTTTGTCCTGGGGACATTCTACAAGCTTGGCCAGCTCGGCAGCCGAGTGCACGCCCGTCTTCGTGTAAATGGCATGAACGTGCGAGCGCACCGTGGCCACCGACACCACCAGCACATCACTGATCTCGCGGGGGCGCTTGTTGCGGGCGAGCAGGCGCAGCACCTCGGTCTCACGCTCGGTCAGGCCGAACTGATCCGCCAGAGCCGCGCAGCGCTCATCGCGGGTGCGCTCGTAGCGGCCGCGCGGATCCTCGTGGGGCAGAAGGCCCCAAACCGTCTTGGCGTACTTCTCCGAGTTCATGTTGAAGGTGACGAGCACAAGCAGAACGAACACCGCCGTGCCGATGACGGAGAAGGCCGCGGTATCGAGAACGAGGTTTTCGTGCACCTCCATTCCCACAAGGTTGCCGAGCAGAAAGCCGACGGATCGAATGAGAAAAGCCCGCCCAAATATCTGGGAAGGCGCGGCGTTGATGGCCCGGCTGATAACCGAGCAGGCCATGGCGAGCAATGCATCGAAATAATAAAGGGCGCAGGCCTGCATGATGAGAGCCGGCAGAAACTCACTGCTGTTGGTGAGCGGACCGAGCAGTGCCGCCACACAGACCGCAGGGAACACGAAGCGGTAGAAGCGGTTCCAAATGAGCGACACGTCCACAGCTCGCCCGCGACGGAGCGTAGCGACGAAGAGCGCGAGTGCGATGGCGGCGCCCACGAGAAACGACGCCACCCGCGCCACAACGCCCAAAGGCAGCGCCAGCGGAATGACATGGAGAAAGCCGAACACCATACCGTAGGAGCCGACGATGACGAAGAGCCGGACGCACAGAGGCACCCGACGGCGCGATGACGCGGAGCCATTCGCCCCCAGCCCATCGGAGACACTCTCTCCCGATGCTTCTGGCGCCTCCCCCTCTCCGTCCTCGCGGGCACGAATGGGCGCGAACGAGCGACGGTAGCTCTCCGGAAAACAGGAGCCAGGAGCCATGGACTTCACGAGGCACAGCCCCGCTGCAACCACCAGCCCCACGTGCAAAAGCTCTGAGACCAGCAGCGAAGAAGTAGCCTCAAGCATGCTGAACAAGCCCTGGACGATAAGGGTGGTCAGCGCCACCACCGCCACGATAGTGCCCATAAACAGCGTGGAACCGACCGTGCAGGCCACCTGACTTGCGACCACGAAAAACCATGCCCCCGAGGCGGCTCCGATAAACTGCACGACAATAACGACGAAGGGCGCGTCAAGCACCGTAAGACAGCCATAGAACAAAAGGATGTTTCCCACTTGCGCAATAAAGAAGACGAGCCAGAACAGACCGTCACCGACCAAGCGGGAGAACCTTCGTCCGCATATCTGCGTCGCAACGTAGCCGAAGACAAGCCCGAGCGAATGGGCGTCGCAGGAGAAGGCGCGGATGTTGACCGGCGCGCCCCACAGCGGCGCGAGGTCGAGCATCCAGCTTCCCGATTCGTGCAGCAGCATGGCCGCCGACGCCAGAGCCACAAGCGCCCCAACGATCCACCAATAGCCCTTCGGCGCCCCATCGAACGTTCGCAACGCGCGGGCCGATGCCTTCCTGTCTTCTTCCATGTTCTTCAACCCCCTGCCCCTCACAACTGATCCTCTATCTCCAGCGCAACACGAAGCGCCAAAGGCTCGTCGCCGCCGACCCATCCTCCTGCGATCTCTAGGCTCCTTGCGAGCACTACTTAGCCGACTTAATCATATCACCTGGCGTTTCTCTGAAATCAACAAGAGTTGTTGAGATGGCCAGTCAACCTCAATAAACGTTGCTGATTTTTCCTGCAACGACTCTTTTTATAGTGGGCCTAGCCGTCCGGGCCTTGCACGCAACGGACGGTACGGAAATCCCGAAGCAATTATGGAAGGAGAGGAATCATGAGGACAACCGAAAGCAAGACAACGTCTCGGCTCATCGTGGCCGGAGCCGTCGTCGCCGCCGTGCTCGCTTTGGCTCTAGCCCTGTGGGGCTGTGCGCCAAACGCAACGGGTGCCACCACCGATCAGAAAGGGGACGACAAAGCGACCGAAGAAACAACGACTTCAGCCAGCGTCTATCCGAATTTTACCGAAAAGGCCGCAGGCTTGTTCCCCGACACGTACTTCAACCGCGATATGCTCAACACCGGCAACCGCGGCTGCAATGCGTGTCACGAGAACCTGTTCGACAAAATGGTGAACAAGGAGGGCCTGACCCACATCCTCAGCTACGTTGGCTACGAGAAGGACGGCACCTACAAGGATTGCGAGCCATGCCATCAGGGCCATATGACGTTGACCGGCCCGTACTTGGGCGATGCTATCCACGCGAGTCACTACGGCAACCAGCAGTTCGTTGACGCCAACGGCAACTGTTGGAGCTGCCATGCCGTGAACTCCGACGGCGAGGCCGGCGAGTACCAGTTCATGCTATGGGAGGACTTCTACGAGCAGGCCGCGCTCGGCGGCTACCCGTGGCTCGCCGACGACGAGACCACCCGCGCCTGGGTCGAGTCCCGAGGATACGCTGGCGGCTATCCCACGGAATTCTCCCAGGAAAAATCGCCCAACATCTCTGCGACATTCGCCCAAGATGCCACCGATGCAAAAGATCTGTTCATCGTCAACAACTGGGGTCCCGATGCCATCGATTTGGAGGCTGTGTCGGCCGACAGCAACCCGCTTTCCATCACGGGCGTGAACAACCCGCGCACTTTCACGGTAGAAGAGATCCGCGCCATGCCTCAGACCGAGTTCACCGCCTTCCAGAACTGCGCCACTAACGGCGAGGGCGGCGCACTCATGGAGAACATTCCCATGAAGGGCGTGCCCCTGTCCTACCTCGTGGAGCAGTGCGGCGGCCTGGTAGAAGGCACCAATGCCATGAACGCCTCAGGCAACGACGGCTGGGCAGCCTTCCCGCCCATGGACATGGCGCTCGACCTCATGTATGAGGACTGCTATGTGGTCACCCAGTACTACGGTCAGAACCTCACCGTGGATCAGGGCGCGCCGCTCGTGCTGGTGCCCTGCGGTATGCCGGGCGCCCAATGGGTGAAGCATCTCGGCACCATCGATTTCAAGGTGGCCGATCAATTCATGGATGGCCCGACCTACGCTGCCGCCACGGCGCCTTCCCCGAAGATCAACGTGAACGGCATGTGGTTCCAGAACAACGGCCTGAGCGCAAAGGTGGGCGAGAAAGTCGCTCTTACAGGTGCCTGCACCTCTTGGAGCAAGATAGTCGGCGAACTGGACACCATTCGCTTTAGCTTCGATCTGGGCCAGACTTGGCAGGAATACAAGGTGACCAGTGAGGTGCCCAACTTTGATCCCTACCAGTGGGTCAACTACACGTTGGAGTGGACGCCGTCGGCACCGGGTAAATATCAAGTAAAGCTGGACGCCATAGACACCGAAGGCAACCACATCCCCAACCCCGTCACGCTGTTCGTGAACGTCGAGGAATAGAAAGGGACGGTGACATTCCATGAAATCTCAGACTGTTAAGACCATCGGCGGCGTGATGAGCGCGGTGGCCCTCATCTCCGGAGGCGCCGGCGTGGCCCAGGCCGCTACCATCGAGCCTGCGGCAGCTGCTCCGGCATCTGCGACCACCCTGGCTGCCGCAGATGTCGCAGACACCGAGGCCCCTGCGCGCGCCGTGGAGGGAACCTTTAGCTACACGCAGGACGCCGTGTCCTACAACGCCGAGATAAGCGGCGTTTTCTGCAAGGCGGCCGCCACGCTGTGCGCGTCGCTGCCCACTTACGGCTGCGAGGCCGTCAAGGCCGCGGCCGTCACCGTGGCGGGCCCCAACACCTCGTTCACGGCCACCGTAGACGAGCTGGCCGGCGAGGAGGAAGCGACCTCCTACGTGATGGCCTGCTCCTGCGCTACCAACGTTGCCGGCGGCGGCGCCATCGCCAACGCCGAGGTCGAGGGCGTCTCTCTGGAAACCCTCGTTCAGATGGCCTGCGCCTAAGAAAGAGCGCGCTGTCGCCCGAAACTTGAAGGGCTCGACGCGCCCAGCGCCACCCGCCTCCCCCTCGGCCCGGAAGCCCTCGCTTCCGGGCCTTTTCCATAGGCAAAGGATGCAAACCCGTAGCACGAAGCCGCTTTTTGCCTTCCGCTTCAACGCAGATCGACATTTTCCCGCCTCTGGCTATTGTGTCACCTAGGCATAACTTTAAGCTTATCAAGAAAATGCCTGGTCACAGCTTCGCAAGAAAGCCTAGTCCTCAATACGCCCGTAGCCAGAGACGGAAAAATGTCGGAGACGACCGAGCGACAAGGCAAAAACCCGCCTCGGGCTACGGCTCGCAGCAAAAAGGCCGGCCCCTTTGCGGGAGCCGGCCTTGGTTTCTCGGGCTTTCGACCCTTAGCGCGATGAGCGCTTGAAGCTAGGAAGCGAAGATCTCGATGGTCTCGCCCTCGGCCAGGGTGACCATGGCCTTCTTCCAGGTGCGGGTGCGACCCTCCTGGTAGCGGACGCGCTTCGGCTTCGACTTCACGTTCAGGGTGTTCACCTTGACCACCTTCACGTTGAAGATAGCCTCGATGGCCTGGCGAATCTCAACCTTGTTGGCGTCCTTGGCCACCTCGAAGGTGTAGACGTTGTTCTCCATAGCGTCGTAGCTGTGCTCCGTGATGACGGGACGGATGATGACGTCGCGGGGATCCTTCTCCATTATGCAAGCACCTCCTCAATGCGGGCCAGGCACGGCTCGGCGATAACGAGGGCCTTGTTGTCGACCAGCTCGTAGGTGTTGATGTCGCCCACCGGCAGAATGTTCACCTCAGGGATGTTGCGGAAGGAGAGGAAGGCCTCGATGTCCTCGTTGCCGATGACCACGCAGATGCGCTTACCCTCCAGCCCCAGCGCCTTGATGAGCGCCACGGCGTCCTTGGTGCAGGGCTTCTCGAAGTCCATGTCCTTCACGATGTAGAGCTCGCCGTCGGCCAGCTTGCCGGAGAGAGCCGAGCGCATGGCCAGCTTGATCTCCTTCTTGTTGACCTTCTGGTCGTAGCTGCGGGTGTGGGGGCCGAACACGGTACCGCCGCCGACCCACTGGGGAGCGCGGATGGTACCCTGACGGGCACGGCCGGTGCCCTTCTGACGCCACGGCTTCTTGCCGCCGCCGCGAACCATGCCGCGGGTGCGCGTGTTGGCGGTGCCCTGGCGCCAGGATGCCTGCTGCGCCTTCACGGTGCGATGCATCACAGGCACGTTCGGCTCGATGGCGAACACGGCGTCGGAAAGCTCGACCGTGCCGGCGGCAGCGCCCTTCACGTCCTTAATCTCAATAGTTGCCATAGTTGCTGTAACTCCTTGTTACCGATCGTTCCAATTAAGCCATGCGGACGCGGACGATGCCGTTCTTGCCGCCGGGCACCGCACCCTTGACCAGGATGAGGTTCTGCTCCTCGTCGATGCGAACAACCTCGAGGTTCTTCACGGTGACGGTGTCGCAGCCCATGTGGCCAGGCAGGCGCAGGCCCTTGAACACGCGGGACGGCGTGGCGCACTGGCCCACGGAACCGGGGGCGCGATGGAAGTGCGCGCCGTGGCCACCCGGGCCGCCGGCAAAGCCGTAGCGCTTCATGACGCCGGCAAAGCCCTTGCCCTTGGACGTGCCGGTCACGTCGACCTTCTTCACGTCGGCGAAGGCCGCGACGGTCTGCTCGTCGCCCACCTTGTACTCGCCGGCGTTCTCGACGCGAACCTCGCGCAGGTAGCGCTTCGGCTCGGCGCCCTGGGCGTCGAAGTGGCCCTGCATGGGCTTGTTCACGCGACGGGGCTTGATGTAGCCGAAGCCCATCTGCACGGCCTCGTAGCCGTCGGTATCCACGGTCTTCACCTGGCACACGGTGTTCGGCTCGGCCTGGATAACGGTGACCGGGACGATGCGGTCCTGGTCGTCGAAGATCTGGGTCATGCCGATCTTCTTGCCATAGATAGCGTTAATCATGCCCAAACCTCCTTACAGCTTGATCTCGATGTCAACGCCAGCGGGGAGATCGAGACGCATCAGGGAGTCAACCGTGTTGGGGGTCGGCTCGAGGATGTCGATCAGGCGCTTGTGGGTGCGCATCTCGAACTGCTCGCGGGAGTCCTTGTTCACATGGGGCCCACGGATGACGCAGTACAGGTTGCGCTCCGTCGGCAGCGGAATAGGACCGGAAACCTTGGCACCCGTCTTCTGGGCGGTATCGACGATGAGGCGCGTGGACTGATCCACGATCTCATGATCGTATCCCTTGAGGCGGATGCGAATCTTCTGACTTGCCACTTACATTACCTCCAAATAGAAGTTTCTCTGAGGACGCCTTAGGCGTTGCCGCCGGCCTTGCTGATGATCTCGTCCTGCACGGACTTGGGCACGGGCTCGTAGGAGTCCATCTGCATGGTGTACACGGCGCGGCCCTGCGTACCGGAACGCAGGTCGGTCGCGTAGCCGAACATGTTGCCCAGCGGAACCTTCGCCTCGATGACGACGGCGTTTCCACGCTGCTCCTGGCCCTGGATAAGACCACGACGGCTGGGAATGTCACCCATGACGAAGCCGGTGTACTCCTCGGGCGTCTCAACCTCGACAGCCATGACGGGCTCCAGGATGACCGGGTTGGATTTGCGCAGGGCGTCCTTGATGGCCATGGAACCGGCCACCTTGAAGGCGGCCTCGGAGGAGTCCACGTCGTGGTAGGAACCGTCGATCAGCTCGACCTTCACGTCCTCGACCGGGTAGCCGGCCAGAACGCCGGAGTTCAGCGCCTCCTGGATGCCCTTGTCGATGGAGGGGATGTACTCCTTGGGCACCACGCCGCCGACGATCTTGTTGACGAACTCGTAGCCCTTGCCAGCCTCCTGCGGGTACATGTTGATGACCGCGTGTCCGTACTGGCCGCGGCCGCCGGACTGGCGAACGAACTTGCCCTCGGCGTTCATGACCTCGTGGCCCGGACGCTCGCGATAGGCTACCTGCGGCTTGCCCACGTTCGCCTCGACCTTGAACTCACGCAGCAGGCGATCGACGATGATCTCGAGGTGCAGCTCGCCCATGCCGGCGATGATGGTCTGACCAGTCTCATGGTTGGTGGACACGCGGAAGGTCGGGTCCTCCTCGGCGAGCTTCTGCAGGGCGATGGCCATCTTGTCCTGCTCGGCCTTGGTCTTGGGCTCCACGGCGATGTCGATAACCGGATCGGCGAACTCCATGGACTCCAGTATGATGGGAGCGTCCTCGGCGCACAGGGAGTCACCGGTGGAGGTGTCTTTCAGACCCACAACAGCAACGATGTCGCCAGCGGACACGGCGTCGATGTCGACGCGCTGGTTGGAGTGCATCTGCAGCAGACGGCCGATGCGCTCTTTCTTGCCCTTCGTGGCGTTCAGCACGTAGCTGCCGGCGTCCAGATGGCCGGAGTACACACGCAGGTAGGTGAGCTTGCCCACATAGGGGTCGGTCATGATCTTGAAGGCCAACGAAGCGAACGGAGCCTTCGGATCGGCCGGACGCTCCTCTTCCTCGCCGGTGTCGGGGTTGGTACCCTTGATCGGCGGGATGTCCACCGGGGAGGGCATGTAGTCGACCACGGCGTCCAGCAGCTCCTGCACACCCTTGTTCTTGTAGGCGGAGCCCACGAACACGGGGTTGATCTGGCAGGCGATAACACCCTTGCGGATGGCGGCCTTCAGCTCGTCGACGGAGATCTCCTCCTCCATGAGGACCTTCTCCATCAGCTCGTCGTCGCAGTCGGCGGCGGCCTCAAGCAGCTCCTGGTGGTACAGCTCGGCATCTTCCTTGAACTCGGCCGGGATCTCGTCCATCGGCTCGGGGTAGGTCATGCCCTTGTCGTCGGCCTTGAAGTCCCAGGCAGTCATGGTCACAAGGTCCACGATGCCCCAGAAGTTATCCTCGGCACCCATGGGAATCTGGGCGGCCACGGCCTTCGCATCCAGACGGTCGCGCATGGTCTGGATGGCATGGAAGAAGTCGGCACCCACGCGGTCGTACTTGTTGATGAAGGCGATGCGGGGCACGCCGTAACGCTCGGCCTGGCGCCACACCGTCTCGGACTGCGGCTGCACGCCGGCAACGGCATCGAATACGGCGACGGTGCCGTCGAGCACGCGCAGGGAGCGCTCCACCTCGGCCGTGAAGTCCACGTGGCCGGGGGTGTCGATGATCTGGAAGCGGTATTCCTTGCCGTCGGACTTGCCGCCGGGGTACTTCCAAAAGCAGGTGGTGGCGGCAGCGGTGATGGTCACGCCGCGCTCCTGCTCCTGGACCATCCAGTCCATGGTGGCAGCGCCGTCGTGCACCTCGCCGATCTTATGAGTTTTGCCCGTGTAGTAGAGGATGCGCTCGGTCGTGGTGGTCTTGCCTGCATCGATGTGGGCCATGATGCCGATGTTGCGCGTATCCCTCAGATCGATTTTAGCCATATACCTTCACCAGCCTTAGAAGCGGTAGTGCGAGAACGCACGGTTTGCCTCGGCCATTTTGTACATGTCCTCGCGCTTCTTCACAGCGGCGCCCGTGTTGTTGGAGGCGTCGATGATCTCGTTGGCGAGACGCTCGCGCATGGTGTGCTCCTTGCGCTTGCGGGAGAAGTCGACGATCCAGCGGATCGCCAGCGTGGTGGCACGACGGGAGTTGACCTCCATCGGCACCTGGTAAGTGGCGCCGCCCACGCGCTTCGGCTTGCACTCGAGGGTGGGGCGGACGTTGTCCATGGCCTTCTTGAACACGGTCAGCGGATCCTCGCCGGTCTTCTCCTGGACCAGATCGAAGGCGCCGTAAACGATGTTCTCGGCGATGGACTTCTTGCCGTCAAGCAGAACCTTGTTGATGAGCTGCGTGACGAGACGGTTGTTGAACTTTGCGTCCGGCTGCGTTTCGCGGCGGACTGCTGCTGCACGACGCGGCATGTAGTTACTCCTTTTGCTTCTGCGCGCTTCGGGGCACCGGTTCGGCGTCCATTAGGTCGGTGGGGCTCCTTACCCAGACTCTACCGGCCCGCGCGGCTTAACGAACGTTATTTCGGGCGCTTGGCGCCGTAGCGGCTGCGGGCCTGCTTGCGGTTGTCCACCGCAGCACAGTCGAGCGCCGCGCGGATGACCTTGTAGCGGACACCGGGAAGGTCCCTTACACGGCCGCCGCGGATGAGCACCATGGAGTGCTCCTGGAGGTTGTGGCCCTCGCCGGGGATGTAGGCCGTGACCTCCATACCGTTGACGAGACGCACACGGCAGACCTTGCGAAGAGCGGAGTTCGGCTTCTTGGGGGTCGTGGTGTACACGCGGGTGCACACGCCGCGCTTCTGCGGGTTGCCCTTGAGCGCCGGGGTCTTCGACTTGTCGACCGTCTTCTTGCGGCCCTTGCGGACCAGCTGGTTAATTGTAGGCAAGACTCTTTTCCTTTCCTTTTTCCACGGGCTTGCACTGCACAAAACAAGCGCCTCTGTGAGGCGCGAGGGGGTATATTACGAGGGTTTCCGCTGTGTGTCAAACGCCACGCACCCGGGCGTATCCATCCCCTCCGGCGAGCGGCACAATTTGTCCATAATCGCAGGAAGTGCAGGCAAGGAAGCCCCACGCACTTCCGACCGACAAGGACTGGCACGCTTTCTCGTAGAGGCCGACGAGGACTGACGCGCTTTTCCCGTAGGGGCCGACCTTGGTCGGCCCTCCCGACCGATGAAGGCCAGCGCCCCCGGTCATCTAAACCGACTTCAATCGTCATCTATCCCATCATCTCCGAAGCCGGAGACGAGATCGATGAGCTCGGCCTTGGAATGGACATCGAGCTTCTGATAAATGTGCCGACGATGAGTAATGGCGGTTCCCTCGGCAATGAAAAGCACCTCCTGAACGCGACCCAGCCCATGCCCGCGCGCCAGAATGCCCAGAACCTCTGCCTCTCGCTCAGTCAGCGCGTAGACCTCAGCCACGGCCGCGACCCGCTCATCGAAAGGCGTACCGCCGTCAGCAGACTCCGCCTCTTTGCCCCCTGCGGCAGTTACGGCCCTCTTGTAGGCCCGCGCCAAACTTCCGCGCGTCAACACCACATCCGACGCGATAACAGCAAGCACCATGGCCGCGATGGCCGTCACGCTCACGTGGCCCTGGAGATCGAGGCTCTCCATCATAAGCGCCAAACTCGACCCCAAAGCCGCGCCCAGAGCAAGCGCGCCCAGAGCCACACCCCACACGATAGCAAAAGGTACGCGAATCTGCCCGGCCGCCTCCGCCGCGATTCCCACCACCAAGGAAAGGTACACCCACAGAGCCACCGCCGAGGCCCCCATGGCAAAGCGCAGGGAGAATTCGCTTCCGGCATCGAAGGGGTAAAAAGCCACAAGTATCGGTATGGCCGCAAAGCGTAGAAGGAGCAGCCAGCTGAATCCCTGTTTGAGCAGCGCCTTTGCCACAACCTCGACCACGAGGGAGATAACGACGCCCGAAAGGCTCAAAAGCCATGTCCACGACAGGGCGTGACCGTGACGCGCAATGAGAAACTGCGTGATCATCAGGGCGAAGACAAGGCCGAACAGGCCATAGGACGCGATAATGCGAACAAAAGCCCCCTGCAGATGCGTCACTGGCGAAGAGGTTTTAGCAGGAGCCTCACCGCGAGACGCCGACACCATGAACAAGGCGCTGGACACCGCCGAGAACACGGCGACCACTGCAAGCAGCAACCAGTGGATGCCTATGGACTGAGCGAAGGCCGCCAGCAGGCAGGCAGCGAGTACGACGAGAAACGAAACCCGGGAGCGCGCCGGAGCATCCAGCCGTCCAAAGCGTTCGCTCCATACCATGGTGAGCAAACCGCCGCCCAAGCCGAGCAGCGCGCCGGACACGACGCGCAGAACCGCAACTGCCACAGAGGCGCCCCGTTCGGGAACGAGCAGAAGCGCTGCGCCGGCGATGGCAGCCAACGCGCCCGCAAACGCCCCGAAGACGCCTCGAGACCATTCGTCCCTCCAACGCGCGAAAGACGCTGCGCACGCCGTCGTCCCCAAAACAACAAGATAAGAAAAGAGAAGGGGGTTCAGCCCCGACAGCGCCAGATCGCCCCCGCGATACATATCGGCTACCACGCCGACAATGGGAAGCCACGTTTGGGCGCCAATATACCCGAGAACCACCAAAAGCCCGCTCTTCTCGGAAGCCCCTCCTAGCCCCTGAGACGGTAGCGCGCCATCGTCCTTCGTAATTCCTACCATCGCCGACCCTCCCGTATCGATGTGCGGTCAAGGGCAGTATAGCAAGGGCAAGGCCGAGAACCACCCACAATCTGTCCTTCGTCATCCCTTATCCCACCTGGTCTTTCATCCTTTTCAGATGATGGCTTGGCAGCAAAATAATCTGTCTCCTCCCGCGAAGCATCGGCTTTGGATGATGGCATTTCGGCGACGAGGACGCACAATGCCGCCCATCGAATTCAATCCGGCGGGACGACGAGAGAGCCGCCGGAGCCACTTGGAAGGAGAGGAGCATGGCTCACGTATCCCTGCGCAAGATCGTTCTTGCCTCCGCTGTCGCGGGTGTCATCGCACTTATGTCCCTGGGCACTGTCGGCTGCGCCCCGAAAACGGCAGATCTCAGCGAAACGGGCAGCGGCTCACAGGCTGAAGCCGACGAGAACGCCGCAATGACAGGGGACTTCGCGTTCTCCGCAGATGCCGACTGCACCACCTGCCACAGCACCGAGGGCGACTCGCTCGGCGACGCGACGATGCCCGCATCTAACCATGCGACGCAGGAGTGCACCACCTGCCATAGCGACATCGACAGCCTGGCGACCGCCCACGATGGCGTGCAGTTCGGCGACAAGACGCCCAAACGGCTGAAAAAGACCACCATCGATACCACCGCCTGCTTCAGCAGCGGTTGCCACGGCAGCCAGGAGGATCTGGCCGCCAAGACTGAAGCCTGCGCCATCCTCACCGACGCCAACGGCACGGTAGTGAACCCCCACGCCCTGCCCGAGAACGAAGATCATACGACCATCGACTGCGGCAGCTGTCACAGCATGCATTCCGACGACACCATCGAGGACACGGCAAAGAAGGCATGCAAGGGCTGCCACCACATGGACGTCTACGAGTGCAACACCTGCCACGAGTAAGGCCCGGCGCATTTAATTGACTCCGGTTCCGCCCGGACCCCGTCAATCCCTCCCCCTACGGGGTCCGAGTGCGGCCATTCCCATCTCAGCATCATCCGCACTCCGGCGGATGACATAGCAAGCCTTATTAAGGAGGAAAACATGGAGGAAGTATCTCGCCGCTCTTTTTTGAAGGGCTCCGCCCTGGCTGCCGCCGGCGCTGCCGGCGCCGCCGCCCTGGCCGGGTGCGCCAACAACGACGCTGCGCTCTCTGAGACTGGCAGCACCCCCGAGTGGATGCCCGAGACCTGGGACTACGAGACCGACGTTTTGGTGATCGGCTACGGCGGAGCGGGCCTGTGGGCCGGCATCACCGCCTTCGACGAGGGCGCTCAAGTGCTCTATCTGGAGAAATCGCCGTTCCGCGGAGGCGGGTCCTCGTCTATCAACATGGGTCAGTGGACTGCCCCCCACGATGCCGACGCGGCCGCTCAGTTTGCTTTCGAGGCCTTCCATGGGCAGACACCTATGGAGGTCTGCCAGGCCTGGGCCGAGGAAGCCGTGCAAAACCCCGACTACGCCGACGAGTACGGCCTCGAGTACACCCTGGGCGATAGCCCCCGTGCCGAGTACAACATCTTCACTGGCTACGAGGAGATGTACGTCGGTTCCGGCGACGGCTACGGCGCGGGCTTCTTCGAGGCCATGGACCAACATCGCGCCGACCGCGGCATCGAGGTGCTGTTCGAATGCCACGACGAGGAGCTCATCCAGAACCCCGTCACCAAGGAGATCGTCGGCTGCTACACCCTCATGGGAACCGACGAGACCCCCAAGGCCGTGAAGGCCTCCAAGGGCGTCATCCTGTGCACTGGCGGCTTCGAATTCAACGAGGAGCTGCAGGCCAAGTATCTGAAGTGCTACCCGATGCGCGGCTTCTACGGCTGGAAGTACAACACCGGCGACGGCATCACCATGGCCCAGAAGGTGGGTGCCGACCTGTGGCACATGCAGCAGGTCTGTGGCGGCGACGACGCCTGGTTCGACGATCCGGAGATCGTGCCCGGGGGCGTTTCCGTGCAGAGCCCCACGCCCAATTACATCAAAGTATCTCGCCTAGGCGAACGCTGGGGTAACGAGGAAATCTTCAGCCCCCATGGTGGCTGGAAGCCCTACGCCAATTTCGATGAGGAGATCTGCGATTTCGACCGTATTCCCTCTTGGTACATCTTCGATCAGACCTCCTTCGACGGCGGCTCCTGGGGCGGCATGGTCGGCGGCGCGGCCACCGAGAACGGTGGCATGGGCATCGGCTACATGACCGAGGGTCTCGATCCCGAACTCGGTGGCTGGGCCGGATGGTCTGCCGACAACAAATGGGAGCTCGAGCGTGGCTGGATTACCACCGGCGCCACCCTGGACGAGCTGGCCGCCAACATCGCCGCCAGCAAATGGGACGACAAGATGGACGCTGAGAAGCTGAAGGCCTCCGTTGCCCGCTGGAACGAGCTGTGCGACAAGGGCGCTGACGAGGACTTCGGCCGCCAGCAGCTGGCAAAGGTCGAGACCGGTCCGTTCTACGCCATTCCGCTGTACCCGGGCATCTGCAATACCATCGGCGGTGCTCGCCGCAACGAGAACGCCAACATCGTCGATCCGAGCGGCAACCCGATTCCGCGCCTGTACTCCGCCGGCTCGTTCGGCAACATGAATGGCCACACTTACGCCATCACCGGCGGCAATGGCTCCGAGAACTGGTGCGTCGGCCGTATCGCCGGCCGCAATGCCGCCGCCCTCGAACCCTGGGATGCCGCAACCGAGGCCTAGGCCCGGCCTGGCGCCGATGAGCACAAGCGGGCCCGCTCTTGAAAAGCGGGCCCTTTTTCTAAACGAGAGAGGAAGGAGGGGCTCTGTGGCTCAACTCGAGTTTTCCGTTCCTTATAACGGAGACGCCGCCACGCTGCGACAGCTGATCGCGCTTCAAAGACGCAACGGCAACGTTATTCGGGAGATCTACCTGAATGCGCCGCAAGCCATCACCGGTTCGGGCCGCGTTGGAAACGTGACGACCCTCGACGAGTTCGTCGGAGTGGTCAGCATCATTCGCGAAGCGGGCATCCGCGTCGACGTCACAATGAATTCCACGTGCGATGGCGGGGATTGGTACGCCGAGGAGACCCTCAATCGACAAATCGGATTCATTCGCGACATGCACGAGCAACACGGCATTGAGGCAGTGACACTGGCCAATCCCTTCCTCATTGAACAAGCGCGCCAAACCTGTCCGAACCTTGAAATCAGCGCCTCAGTCCTCGCTGACATCGATTGCTTTTCCCGCGCCGAAGCCTTCGCACTGGCAGGTGCCACCACTATGACCGTGGACACGAGCATCAACCGCGACCTGAAGCTCTTGCGGCAAATCCGCGAGAAACTTGGCGTAGAGCTCAAGCTCATGGTAAACGAGGGGTGCTTGAACAAATGCCCCTACCGCAAGTTCCACATGAACTTGATCTCCCACAAATCCCACGAAGAGCGCGACGAGGGCAACGCCTTCTCTTTCGCTTGCGGCGACATCATCGGCCGCGATGCCGGGCAGATTTTCAAATCGAACTGGATCAGGCCCGAAGATATGCGCCGCTACGAGGGCATCACAAGCTTCTTCAAAATTGTCGGCCGCGATATGATGCCGAGCAAAGTGCTTCGCTGCACCGAAGCCTACTTGGACGAGTCCTACGACGGCAACCTCTTCGATCTGCTGTGCAGCTCCATCGGCTATTACGGCATCGAATTCCGCGCGCACATCGACAACAAGGCACTTGGCAGGACGAATTTCTTCAAACGCACCTCCACTTGCAACAGACAATGCCAGCGCTGCGCCTATTGTGCCGAATTGGCCGACGAGCTTCTGGGCTATGGCTGGATCACTCGCGAGATGCTCGAGGATATGGGGCAGACGTCGATGATCGCCGCCATCGAAGCGCAATTCGGAGGCAGCTACCCTGTTTGCCGCTCCTTTTCAAAGACGCCCCTTGAAAACCCATTCCAATCTCTGTAAACGCGAGGAGGAACCCTATGTCTACCCAAGTCAGAACCTGGACCGAGTATTGCGGCGCCGAGGGCGAGCCCTCGCGCTGGGATCTGTCCATCAACGACCGCCCCGTGCCGGGCGGCTATATCGAGAAAACCGCCGAAGGGTTCGAGATCCATTATCCACACCTTCCCCTCAAAAAGCTCACCACCCTAGAGGAGGCGAAGCGCAGCCTGGAGCTGGCCCCACCGATTTCAACAGCTGGCCTGAAAGTGGGAAGGATAGCCGACGAGGACAGCGACCTCATCTCGTCTGCCGAAGCTGGCGAGATACTCGGCGTGAGTCGCTTCCGCGTGAATGCCATGGTGGCCTCGGGCGTGCTGCCCGGCCGCCGCGACAACGGCAAGATTCTCGTCGATCGCGCCGCTGCGGAGCAGAAGGCCGCCCAAGGCCTCCCCGAGGGACCTCAAGGGAAGTTCGCCAACCTTTTCCTGTTCTACGCGCCAGCAGGCGAACGCACGCAATATGTGGCTGAACTCGAAGCCGACGACGCCGACTCCATCGAACGCGCCCGCGCCTTCGCCCAAGAAGTCATGGAGGACGAAAGCGAAGACGCCGTAGAAGTGCGCGACTACCTGCGCATGCGCAACTTCTTGCGTCGCCACGAAAACGAATTTGAGTTTGCTCGCAGCGTCTTTGGCGATCTCGTCGAAGAGCGAGCCCGACGCGCATCCCTACGCATACCGGAAACTGAAGCATAGCCTTTCACGCGATCTTGTCTTAGACGATACCAAACCTCGGATTTTGGCAGTCCACGGGTACCAAACCTCCAGTTTCGCCCGAAGCTCTGATCTGGGAAAACTTCCTATAATGCCTGGTAGATGGCTTGTCGCAGTTCAGCCAAAACGGGCGGTTTGGTTCCCTGCGCCTGGCAAAACAGGCGGTCTGGTACCCGCATCTGCCAAAATCCGAGCCTTGTCCCCGCAGGTGCCGGGACAAGGCTCTCCCTGCCGGAAAAGGCCGTGCAAGGGGGGGGCGATCAAGGTCGCCCCCCCCCCCACGGGATCGCTCCTGAAGCTACCCCGCGTACTCGGCGATGATGGCCTCGACGTAGCGGGCCATGTTCTGGAGGTCGGCTACCTCTATATACTCGTCGACGGAATGGAAGTTGGTCATGCCGATGCCGAGGGTGATGGCGTCGGCGCCCTTCGTGCCGAGGATGTTCGCGTCGGCCCCGCCGCCGGAGGTGGCGTGGCGGGACTCAAGGCCGCAAGTGGCCGCAGCGGCCTCCAAATGCGCGACGATGGCGTCGCCGGGCTCGTGCATGACAGCCGGGTAGTCCAGCTCCCAGGCCACTTCCACCTGGCCGCCGAAGCGGGCGGCGGCTTCTTCCAAGGCGCGGGTCATGGCGTCGCGCTGGGCGAGCACGCGATCCTCGTACAGCGAACGGCACTCCCCCATGAGCGTCACGACGGCGGGCACGATGTTCACGGCCACGCCGCCCTCGATGCGGCCGACGTTGGCCGTGGTGCACTCGTCGATGCGCCCAAGCGGCATGGCGGCCACGGCGGCTGCGGCGATCTGAATGGCGGAGACGCCCTCCTCGGGCTCCACGCCGGCATGGGCGGCACGGCCCTCAATGCGAGCGCGCAGCGTCCAATGATAGGGCGCTCCCATGATGATGGTGCCCGGCGCCCCGTCCGCATCGAGCACGAACAGCGGGAAACATCCGTCGCGCTCGGCTTCCGGGGTAGCCGCCGGCAGATTCTCCGGCCACGCGAGCGCGTCCTCGGCCAAGGCGCCGGCCCCCAGCAGGCTCTGCTCCTCGCAGGTGGTGAGCAGCACCGTGATGTCGGGCCGGGGCGCACCGGACTCCAACACCGAGCGCAGCCCCTCGAAAATGGCGGTGATGCCGGCCTTATCATCGGCTGAGAGAATCGTCTCCCCCGCCGAGCAGACGACCTCGGCCATGCGGCAGGTGACGTCGTCGCAGATATGGCGCTGCTCGATGACCGCCTCGATGCCCGCGCAGGGCTTCACCGTGTCCAGATGCGCCGAGAACCCGATGCGCCCCGGCACCGTGCCGGGCAAATGCGCGATGAGGTTGCCCGTATCCGACCCCGTTTCCGCCGCAGAAGCGTCGAAGGTGACCGTGAATCCCATCTCCGCCAGTTTTTCTGCACAATAAGCTGCCATGGGAGCCTCGTGCCATGACGGGCTCTCGATGGCCGCCATCTCCAAAAACGAATCAAGCACGCGATCGGGGTTCATGAGGGTCCTTCTTTCCAAATTCCTAAATTTTTTGTCGCAGGGATGCGCCCAAGGAAAACAGCGAGGGTCCGACAGGTGCCTGGATTTGCCCCGCCTTTTGCCCAAGCGGCCTTCGTGCCGCGCCGTGGCAAAGACAAGGGGCAAGGCCAGGTGCCTGTCGGACCCGCAGCGTCGCGTAATAATTCCTCAAGGAATTATTACGAGGCAAGAATGGGGGCCGCCACCTGCTTCTTGCGGGACAGCACGCCGGGCATCCAGTTGCCGCCCTCGCAGCACTCGATCTCGAAGACGCGGTTCACACGGGCCGGATCGCCCTCCACGATGAACTGCGAGCCCTCGGCCAGAATATCGGTGACGAGCAGCAGGGCGAACTCGTAGCCGTTATCTTCCACGAGCTTCTTCATGTGATCGCGAATCTCCGCCTCGCGGGCCATCACAGTCGGCAGGTCTACCGTCTCGCGCTGGGCGATGAGCACCGTCACGTCGTCGTTGACCTTGAACTCCTTGGAATCGGCCTCGACCAACTTGGCGATGGGCATTTTGTCCTCGCCGCCGCGGGTGCGGAAGATGTCCATGCCGTACTCCACCGCGTCGATGCCGAGCTTGTCGGCGAGGAAGTTCACCTGGTCGACGTCCACCTGGGTGCAGGTGGGAGACTTCATGATGACCGTGTCGGTGAGGATGGCCGACAGGAGCACGCGGGCGATGGAATCGGGCAGCTCGATGCCGGTCTGGCGGAACTGAAGCGTGACGATGGTGGCCGTGGAGCCGATGGGGAGGTTCAAAAAGAGGATGGGGTTGGCCGTGGAAACATCGGCGATGCGATGGTGGTCGATGATCTCGACGACATCGGCGTTCTCGATACCCGGGGCCGCCTGGCCGATCTCGTTGTGATCCACGAGGATGACCTTCTGCTTGACTTCCTCGCCATCGCGCTCGACAGGGTTCACGTTTTCGATGAGCACCGGCTCGGCGATGTCGTTCTGCTCCAGAATCCAGGCGCTTTCCACCGGCAGCGGCCCCAGACGGGCGGGCACGTACTCGACGGCGTCGGCCTCGCCGTCGCGGGCGGCCAGCGCATTCTTCAGATGCGCGTAGCCCACGGCTGCGGCGATGGAGTCGTTGTCGGGGTTGCGATGGCCCACGACGAGGATTTTGGAAGACATGAAGGTTCCCCTTTCTCACCAACTTACGGTTTTGAGGCAGTATAGCGCCTCTGCGCCCGTTAGGCGATGGGCTATGATAGGCTTCTTCGATGAAATGAAGCCCTGAACTGCTCTGCGGATGAGAAACGCGAAAGGAGCTCTTGTGAAAACCTATGGTCTGAGGGACATTATCGGCCCCATCATGGTGGGACCGTCCAGCTCGCATACGGCGGGGGCTTTGGCCCTCGCCTCCATGGCGCGGAAGCTCTTCGGCGAGCAGCCCGAACGCGCCGTCTTCACCCTGTACGGCTCCTTCGCCGCCACCGGATCCGGCCACGGCACCGACAAGGCGCTGGTGGCCGGCATCCTGGAGCTTGCGACCGACGACCCGCGCGTGGCCGACGCCTTCGCCCTGGCGAAGGCAGCCGGCGTGCAGGTGGACATCGTCTGGGACACGACCACCGAGGTGGCGCACCCCAACACCGTGGACATCCGCTGCGAGAGCCGCGAGGGGCGCACCCTGGAGATGCGGGGCGTCTCCATCGGGGGCGGCGCGGCGGTCATTCGGCGCATCAACGGCATCGACGTGGACATCACCGGGGAACGCACGAGCGTGGTCGTGCACCAGCGCGATGAGCGCGGGGTGCTCGCCCACATCGCCGGCGTGCTGGCCGACTGCGGCATCAACATCGCCAACGCGAACCTGCACCGCACGGCCAAGCGCGGCGACGCCTACACCGTCCTTGAGACCGATAGCGCCGTGGATGCGAGCGTGCGCGAGCTTCTGATGGACCACCCGGACATCATCAACGCGCGCGTCGTACCCGCCACCTGCGCCGGCGACGGCGAGGAGGTGCCCGTACCCGAGGATGCCGAGGAGCGGTTCGCCCGCTGGGACTACGCATCCGGCGAGGAGCTTCTGGCGCTGTGCGAGCGCGAGCACGTCACCATCGCCCAAGCCTTCCGCGCCCGCGAGGAGGCGCTGTGCGCCAAGCAGGGCACCGAGGCCGGCATCGACGCCTATCTCGATCGCGTTCTGGAAGTGATGGGCAACGCCGCCACCGAGCCCTTGGGCAACCCGCAGCCCTCCGTGGGCGGCCTCATCGGCGGCGAGGCGGCGAAACTGCGGGCGGCCTTGGAAGATGCCGATCCCCGGCACCGCTTGGTAGATCCCCTGGCGGCCCGGGCGGCCCAGTACGCCCTGGCGACCCTGGAGACCAACGGGCGCATGGGCGTCATCGTGGCCACCCCCACCGCGGGCTCGGCCGGCGTGCTCCCCGGCGTGCTTCTGGCCCTGCGCGACGAGCGCGGCTTCTCCCACGACCAGCTGCGCGAGGGCATCCTCACCGCCGCGGGCCTGGGCTACCTCATCGCCCGCAACGCCAGCGTGTCCGGCGCCGAGGGCGGCTGCCAGGCCGAGGTGGGAAGCGCGGCCGCCATGGCGGCTGCGGCGGCCGTCACGCTTGCCGGCGGTGCCCCCGACCGCTGCCTGGCCGCCGGCGCGAACGTGATGATGTCGCTGCTCGGCCTGGTATGCGACCCGGTGGGCGGCCTTGTGGAAGTGCCCTGCCAGAAGCGCAACGCCACGGCGGCCTCCGTCGCCTTCGTCAGCGCCCAGATCGCCCTTTCCGGCGTCCAGAACCTCATCAGCTTCGACGAGGCCGTGGCCGTCATGGACGAAGTGGGCCGGGGCCTTCCCCCCGAACTGCGCGAGACGGCCCTCGGCGGCATCGCCAAGGCCCCGTCCGCCTGCGCCTTCTGCGCGGGGTGCTAGGGTAACGCGACAGACGCTTCCAGCACGGCGGCCCAGATCGACGCGATCCGGGCCGCCGTCTTCTTGGCAGGGCGCCTACCCGATCTTCACGATGGGGGCGTAGTCTTTCAGCAGCTTCTTAGTCTGGCCGGTCTTGGCGAACTTGACGTGCAGGGTGTCGCCGTCGACCTTCACCACGGTACCGCGACCGAAGGTCTTGTGGTCGACGGCATCTCCCGCAGCGAACGTCGCCTGCGCGGCGGCCTTCTTGCCCTCATTCGGGTTCACCCCTGCGCCAATGCGGCCCGAGCCCGAGCCCAAACCGCCGCGGGATGCGCCGCCGACGCTGCCGGCCGCACGCCCCGTACCCGTGGCCGCGCGGTACTCGGCGAACGAGCGCCCCTGCGCCCCCGAGGCGCTCGAGCGCCCGAACACGCGGCCCTCCCCCGCCTCGGTGCCCGAACCGGCGATGCCCCGACGGCTCCCGCGCTTCTCCCAACCGGTCCCGGAAAAGCCCGCCGAGCCCAGCCCGCTCGTCTGACGCAGCTCGCTGGGGATCTCGCCGATGAAGCGCGAGACGGGGTTCGCGTGCGTCTGGCCGAAAATCTGCCGTTGCTGGGCGCAGGTAAGGCACAGGCGCTTGCGGGCGCGAGTGATGGCCACATAGGCGAGGCGCCGCTCCTCCTCCACGGCCGCCGCGTCGCCCACGGAGTTCATGTGGGGGAACAGGGTCTCCTCCATGCCGGCCACCCAGACGCAGTCGAATTCCAGGCCCTTGGACGAGTGCACGGTCATGAGGGTGACGGCCTGCCCGTCCTCGGTCACCGTGTCCAGATCGGTGCGCAGGCGCACCCATTCGATGAAATCGGCCAGCGAGTCGCCGCGCAGTACGCGCACGGGCTCGGCGGACTCGTCCTCGCCCACCGTCGGCGCGGCGAAGTCGGACTCCTCCGCATCGTGGGTCTGCACGAACTCGTCCACAACGCCCAGAAACTCCTGGATGTTCTCGACGCGCCCGCGCGCCTCGTCGGTGCCCTCGTCCTGCAGGGCGCGAATGAGGCCGGCCTTGTCGATGATCATCTCCACGACCTTGCGCAGATCGCCCACGTAGGTGGCGCCGTCCTTGATGACCTGGATGAACTCCCCCACGGCATTGCGGGTGGAGGCGCGGATGTCCGGATCGACCACCGCCAGCTCGGCCGCTGTGAGAAACGGCATGTTCATCTCGCGGCCGTACTGGTCGATGCGCTCGATGGTGGTCTTGCCGATACCGCGGCGCGGCACGTTGACGACGCGCTTGGCCGCGATGTCGTCGGCCGGGTTCACCACCAGCGTGAGGTAGGCCATCACGTCGCGGATCTCGGCGCGATCGAAGAAGCGCGTGCCCCCGACGATGCGGTAGGGCACGCCGGCGCGCAACAGCATATCTTCGAGCATACGCGACTGGGCGTTGGTGCGGTAGAACACGGCCATGTTGTTGTAGGAAGTGCCCTCGGCCCGGCGCCGGTCGATCTCC
Organism: Adlercreutzia sp. CNCM I-6215; assembly: GCF_977072315.1. NCBI lineage: Bacteria > Bacillati > Actinomycetota > Coriobacteriia > Eggerthellales > Eggerthellaceae > Adlercreutzia > Adlercreutzia sp. CNCM I-6215. Next base: position 57,701 of record NZ_CDRVMA010000014.1, on the reverse strand, counting down.
CCGGCGATCCAGCGGCCCTCGTCGCGCTCGTCGGTGGCCAGATACACCGAGATCTTCTCCCCGTCGCCCGAGTCCGTGAACAGGCGCTTCTCCTTGCGATGCTGGTTGTTGGCGATGACAGCGTTGGCGGCGGCGAGGATATTGCCCACGCTGCGGTAGTTCTGCTCCAGCTTCACCACCTTGGCCTCGGGGTAGTCGCTTTCGAATTCCAAGATGTTACGCAGATCGGCGCCGCGCCAGGAGTAGATGGACTGGTCGTCGTCGCCCACCACCATGATGTTGCGGTTCTTGGCGGCGAGCAGCTGGGTGATGGCGTACTGGGCGCGGTTGGTGTCCTGGTACTCGTCCACCATAAGATAGCGGAAGCGGTCCTGATAGGCCTCGCGCACGTCCTCGTGGTTCTTCAACAGCAGGTAGCCGTACAGAAGAAGGTCGTCGAAATCGAAGGCGTTGGCCGCCCGAAGGCGCTCCTGCAGCCGCTCGTACACGCGCTCGGCCACCTTGCCCACCGGGTCGTGGGCGTCGAAGTTGCCGGGGGTAACGAGGTCGTTCTTCGCCTGGGAGATGCGGTTCATCAGCTGGTTCACGGGAAAGCGCTTCGGATCGATGTCCAGCTCGACCATGATGTCCTTGTACAGGCGCTTCAGGTCGTCGGTATCGTAGATGGTGAAGTTCTTCGTGAAGCCGAGCCGCTCGGCATCGGCCCGCAGAATGCGCACGCACATGGAGTGGAAGGTGGACACCCACATGCCCCGCGAGCGCGTGCCCACGAGCTGCGCCAAACGCTCGCGCATCTCGGCGGCCGCCTTGTTGGTGAAGGTGATGGCCAAGATCTCCCAGGGCGCGGCCAGGTCCTGATCGAGGATATTCGCGATGCGGTAGGTGAGCACGCGGGTCTTGCCGGAGCCGGCGCCAGCCAGCACCAGAAGCGGACCTTCGGTGGTGACGACCGCCTCGCGCTGGGGGCCGTTCAAGGTGTCGATGTCGATGGGCACGGTTGCATCCTTCGCCGTTGGGTGGAACGTTCGCGGAGTTCGCTGCCCGCGCGATGCCGAGGCGAGAACCCCGGCGGCGAGCATGAAAAGAGCCGCCCGAGAGCGGCTCCCCTATTCTATCCTGTGCGCGGCCTTCTGGCCCCAAAGGCCACGAAGGCTTCACCACCTGTTCGATAAACGAGCGTCCGGCAAGGCAAGCGCGGCGGCGAAGGCCCTAGGCGCCGGTGGAGTCCTGCACGGCCTCGGGGGCGTTCCCCGTGCCCTTTTCGCGAGATGCGGCGGCCTCGTTGGCAATGCCGGCGTCGCCGAACCAGGAATCGTACAGGGCGTCGTAGGAACCGTCGGCGCGCAGGGCGGTCAGGGCCTCATTCACCGCCGTAAGCAGCGCCTCGTTGCCGGCGGCCACTGCGAAGGCGTAGTCCTTGTCGGAGGCGACAAGCTCCACCGCCTGCAGGTGCGGCTCCTTCACCTGCACGTAACGACGGAAGCGCGGCTCGTCCACGATGGCGGCCTGGGCACGCTCGGAGTTCAGCTCCATAAGGGCGTCGATGCCGTCCTCGAAGGCAACCACCTCGGCCTCGGGCAGGTTTTCGGCCACCCAGGCGGCGATGGCCGCATCGTTCTGCACGGCCACCACGGTGCCCGCATCCTGGATGCTGGCCAGGTCGTCGTGGCCGGTGTCCATCTTCGTGACCACGGCGTAGTCGGCATGCAGGTAGGGCTCGGAAAGCGCCACGCCCTCGAGCGCGGCATCGGCGGGAATGGACGACGCGCCCAGGTCGGCCTCGCCCGCGGCCACCTTCGCGGCGACGTCCTCGGGGCGGCCGGGGGTGATGTTCTGGTCGGCGTCCTTGTGGTTCACGGCCTTGGCGAACTGCACGTCCAGCCCGGCGCGCTCGCCCACCAGCCGGAGCAGCTCCACGGTAAAGCCGATCTGGCTTGTGCTGGTTGCCTGCTCGTAGGGCTCGCTGTTGAGCGCCGAGGCCACCATAAGCACGCCAGCCTCGGCCGTGGGCGCGCCCTCGGTCGCCTTCTCGCCGCCGGTTTGCGCCGAGGAGGCCTCGTCGGACGAGCAGCCGGTGAGAGCGGACAGGCAGACGGCCAGCGCGACGGTGAAGGCCAGCGCGAGCACAGCGGCACCCGCAGCGCGAAGGGCCGCGCCGAGCGGCACGCGGCGGGTGCGGGCGGAGAGGGACAGATCGGTCATGGGGCTCCTCGCTTTCGGGACAGGGCTTTCTGCGAAGCGGCGCGCGACGGGAAGCGGCCGGGACGCAATGCTCGGCCGCTCTCTCGCGCGAGCGCGTGGCTTGTCGCTTCCTACCATAGCTGCCCCGAGGACGGGCGCATCATCCCTGAGCGGCCGGCGGCATCATCCCCCGAGGGCGAATTTCAACGAAAGTGAAGCAGTTTCCCCAACAATTCCCCACTGCTCGCCCGCGCCAGCGCCCTTCGCGGCCCCGCGCTCTACCATGAAAGCGAAAGGAACCGGCGTGGACAAGCGGGAAGGCGCCCGGAGCCGACGTCGCGCACCAACGCTTCCGCCCCATGCCATCGTTGAGAGAGGACCCGTTATGAGCGACCATAAAGCCCGGGAACTAGAGCACGATACGGCCCCCAAGCACCCCAAGGGACGTAAGGAGACCTTTGCCGAGCGCGACCCGCTGGCCGCAGAGGAGCCGACCGTGCTGGAATCGTCGGCCGACGATCCGGAGTTCCCCGCCATGCAGGAGTTCGAGGTAGACGAGGGCGGCCCCAAAGCGAACACGCGCAAGCATCCCGGGCTCATATGGGCGATCATCGCCATCGTGGCGGTCATCGCGCTCTGCATCGCTTTCGCCGCCGCCGGCGACTGGATGAACCCCACCCAGGCCGAGAAGGTGCAGCAGACCGAGTTCGAGGAGCAAACCGTCCCCGAGGATTTAGGGCCGAACGAGAACCCCGAGGCAGCCTAAATCGGGCGAGCACGCCCCCACCGCCGTCCGCCATATCGTGCGACGGCTACATCACCTGCGCGCCAAAGGGCAAAAGCGACAGCTTCGCCATCTTAAGACACTGGAGGCCAATGGGGATACCGATGACGGTGATGCAGTAGAGAACACCGAGCACCGCGTAGGAAACCGCCATGGGCAGGCCGGCCAAGATGAGCCAGAATATGTTGGCGATAAGCGACGGCGCACCGCCGCCGTAGACGATCGTCTTCCCGAAGGGCGCCAGCGTGAGCGATGCCATCTTAAAGCACTGCCGTCCGAGCGGAATGCCAATGATGGTGATGGAGAACACAATCCCCGCAAGACACCACCCAATCGCCGTGACCAGCCCGCCGAAGATGATCCAGATTATGTTCGCGATAGTAGACATCAGGCGCGCGCTTCTACGCTGTCGTCTTCGACCAGCACTTGCGACAAAGACTCTAAAAGCTTGGCAGAATTCTCCTCATCACAAGGGAATAGGTAGAATCTGACACCCTGGCCATACTTTACATCTGCGTAGATGTCGGCATCTCCTCGCCCTTCTATATCATCGATGATCGAGCGTCCCATATTATCGGAATAGAACACACGAGCCTCGCGATATTCGGCAATATGCTTCCCGCTAAACTTTTCCCCATAGGTTATCGCGACGTAGCAGCCGGGGAAGCTGACAAACCGACCTGCGCTTACATCTCCGCAATCCCCAGAGTCGTGCTTCAGCGTCTTAGCGTCGATAACCACCGGAGCACACGCGAGCAATTCCTTCCGAGCCTCAACTTGTGCCATCTGCTGTTGCTTTCTCTCAGAGGCTGCTCGGCTTTTTTCCCTCATCTTATCCCTGCCGTCTCCGACAACTTCAACAACTTTGTCCTTCGCGGCGCCAGCTGCTCCAGCTGCAGCACGACCGGCCTTCTTTACGACTGGTGCCGCCGCCTTGGCGGCTGCAGGAGCAACCTGCGCAGCCACCGCAACCGCAGGAGCGGCCTTATGCACCACCTTTGCAGCAGCTTTGACCTTCGGATTCTGAATCTTACCCATCATTGCCGCCACAGCTGCTACTGCCTCTGCAACATCCTTCCCGTCCATACCGACCCCCATTCTCTCCACGGGTTTCTTGCCAAATGACGATATACGTTTTTCTCTGCTTGCCCGCAACTCCCACAAACTTCATATCTTTCCCAGAATACGCCCCAGACTCAAAACGCCGGCCGGTTGACAACCTCATCGACAATCTGGGGGACCAAGCAACCAGTTATACGATTGTAATCGTACTTGATTTTGGTGGTTCTTCCAACTTTGACCTCAATGACCCCTTTGCTAGGATTAATGCCGCATTTTGTAGTGATGATGGAATTCTCTCTGATTGAGAACTCAAGTACGCCATGTTTTTTAACCGTGCCCGCATGAACGCCATTAGCGTATATCTTGAGGGAGCCGCCTATGAGGTTCATTTGCGAGAGCCCGTAGACAATCACTGTCCCACTACCCTCATCGGCATCGCCCCCAAGCGGGCATCCGCATTTTACACAAGCGCAAGCCCTGTTGCTCACATCGGCGCCGCACTCGGGACATTTAATAAGCATGGCATACTCCAATCAAGCTCGATCGGTATATCCGAACCATCAGAAAAGAATGGGAGTGTCGCAGAAACGCAAACGCGACTCAAATCCATCCTATTCTAAAGAGTCGCGGAGTCCTCCGCATTAGCTGCCAGCTAAATGCTGCTTCCGTCCCTCGCGCATAATTGCGTCAGCGCGCACTGAACCTTCTGCATCTAGAGAGGCAGGAGAGACTACGGCGCTTCAAGGATACAAGAGATGCCTTTCGACGAGGAGTAGAGGACAGTGACAGCCTAGGCCACCACGACGAAAGACTCTTCCTCCATGACCACCTCGGTTGAGCGCTGCGCGTCCAGGCGGCGATTGCGGAAGTAGACGAGCCAGTTGGCGGCAATGCACACCACGTTGATGAAGTAGACGATCAGCACCCAGTTGAGGTTGCCGGAAACGAACTTGGCCGCGATACCGGCGAAGTAACCGGCAGTGATCAGCGCGATGAACTGCCAGCTGGTACCAACCGCTGTGCCGGCTCGATAGTTCTTGTACGCGTTCAACGGCCATGACAGACCGAAGCAGATGAGCATGATGGCCTCGAGTAGCTCCGCCATAAAATCGATCGCTTCCTTTACAAATCGTCGTATGTTCCGTACGGTTGTCGATTCTAGAACACCCAGGCCGCACGTCAACCTCTTTAACGGCATGACGGCATCCGTTACCCACTTGCCACGGCGTGCCCACAGAATCGGCGAGCTGCGCGCGACCCGTACGAGACAGCCGCCTGACGCGCGCGGACTCGCCGCGGAGTTCTCCCAGGACGCCTCGGCCCGACTGCGCCTCTGCATGCCAGCCCAAATCTGACTGCCGCCATCCGCCTCGCGCTTAACGCTGCGCTACCTTCCATGTTTTCATCGATTTCGCGGCGACCCCTTCGGCCGTGGTATGCTGCTGTTCATGGAAAAACTCTACGATATGCACTGCCATGTGGGATTTGCACCCGCACCTGCCACCGTAGCGGCTGAGGGGGCGCAAGCGGGCATCGGCGCGCTCTCGTGCACGGTGGAGCCGACGGAATACGAGCAGCTGCGCGCAGCCCTGGCCGATGCGCCGAACGTCGCTGTGGCCCTGGGCGCACACCCCTGGTGGATCGCCGACGGGCGCGTGGGCGAAACCGAGCTGGCCCGGTTCTGCGAGCTTGCGCGCACGACCCGATTCATCGGGGAGATCGGGCTCGACTTCGCCGGCCCGCGCGATACGGAAGAGAGCCGTGCCCTGCAGACGAGCGCTTTCGCCTGTATTCTGGCCACATGCAACGAGTCCGCAGCGCCCTTGGCACCCACCAATCCCGAAGGCGCGACAGCAACCAGCGGGCAAAACCGAACCTGTATCGCAACCACGAGCCCCGAGGCGAACCCACCCAGCGAAGGCACCCTCACCCGCAGCGCCACCGACACTGCGCCGAAGCTCATCTCCATCCACGCCATCAATGCCGCCGCAGCAGCACTCGATGCGCTCGAACAAGCCAGCACCTTTGCGCTGCATCGCGTGATCTTTCACTGGTTCTCAGGCACTTCCGATGATTTGCATCGAGCCGTCAAGCTTGGCTGCCTCTTTTCGGTGGGGCCGCGCATGCTGGCGTCGCGGCGCGGACGCGAATACGCCCGGCAGATTCCCCTAGGTCAGCTACTCCTGGAAACCGACATGCCCGCCCGCAAGGACGACAACCTACCCGCCGAAGTTTGGCGCGCCGAGCTGAACAACGCCCTTTCCGGCATCGCGCAGCTGAAGGGCATCGACCGCGCAGAGCTTGCGGAGCACATCGCCTCCACAAGCCGCGAGCTGCTGATACGCTAGCAGTGAGCGCTCCTCGCGTGCCGGACAGCCCATCTTGGCCACAAGGTTTCTTCTTCTGAGGAGGACATTTCCGCAGCCGTTTCGCGACAGCACTTACGCGGCGTGCAAACGAGGCAGCCGACTCGCGTATAATGGTCGCCATGAACGCTAAGCCCAAGAAAATACGCCTGGACGACCTGCTGGTAGAACGGGGAGACTTTCCCGACCGCGCGACCGCGCTGCGGGCCGTGATGGCGCGCGAGGTGCGGGTAGACGACGTGTACGCCACGAGCGCCGCGATAAAGGTCGCGCCCACAGCCGACATCTTCATTCGCGGCCGCAAGCAATTCGTCTCCCGCGGCGGCAAGAAACTCCAGGGGGCGCTGGACGCGTTCAAGCAGGACGTCGCCGGCATGAACTGCCTGGATATCGGCTCGTCCACCGGCGGCTTCACCGACTGCCTGCTGCAGGCGGGCGCCTCGCGCGTGGCGGCCCTCGACGTGAACTACGGGCAGCTCGCCTGGAAGATCCGCCAAGACCCGCGAGTGGCCGTCTTCGAGCGCACGAACATCAAGGACGCCGATCCCGCCGAGGTCGGCGCACCCTTCGACCTCATTGTCATCGACGTATCCTTCATCGGCCTGGCAGCACTCGCCCCCCTCTTTCCCCGCTTCAGCCGCCCGGGCACGATCTTCATCGGCCTGGTGAAACCTCAGTTCGAATCGGCCCACGACGAGACCGACCGGGGCGTCGTCCGCGATGAGGCAGTGCGACTGCGCACTGTGGAGGAAGTAAAGGCCGCCCTCGCCGCCGCAGGGTTCACCGCAACCGGGGTGGTCGAATCCCCCATCACCGGCCCCGAAGGCAACGTGGAATACCTCGTCCGCGCCGTCTTTCGCAACAAGTCCGAGGCAATCTGAGAAGGAGCCTGCGGCGATTCCGCGACTCGCATTGGGTTCAGTCAACGAACCCTCCGATTTCTGCACGAGATCTCGAGTTATAAGCGTCTGCGAGCAGCCCATTGAGGCACTTCGAAGGATCTTTTCAGCAAACCCCCAGGTCACGCTCTTCAGATCAAAAAGATTCCGTTCGGCATCTCGACATCGGACGCTTACAACTCGCGATCTGCTGCAATTTCAGGGCAGCTCGTCGACCGAAGGCCGATGATCATCTGCAAGTGATGCTCCGGCACCCATCCCGAACTCGGCCGCACGAAGCGCCTTCTTGCTTGACCCATCTCAGCAGGCCGCACGGGTTGCGAACGTGAGCTACGCGTCGCCCTCTTCTGAGGGGGAGACTGGCGGAAAGTGCTGGTGGTGAAATGCGCGCAGCTCGTGGCGAAGCTGCAGATGGCGGTCGAGAAACGAGACAGGGCGCACAGGAGTTCTGCCTCTTGTTTTGCGCGAGAGGGCGTCGGCTATCTCGATGAACTCTGAGACGCTATCGATCTGCGAAGACGTAACCGTTACAACATCGAAGCCATCGGCGATGAGGGCGTCGCGGCGCCGGGAATCACGCGCCTGCTGATGTCGCCCGCCATGAAAGGCAAGGCCGTCGTACTCCGCCGCAACGCGGGCCTGCGGCCACAGAAGGTCGCATACCACCCGATCGCCCCGTGCGATGCGCGCCGCCTCCTCCGAAAGCGCAACCGGCTCGTTGGCGAGTGCCGGAGGCAGGCTCAAACCGCCCCACCGCATGGGCGTCATAAGCAACGCATCCATTTCCGTCTCCTTGGCAGAAGCAGATTTCGCGTAGACGAACTGAACAGCGATGCGCGCTTTCCGCAGGCCTTTCATGCGCTCGACGCGGTTAACGAACGCGGAGAGTCGGGCCGGCGTTGTAAGCTGCGCCCGCACGAGCGCGCCCGAACGATTCGCCTCAAGGGGATAGCATCCGCAAAACTCATATCCCAAAGCAATGAGCTCGCCCATAGGGAGGGTTTCGGCCAGTTGGACAAACACAAGTTCAGGAGAGCATACGGCCACGCCGGGAGCGATTTCGAGAAAGGCCCCACGCGGCAGCGGCGCAGCAAGCTGATGGAAGCAAACACGCTTCGTGGAATGACGCCCGATTTTGGGCCGCGCGAGAACGTGAAGAGGGCGCTCGACCGTGGCGTTGCCCCATAGCTCTTCGAGCATTCGCTTCAGGCTGGGCCTTTTCGCACTCTCGATGGCCGCACGAACAGCAGCCTCGGTATCTGCGGCACGGGCAAGCGAGCTGAAGCCCTTCAAATGGGAGGAAGGAAGGTGCCCCACATCACGCGAACGCAGATCGTGGAAGGCACGCAAAGCCAGAGGATGATTGCACGACCACATCCTGAGAAAATCCAAAGCTGTTGTATGACTGAAGATCACTTCCATGTGCTGCAAGATAACAGGCTTTAGCTGTCGCGAGGCGTACATGCGGTAAATCTGCCGAACCGACATTCATGAGCAGAACAGTTACTTTTATCGCAACCGCGCCTTTGCACGTTGAAAGAAGGCCTGAACTGCTTGGCAGAAGTAGCTCGCACGAACCGTCCTCGCTCACGGGAAAACGAAGCGCAACGACCGTCCTGAGAACATTGGCGGTTCACGCAGAGTGATTGCCGACGGGTTCAGTCAACGAAGATGCCCTTTTCTGCATGAGATCTCGAGTTATAAGCGTCATCTCTTTCCAAGAAAGATCACAGCTAGAAAGGACTTTTGGAAAACACCAGTTCAGAGAAGCGCGCAGAACTGCGGTGCTTTCGCGCCGGCCCCTCAGCAACTCCCGAGACGCTTATAACTCGAGATCTCATGCAGAAACCGAGGGGTTCGTTGACCGAGCGGGCCATCAGTCGTTCGGATCATCGCGATAGGCGGCGCGGGCGAGATACGCGCAAAAGACCGATGACTGTCCGAGACCCAGTAGGCACAATGCCGCCGCACGGGCCCGCGCAGAAAAATGGAGCCCCATAGCGGGACTCCATTGGAGATCCTTCGACTCGCTTCGCTCGCTCAGGATGACGCCTGTTCTACGGCAGAAGCAGCTGGGCGATTTGCACGGCGTTCAGGGCCGCTCCCTTGCGGATTTGGTCGGCCACGTCCCAGAAGGCGATGCCGTGGGGCACGGTCGGATCCTTGCGCAAACGTCCGACGAAGGTGCCGTCGGTGCCGGCAAGCAGACCGGGCATCGGGTACACCTTGTTCGCGGTGTCGTCCATCACTTCCACGCCGGGGGCCGCCTCGAGCGCCGCGCGGGCCGCCTCCACGGTCACCTCGCCGGCGAACTCCACGTTGATGGCCTCGCCGTGGCAGCGCAGCACCGGCACGCGCACGCACGTGGCCGCCACCTCGATGGCGGGGTCGCCCATGATCTTCTTGGTCTCGACGACCATCTTCCACTCCTCTTTGGTGGAGCCATCATCCAAAAAGACGTCGATATGCGGAATGGTGTTGAAGGCGATGCGGTGGGCGAAGGCGGAGATTTCCAACTCGTCCTCGGGAGTGCCGTCCAGGAAAGCGCGGGTCTGATCGTACAGCTCGGCCATGGCCGGCGCGCCGGCGCCGGAAGCGGCCTGGTAGGTGGACACCACGACGCGCTTGATGGGAGAGAGGTCGTAGAGCGGCTTCAGCGCGACGACCATCTGGATGGTGGAGCAGTTCGGGTTCGCAATAACGCCGTTATGCCACGCCACATCCTGCGGGTTCACCTCGGGCACCACCAGGGGCACGTCCTCATCCATGCGGAAGGCGCTGGAGTTGTCGATCATCACGGCACCGGCGGCGGTGACCGCCTCGCGCATCTCCTTAGACACGGAGGCGCCGGCCGAGAACAGCGCGATGTCGACGCCCTCGAAGGACTCCGGCGTCATCTCCTGCACGGTAAGCTCGCCGGCCGGCACGAGTCCGCACCCCTCGAAGGGCACCTTCTTGCCAGCCGAGCGCGCGCTCGCAAGAGCGTGAACCTCGCTCGCCGGGAAGTCCACGTCATGCAGCACGCGCAGAAACTCCTGCCCCACCGCACCCGTCGCTCCGGCCACAGCCACCACGGGGTTTGCCGGCATTTCCTTCGTCCAGGTCATTTAGCGTCCTTTCTTCATTTTGGCGGCAATCTCTTCCGCTGAAAGCTGGGTTTCCACGAACACGTCGTCGGAATCGAGCCCGAAGGCGGTGTGCAGGCACTGGACGGCCTGTACTGCCTGGGCCGCGTCCACGATCATGGACAGGCGGATGGGCGACGTGGAGATGGCCACAATGTTGATGTTGTTGTCGCCCAAGGTCTGGAACGTGCGCGAGGCCACACCCGGAGAGGACTTCATGCCCGTGCCCACCAGCGACACCTTCGCGATGTCCTCGTCGACGATGAACTCGCGAGCGCCGATCTCGGGCACGATGCGCTCCATGGTCTCCTTGGCGCGGGGCAGATCGGCCCCAGGAGTCGTGAAGGAGATGTCAGTGAAGCCGGCCTCGGACACATTCTGGATGATCATGTCCAGGTTCACGTTGGCAGCGGCCAGCGCCCCGAACACGCGGGCGGCCACGTTCGGCGCGTCGGGCACCTGGCGTATGGTCACCTTCACTTCCGACGTGTCGCTGGCGATGCCGGTGATGACGGCTTCTTCCATTTCGTACTCCTCCTTGACATAGGTTCCCTCGGCCTCCGAGAATGCGGAGCGGGAATGGATGACCACTTTCCATTTGCGGGCGAACTCCACCGCGCGGCTCTGCAGCACGCCTGAGCCGGCGCTGGAGAGCTCCAGCATGTCGTCGTAGCAGATGGAATCGAGCTTGCGGGCCCGGGGCGCGATGCGCGGGTCGGTGGTGTAGACACCGTCCACATCGGAGTAGATCTCGCAGACGTCGGCATTAATGCCCCAGGCGATGGCCACCGCCGTCGTGTCCGACCCGCCGCGGCCGAGCGTGGTGATGTCCCCGTTGGCGTCGATGCCCTGGAACCCGGCGACCACGGGAATGGCGCCGTCGTCCAGCGCGTCTAAGATGCGCTCGTTGTGCACCTTCACGATGCGCGCCTTGTTGTGCGTGCCGTTGGTCTCGATGCCCGCCTGGCGTCCAGTGAAGCTGATGGACTTGTAGCCCAAAGCCTCGATGGCCATGGCCAGAAGCGTCATGGAAACCTGCTCGCCGGTGGACAGCAGCCGATCCAGCTCGCGGGCCGGCGGCGCCGTCGTGATGGCGGAGGCGAGCCCCATGAGCTCGTCGGTGGTCTTGCCCATGGCAGACACCACGGCCACCACCTCGTCCCCGCGCTGGCGCATGCCCACCAGGCGCTTGGCGACGTTTTTGATGCGCTCGGGGGAGGCAACCGACGTGCCCCCGAATTTCGCGACAATCAGAGCCATTGCGCTTGCTCTCCTTCGATACGGAACTAGTCGAAAATGCAAGTGGGCACCACTATAGCAAAGTTGCAAGGTCAATGAGGGCGAGCGCAGCCCGTACGGGCGCATCTTCGGTTGGAATGCCATCAGCGGCCACGGGCGGCGAGCGGCCGTCCGGCCCCAGGGATGCCGACCACCCCGCCGAGGCACCCCCGGCCACCCCGCCAGATGACGCCGTCCGTCCCGCCAGATGACGCCGTCCGTCCCGCCACAGGAACGCCGTCTGCTCCATCTACCTAGTATGTCGGTTTTCCGACGGACGACACCCACCGTCCGCTGGCGGCCGCACCATTGTTTATGATGGCCTGTGTACCTATCATGATCGCTTTGCATTCAACATCGGGCAACGCCATCGGAGAGGAGAAGCCATGCCGGCCATCATCACGCACGACCTGTTCGGGAAAGACGTGTACGGCGAGACCTTCGATACCATCGGGGGCTCCCGCGATGCGGCCGAGGCCTTCCTTTTGGGCAACCAGGGCCCCGATCCTTTGTTCTTCGTCGCGCCCGATCCGCGCTACCGCCGCGTGGGAAAGCTGGCCTCGACCCTGCATCGGGCGCGCCCGGCGGAATTCCTCGTGGCCCTGAAGAGCGCTGTGCGCGAGCTGCCGGCGCAGGAGCGCTCCGTCGGACGCGCCTACGCGCTGGGCTACGTGTGCCACTACCTGCTGGACAGCACGGTGCATCCACTCGTCATAAGCCAGGTGAACGCCTTGTGCGCCGCCGGTGTGGAAGGCCTCGCGGCCGAGGGCGCCCATGAGGTACACGCCGTTATCGAGACCGAGCTGGACGAGCTTGTGCTGACGGCCAAGCGCGGCGAGACCGTGGCCACCTACCGCCCCGCCACCTCGGTGCTGCGCGGACGCGACAGCATGCTGGATACCGTGGGGCGCCTGTACGCCACCGCCATCGACGACGCCTTCGGCCTCACGATGCCCAAGGGCATGTTCAAAAGCGCCGTGCGGGCCGAGCGCGCGGCCCAGCGGGCCCTCTACTCCCCCACCGGCGCCAAGCGCTCCGTGCTCTCCGCTGCCGAGCGCCTCGTGCGCCCCCATGCCATGACCGGGGCCATGAGCCACCGGGCCGCCGAGCGCGCCACTTCCGCCTTCGCCAACGGCGAGCGCGCTCCCTGGCGCCATCCGGCCACCGAGGCCGTCAGCCGCGCCAGCTTCTGGGATCTGTACGACCAGGCGCGCGCAGGCGCCCTGGACGCCATTAAGGCCATGGATGCCGACGACTTCGACCTGGCCGCCTCCCACCGCCTCACCGCCGACGTGAACTTCTACGGCGAGCCCGTGGTGGCCCTCGTCGTGGCCGTGGAAGACGCCGCGGCCGGCGACGACGTCCCCGACGTGCGGAATCGGTAGGAACGCCCATGACCCTCGAGACCGCCTTCGACCTCCCCTTCTGGTTCGAGTTCGCCGCCACCGTCACCGGCGGCCTGTCCGGCGGCATGTCCGCCGTGCGCGCCCGCTACGACATCTTCGGCACCGTGGCCATCGCCTGCATCACCGGCATGGGCGGCGGCATCATCCGCGACATCCTGCTGCAGAACTACGGCCTGTACGCCTTCCAGAGCCCTTGGTTTCTCCTTTCCTGCGCCCTGGCCGGCGTGGCGGTGTTCTACTTCGGCAAGCTGGCCACCTACCTGGACCCCATCGTCGACCTCCTGGACAACATCTCGGTAGCCCTGTGGGCCATCATCGGCGCGTCGAAGAGCCTCTCGGCGGGCCTTACCGTCATCCCCTCGGTAGTGCTCGGCACCATCACCTCCATCGGCGGGGGCATCTCCCGCGACGTGCTCATGAACCGGCCGCCCGTCGCCTTCCAAACCGGCCCCATCTACGGCAGCGCGGCCCTTATCGGCTGCATGGTCTACTGCCCGCTGAAGGCCAACGGCATCCTGCCCGACACGGCGGGCATCCTGTGCGCCGGCCTCATCATGGTTCTGCGCTACCTGTCCCTCATCATGGGCTGGCGCACCAAGCCGCCCCGCGACTACTCGGACACGGTGGTGGAAAGCGTGGCGCGACCGATGCGCTTCATCGCGCGCAAGGTGCACGTGCCCATAGGCAAGACGGCCCGCGAGCGCCAGGGCACAACCAAGTTCGATCGCTTCAAGAGGAAGGGCAAGAAGCTTTACGATCGCCTGAGCGGCCGCTGGATGGACGACGACGGCGAGCACTTCCAGCCCACCGTGCTCATGGACAAGCTCGTGGTGCCCCTGGCCGACGAGGACGAGCATGCCTCCGAACCGGCCCCCGATCCCTCCGATCGCCTGTTCGTCGACCGCGACGAGCTCTACCGCATCATCGGCCTCGACCACGAGCCCCGCCGCACCGGCCCGCAGGCGGCGGTGAAGGATTCCGCCGCGGAAGCCAAGGATTCGAAGAGCGCGGAAGGCGTGGAAGGCGCCGACGCGCACGCGGCACGAAAAGCCGACGACGAACCGGCCTTCGACCCCTTCGAACCGCAAACCCCCGACCCGAAGAAGCCCCAGCACAACCCCCGCGACCAGAAGAAGCGCTCATGACGCTCTCCCGTCACCGGGTACACCAAATTCGTGCAGGAATTTGCGATAGGGAGAGGCCGAGGCGATCCTACAACCGATTTAGAGTCTCCCTATCGCAAAATCCTGCACGAATCGCCCAGACACACTCTCTCTAACGAAAAATCTTGCACGGAAATACGACGACCGTCGCCGCGCACTGAACAAGCCCGCCGCTTGGCCTGCAGACATCCCCGTAGGGGCCGGCCTCGATCGGCACTCCCGAGCCAGAACGTCCGCCAATGCAGAAAGGGCGACGCAAGCGCCGCCCCTACGTAGGTGTACCGATTCCCCGATCCTGAGCCTACATATTCTTCAACAGAATCGTGCTCATGAGATCGGCGGTATGCTCGCAGGCGTCGCAGCAGCTCTCCATGAAGGCGTACAGGCGCGACCACTTCAGCACGTGCATGGGCTCGTCGGCGTGGTTCACGTGCAGGTTGCGGATGACCTCCACGTACAGCGCGTCGGCCTCCTCCTCGTTGTCGGAGACCTGAATGACCAGCTGCTTGAAGTTCTTCGACTTCTTGAAGTTGCGGAAATCCTCCATGGCGGCGTCCACGGCTTTGCACGACTTGCGGATGAGGGTGGCGAAGCGCAGGGCGTCCTCGGGAATCTGATGGATGTCGAACATGTAGAAGTACTGCAGCACGTCCTCGATCTCATCCAGAATCTCGTCCAGCGCGCCGGCCAAAGCCACGATGTCCTCGCGATCGAACGGCGGCATGAAGTCGTTGCCGACGTGCTTGTAGATGTCGTGGTTGATCATGTCGCCGGCGTGCTCGAGCGCATGGGCCTCATCGAGCACCGCGCGCAGGGCAGCGGCATCGGTGAAGTTCTCCATGGCGCGCACAAGGACGCTCGCCTCTTGCACGGCCAGATCGGACAGCTCTTCGTAGGCGTCGAAGTAATCGTACTTGTGTTTCTTGGCCACTGGACTTCCCTTCTCGCGTTACAGGATCATAAGGAACAACTTGGCACAGGCGAAGCCCAGGATGCCGCACCCGGGGAAGGTGAGCACCCACGTCTTCACCATATCGATGGCGATAGACCATTTCACGGACTTGGGGCTCTTCGCGGCCCCCACGCCCATGATGGCCGTCGTGTTGGTGTGCGTCGTGGAAACCGGCAAGCCCCCGAAGGTGGCGAGCATAAGACTCACGAACGTGGAGAGGCTGGCGGCGAATCCCTGGAACGCCTCGAGCTTCACCATGTCCATGCCCACGGACTTGATGATGCGCTCGCCGCCCACGGCCGTGCCGAAGCCCATGTTGAAGGCGCAGAAGATCATAAGCCACATGGGCATAGCCACGCCCGACAGATCCATGCCCATGCCGGCGGTCATCATAATGGCCAGCATGAAGATGGACATGAACTTCTGGCCGTCTTGGGCACCATGCATGAAGGCCACGCCGGCACCGGAGCAAATCTGCGCCCACTTGAAGAACGAGTTCGCCTTCTGACGGTTCACATGTCGGCACATCCGCCCGATGAGCTTGTAGTTGAGCCAGCCCAGGCCGAAGCCGAGCAGCGTCGAGAGCAGGATGCCGTAGACGACCTTCATCCACTCGGCGCCGTTGATGGCGTCCAGGCCACCCTGAACGGCGATGGCCGCGCCGGTGAGGCCGGCAATGAGCGAGTGGGATTGCGAGGTGGGAATACCGAACCACCAGGCCGCCGCGCCCCAGACGATGATGGCGACCATCGCCGCCATGAGCGCCGTCAGGGCCTGATGGGAGTTGCCGCCGAAATCCACCATGGAGAAGATGGTGTGGGCCACCGCCGTGGAAACCAGCGAGACGAGGAGCAACCCCAGGAAGTTGAACACTGCCGCCATGATGATGGCGTGGCGCGGCTTCATGGCCCGAGTAGAGACCGCCGTGGCGATGGCATTGGGCGCATCCGTCGCGCCGTTCACAATGATAACGCCGATATTAAGCAGAGTCACCACCAGAAGGATGGGGTTCTGCATAAGCTCGGAGAGGAAAAAGGTCCACTCGATCGTCACGGAGTTCCTTCCAACAGATAAACTGCACCCAGAAAATGCGCAGTAGCCCAAGTCTACCCTATGACACGCCGTCAGCAAGACAGACTGCCAATTTTTTTGAAAAATCAGGGGTGCGAGAGGCGGGAGAAATCGCACCATCTATTCGAGGTGCTACTTCGCAGCCTCCTCGTCCACGAGCAAAAGCAACTCCGCTTGCGAATGGACACCGAGCTTCGCGTATAGGTTCCGCATATGCGTCTTCACCGTCGATTGGCTCACCACCAACTTCTCAGCGATATAGGGCGCCCGGTAATTCTGAGCCAAGAGCAGGAATATTTCCCGCTCGCGCGGCGTCAGCTCGAAGCGGTCGCCCAAAGCGCTGCAAGCCGCTACGATGTCGGGACGCTGCCCGAGAGGGGACGTTTCGGACGCACCGCTCACTTGCGAAGGCGTCGCCTCTGGCGATGGTTCCCGCCGAGTCATCTGGCGATGCACCAACAGCAAAGCGAGCAAGGCTGCTCCAGCAAAGGACAGCAGCACCACTACTGCCACCAACGTAGCGTAGAGCGATTCGGGCAGCAGGGAATGAAGACCCGAGAAAAGAGCGCGCATGGCAATCATAAAGGCAAAGGAAGCATAGAGGGGCACCACCGAGCGCGGGCCCTTTCGCATCTCTGGAAACAAAAACGGCACCATCATGATATAGAACAGGACAACCTTGTAGGTGGAGTCCACAATAAGGAAATGAAGCACGAACAGCATACCGATCAGCTGAGCAGTATAGAGCGAGACGAGCGATAACGGCAAGACAAGCAGATCAAGCACAAGCACGAAGCTACGATTCCAGGCGAAGCGAATGATAAGCGCTACTGCCACCCCGCCCAGGATAGTGCCGGCACCAATGGAGAGCTGCATGGCCTGATCCATGGTAAAGCCATCCTGCAACGGCATCCAAGCCGACTGCGTCGAGATCATGGGGCTACGGCACAAAAGCGGGAAGGCGAGAAGCCCCGCAGCAGCAACAATATCCCGCGTCGTTTCAAGAGAAAAAGCGGGAAGCGGATGATGCTCTGCCGGCGAGATTGAGGGAAGCGCCGAGGAACCTCCGTCTCCCGGTCGGCCCCGATATGTCAGAAAGGCCCCTGCAGCCACAAGAGGAAGCAGCACGAGAATGCCCTCCAGCACATTGGCCGGAACAACCGAAAGCAGGCAAGTAAGCGCCCCGGAAACTATGATCGCAGCAGCAATAAGACACCCCTCGCGCCACGAACCAAGTCCCATGAGCCGCTCGGCCCACAGCACTACAAGCAGCCCCGTAGAAGCCCGGTAAACCGCGCGAACCACAAACATGAGCGTCTCGTCGAGCCCCGTCCCCCACAGAACAAGCCACGTGGAGAGCGTCGCCAAAAAGCCGACAGCTCCGCGCAATATCGCACTGTTGCTCAACCGACGAGCAGGATAACGCCAAACCAGAAATGCCAATACCATCAGTGCGAACGCCTCAGCCAAATAAGGCACAGGCGCAAACATAGAAAAGCTCACGCTGTGAGCCACGGGCATCCGCTGCACTTCCATCATAATAAGCGCACAGGCGAGACCCGCCACAACCGAGGCGCTCTGAGGCGTGCACGCGGCAAAACGTCGAACGAAATCCATCTATCATCCTCCCTTCCCTGTTATATCAGAAAAACAGTATGAACCGATGCGGTATCAGCAAGTTCATACCGTTTGTAGTAGGCGAAAAGAGCGCCATTTCTGATAGTTTTGAAGAGCGCGAAAGCGTCGGGGCGACGTCATCACTCGCAAAGTCGGGTGCAGCAGTACCGCGCCGTCGTTCCGCACGACCGAATACGAAAGGAGAGGGAATCGTGGAATTGAATCGCCGAGACTTTCTGAAAGGCGCGCTCGCTATGGGCGCCGCAGGAGCGGCAGGAGCAGGACTTGCCGGCTGCGCTCCCAGTGGCGGAGAGAACCCGAAGACCGCTGAAACTGGTGGCATCGAGTACCCGGCGGGGCTGCAGGCGAGCGACTTCGAAGACTCACCCGTCGAGATTGAACCCATCACGGAGTTCAGCGAAGAGAAAACCTACGATGTCGTAGTGGTCGGTGCCGGAACCGGCGGGGTGCCGGCGGCCCTGTCGGCCCTTGAGGAGGGCGCCACCGTTGCCGTGCTCCAAAAAGAATCGAAGCCCATTTCCCAGGGCGGCACCTGCTCCGGCGTCCTTCTGGACGAGAGCGACGAGCAGGGCGTCATGAACTACATCCAGGGCTTTCTGGAGGATTGCGGCTGGCGCGCCGACCGCGGCTTGGCCGAAACTTACGCCAAGTACTCCGGTGAGGCCATCCGCTGGATGCAGGTGCGCACCGCAGAAGCCGGATTCCCGCCCTACATGGTACGCCCCACGGCTGTGACCGAGTACGAGGACGGATCGAAGTGCTCGCGCCGCTCCATCATGTTCGGCCCCAAACCCTACAACAACGGCACCATGATCGAGCACTTGGCCGATATGGCTGCCGAGCGCGGCGTGGAGTTCTTCTATTCCACTCCTGGCGTGCAGCTGGTCACCGATGAGTCCGGCGCCGTCACCGGCGTCATCGGCAAGAGCGGAAACGACTACATCAAGTTCAATGCCACCAAGGGCGTCATCCTGTCCACGGGCGACTACCAGAACAACCAGAGCCTCGTGGAGCGCTACTGCCCCGACGTGAAGGACTTCGACCGAAAGCAAACCAACAAGACCGGCGACGGCATCCTCATGGCTATGGCCATCGGCGGTGGGTTCGTGCCCGTGGGTCACTCCCACATGATGCACGACTTCGATTCCGGCCCCATGTTCGACGAGCCGTTCCTCACGGTAAACGAGAACGGCGAGCGCTTCATGAATGAGGACTGCATCTTCGAGGAGATCAATTGCGTGCTGCGCAACCAGCCCAAACCCGGCTGGTACTCCCAGATCTTCGACGACGACTACATTGCCCAGGTGACCGAGTGGGGCGGCAAGCCTACCGAGAAAGAGAAGATGCAAAACTACATGCCCGACGTTGAGATGGATCGCTCCCCCGAGAGCGGCGCCAATGTCATCGAGGGGCTCATCGACACCTACTGCTGCGACACCCTTGACGAGCTGGCTGGCAAGCTGGGAATCCCTGCCGATGCCCTGAAGAAGTCGGTGGAGCGCTACAACGAGCTGTGCGATGCTGGCTTCGACGCCGACTTCGGCAAGCAGGCCAAGTACCTGAAGAAGATCGAGAAAGCTCCTTACTGGGGCATCCACAAGCACGTGCGCGTCTCGGCTCTGTGCGCCGGCGCTACCGTGAACGAGAATTACCAGGCCACCCGTGGCGTGGGCGGCGAGGTCATCCCCAACCTGTGGGTCACCGGCTTCTCGGCCGGCCAGCTGTGCGGCGCCCCCGACTGGTCAATGTACCAGGCCGGCATGTCCGCCGGCCACTGCATCATGACCGGTCGCATCTGCGGCATCCAGGCGGCCACTGGCGGCAAGCTCGAGGCGAGCACGCCCATCACCGAGGCCGATGTGGCGGCGATCTCCGCCTAGCGCGTTCCGCTCTCCTCACCCCTATATAGCCCTCCCCCCGACGCCCCGCACCCCTCCCGCGGGGCGTCTTTTGCAGGGCCTACTCGGGGTCGCCGTAGAGGGCGAAGACGCGGCGGCGCTCGGCGCCGATGGTGGTGAGGTTGTTGTGGCCGGGAAGAACCGCCGTGTCGTCGGGCAGCGCCGCGAGCTTCTTCAGGGAGGCGCGCATGTCGGCCATGGAACCGCCCTCGAAATCGGTACGGCCGATGGTGCCGGCGAACAGCGTGTCGCCCGAGATGAGCACCGGCAGCCCCTTGGGATGGTTGCCGAACTGGGGAATGTTGAACAGGCAGATGGAGCCGGGGGTGTGGCCGGGCGTTGCGATGACCTTCCACTTCATGTTCCCCACTTCCACGACTTCGCCGTGAGAGACCGTGCGATCCACCGGGCAGGGCACCCCGCGGGTGGAGAGATCCTCGTCGCAGGGCTCCTCGATAAGCGGAGCATCCACCGCCGAGGCAACAACGGGAGCACCCGTGGCCTCACGCAGCTCGGCGGCGGCGCCGGTGTGGTCGAAATGGGAATGGGTGAGCACGATGACATCCAGTTTGCGCTCGCCCAGAGCCGCCAAAATCTTGTCAGCCGAGCAGCTGGGATCCACCACCATGGTGCCTTCGCCGTCGGAGACGATATACACGTTGTTGGCGAGCACGCCCATGATCATATACTCGACATCGACGCACAATCCGCTGATCTCATACAAATCCGTCGCCATTTCTCAACCTTTCTTGCTTGATCCTTGGGGCATCATTCTACGGGCATCGAAGACGCCGTCGATGGCGGACAGGCGCTTTGTCATGCGCTCGATAACCGCCAAGTCGGACAGCTGGAAGAGGAAGCGCATCTCCACCATGCCATCGCGGTGGGTGGTGGTGTTGCAGGACAGCACATTGGCGCCCATCTCGGAAATGACGCGCGTCACGTCCAGAAGCAGGTTCATGCGGTCGAGCGCCTCGATGTAGATCTCCACCTGGTAGGTGGCCGCCGTGGGCGTCCCCTCCCATTCCACCTCGATGATGCGCTCGGGATGCCGCTTCAAATCGAGCGCGTTGGGGCAGTCGGCTCGGTGCACCGACACGCCGCGGCCGCGGGTCACAAACCCCAAGATGTCGTCGCCGGGCACGGGGTTGCAGCAGCGCGACAGGCGCACGAGCACGTCGTCGACGCCCTTCACCACGATGCCCTGGGACGAGTGGGTCTCGTGCTTCTTCGGGCGCTTCACGGACGTGAGCATGGGGGCCATGATGCCCGTGGAGGAGGCCGATGTGCCCACCGTGGGCTTCTCCGCCTCCTCGTTGCCCTTGTCCACCAGGATCTTCAGCAGGCGGTTCGTGACGTGCTGGGCCTTCTCCTTGCCCGTGCCGATGTGCACGTACATCTCGTCGGGGTCTTTGAAGCCGAGCGCCTCGGCCACCAGCTTCAGCGCCCGCATCGACTGGGCGCTGGAAAGCCCCAGCCCGTGCTTGCGCATCTCGCGCACGAGCATGTCGCGGCCCATCTGCATGTCGTCGGAGCGGGTGATCTTCGAGAAGTAGGAGCGGATCTTGCTGCGGGCCGAGGGCGTCTTCACGATGTTCAGCCAGTCGCGGGAGGGGCTCGCGCTCTTCTGGGTGAGCACCTCCACGCGGTCGCCCACCTGCAGCTGGTAGGACAGAGGCACGATGGAGCCGTTCACCTTGGCGCCCACGCAGTGGTTGCCCACCTCGGTGTGGATGGCGTAGGCGAAGTCCACCGGCGTGGAACCGGCGCGCAAGCTCATGACCTCGCCCTTCGGCGTGAACACGAAGACCTCCGTGTCGTCGAGGTCCATCTTCAGCGACTTTAGGAACTCGCGGGAGTCCTCGGTCTCGTCCTGCCAGTCCACCATCTGGCGCAGCCACGCCAGCTGGGCATCCAGGTTGTCGGCGGCGCCGGGGCGCGAGGCGCCGGTCTCCTTGTAGCGCCAGTGGGCCGCCACGCCGTACTCGGAGTTGCGGTGCATCTCCTCGGTGCGGATCTGCACCTCCAAGGGACGCCCGGCCGGCCCCATGACCGTCGTGTGCAGCGACTGGTACATGTTGAACTTCGGCATGGCGATGTAGTCTTTGAAGCGGCCGGGCATGGGGTGCCACAGCGTGTGCACCGCGCCCAGGGCCGAGTAGCAGTCCTTCACCGAGCTGGTGATGATGCGCACGGCGATGAGGTCGTAAATCTCCGAGAAGCCCTTGCCCTTCTTCGTCATCTTCTGGTAGATGGAGTACAGATGCTTCGGGCGCCCCATGATCTGGGCCGAAATTCCCACCTTCCCCATCTCCTCGTGCAGCACGGCGATGACGTCGGCCAGGTACTTCTCGCGCTCGGCGCGGGACTCGGTCACCATGCGGGAGACCTGCTTGTACTTGTTGGGCTCCAGGTAGAAGAAAGAGAGGTCCTCCAGCTCCCACTTGATGGAGTTGATGCCAAGGCGGTGGGCGATGGGGGCGTAGATCTCCAGCGTCTCGCGGGACTTGAAGATGCGCCGATCCTCGCGCAGGGCCGCCAGCGTGCGCATGTTGTGCAGGCGGTCGGCCAGCTTGATGACGATGACGCGGATGTCCTTGGACATGGCCACGAACATCTTGCGAATGGTGGCCGCCTGCTCGTCGGTGAGCGACTCCACCTCGATGCGGGTGATCTTGGTGACGCCCTCCACCAGCGCCCGCACCTGCGGGTTGAAGGTGCGCTCCACTTCCTCGGCCGTCACCTTCGTGTCCTCCACGGTGTCGTGGAGCAGCGCCGCCGTGATGGTCTCGGCGTCCATGCGCAGATCGGCCAGGATGATGCCCACCTCGATGGGATGGATGATGAAAGGCTCGCCGGACTTGCGGCACTGGCCCGCGTGGGCGTCGCGGGCGAACTCGAAGGCGCGGCGCAGCATGGCCTCCTCCGGCGCGTCCATGTAGGCACTCGTCAGGCGCGCCAGCTCGGCGAAGCGGTCCTCGGGCGTGGCGGGCCCGCGTTCGATGGCCGAATCGGCCGTGGGGTGCGGGCGGCCCAGAAGCGCGTCCACGGTCTCTTTCGTGGCCTTCCCGGCGCTGACGGCATCGGCCGCCGCCCGGACGGAATCGTCTCTCTCGGCGCTCATGGGCGCCTCCCTTCTCCTGAACGCGGATGGTCCGCGGATCGTTATCGGTTAGTGCCCCTGGCCCGGCCAGTTCCTCGGCACGATGGGATGGCACAGACGCACCGTGAGCGCGGGCTCGTCGGTGCCCAGCGCCCATCGGCAGAAGCCGCCGAACAGCGTGCGCTCGTCGATGCCCTCGCGGTAGCGCACCGAATCGGTCAGTTCCACCTTCGACGCCCCCTCGCGCACCCGCACCCACAGATGCGGGCGGCCGGCCTCGTAAACGGTGCGCGTCTCGATGAGCCCGAGCTCGCGGAACACGGCCAAGCCGCACGCCGCCGAGGTGGGGCTCACGGCGCGGAAGGCGTCGGAGGCGGCCTCGGCCAGATCGGCGTCGGCCACGCAGAAGTAGTCGTCGGGAGTGTTGCGCTGCAGCGAGCGCAGCTTGCGGTACACCTGGGCCATGACGTCATGATCCGGCGTGGCGTCGGCCAAGATGCGCTCGTTGATGGAGGCGTCCCCGCGCCCGTAGAGCAGATGCACCCACGCCGGCTTCCCATCGCGCCCGGCCCGGCCGCTCATCTGGTTGAACTCCACGTCGCTGAAGGGCAGATGGTACAGCACCACGTGCCGGATGTTGGGGATATCGACCCCTTCCCCGAAGGCCGAGGTGGCCACGAGCACCTTCAGGTCGTCGCGACGGAACAGCTCCTCGATGCGCTTGCGCTCGTCGCGGGAGAGCCCCGCGTTGTAGAAGCCGATCATGCAGGCGAGCTGCGGCACCCGCCGGCGCAGCATGCGCGCGAGCGCCACGGAATGCTCGCGGGAGTTCACGTAGATGACGGTCTTCTCGCCCGTGGCCACCAGGGAGGCCAAATAGTCGTCGCGGTGCGGGATGTTGCGCTGGTCGTCCAGGTACAGGTTGTCGCGGGCCGTCTCGTCGATGACCGAGTCCTGAATGGGCAGCACCGCATCGATGTCGTCGGCCACGGCGTCGTTGGCCGTGGCGGTCACCGCGAGCACCACGGGGTCTCCGAGCCGGGTCAGCGCCCGGTCGAGCTGGGTGTAGGCCACGCGCTGGCCGGCCTTGGCCTGTCCGATGTGGTGCGCCTCGTCCACGACGACGAACCCGACGCGCCCCGAGGCCGCCAGCTCGTCGGTGTGGAACATGAGGTACTCCGGCGTGGTGAGCACGATATCGAGGCTCCCGTCGGCCAGCCCCGCGTACACCGCCGCGCGCTCCTCGGGCGTCGATTCGCCGGTAATGACGGCGCTCGCGATACCGAAGCGCTCGAGGCTCGTCCGCAGATGGAACACCTGGTCGGCGATGAGCGCCCGCAAGGGGTAGATGAACAGGCTCGCGGCATGGTCGGTCAGCGCGCGGAAGGCGGCGTAGGTTTGGAAGCACAGCGACTTGCCGCGCCCCGTGGCCATGACGGCGAAGGTGGACTTCCCCGCCCGCAGCCGATCGAGAATCTCTCGCTGGGCCGGATGCAGCGGGCGGTCGCCGATGATGGCCTTCACAATGGCCGCCTCCAGGCCGTCCGGGTCGCGCCGGGCCGTCTCCTCCCACTGGGCGCGGCGGGGCGCCAGATCGGGCAGCGCCGGCTCGGGCGCCTCGTCGGCGGCCGCAAGATCGGGCTCCCCTTCCGCCTCGGCGAACAGATCGGCGGTGAACGACACGGCATCCGGGTCGAGGCAGGCCTCCAAAGCGCAGCAGCTGCGCGCCGGCGCCACGGTTTCCAGCATGGCCTTCACCGAGCGGCGACCGCGCCATTCGTCGATCTGCACCGTGAAGGCGGCGTCCACCACCGCGTCGTTCACGAGCAGCGCGTCGATGGCGGCGCAGTGGAACATGATGCCGGCCACCGATGCGCGCCCATTGGTGAGTGTGCAGGCGAAGTGGTCCTTGGTCTGGCCCACCGCCCGGGTGTTCACGAGCGTCACGTTACGGGCCAGGAGCGTGGGCTGGGGGTTCTCCTGGCCGAAGGGGGCGAGCCGCTCGACCAGCGCCACGGACTCGAGCGTCAGCTCGTCCAGGCTCACGAGCGCGTCCACCTCGGTCAGCGGATGGAAGGCCGCCTCCGGCAGCTTCTGCATATAGGCGTCGAGACGTTGGGCGAAGGCCTTCAAATTTTTGGTGGGGATGGTGACGCCCACGGCCGCCCCGTGGCCTCCGAAGCGCTTCGTGAGATACGAGATCGATTCCACCGCCTCGAAGAGGTTCACGTTGCCCACGGAGCGTCCGGAGCCGCGGGCCTCGTCGCCGTCGATGGTGAACAGAAGCGCCGGCACCCCGTAGGTGTTCACGAGGCGGGAGGCCACGATGCCCTTCACGCCCTCGTGCCAGCCCTCGCCGGCCACCACGAGCGCCCGCTGGCCGTGGTAGATTCTGCTGGCCTGCTCCTTCGCGATGTCCGACAGCTCCGCCTCAATGGCGCGGCGCTGGTTGTTCACGTCCTCCAGGGCCTCGGCCATGGCGCAGCACTCGCCGTAGTTGTCGCACATGAGCAGATCGAGCGCCAAATCGGCATTGCCCATGCGCCCGGCGGCGTTCAGGCGCGGAATGAGGGAGAACGACAGGTTCGTGGCCGAAAGCGGTTTTCCGGCCTGGCCCGTGGTGGCGAGAAGCGCGGCGATGCAGGGGCGGGGGTTCGTGTTCATCCGGGCGAGGCCGTCGGCCACGAGCGCCCGGTTCTCATCGCGCATGGGCATGAGGTCGGCCACGGTGCCCAAGGTGGCGAAGTCGGTATAGCTGCGCCACAGGTGCGGGAAGCCCAGGCGACTGCCGAGCACCTGCACGAGCTTCAAGGCCACGCCCACGCCGGCGAGGATGGCGCTCGGGCAATCATCGGCCATCTTCGGATCGGCCACGGGCACGCCCTCGGGCACGAGATCGGCCGCCTCGTGGTGATCGGTGATGTAGACCTCCACCCCCGCCTTCAGAATGTCGGCCACCTCGTTTTTGCAGGCGATGCCGCAGTCCACGGTGACGATGACATCGGGCTCCAGAGCTCGGGCGCGCTCGAAGGCGGCCGCGGTGATGCCGTAGCCCTCCTCGAAACGACGCGGGATGAAGGGGAACGCGCAGGCGCCGAGGGCCCGTAGGCCCCGGGTGAGCACGGTGGTGGCGGAGATGCCGTCCAAATCGAAGTCGCCGAACACGACGATGCGCTTCTTCTCGCGGATGGCGTCGATGAGCCCGTCGGCCACTTCTGCCAGCCCCGGGATCTCCAGGGGGTTGCGCCAGTCGCGGTCGAGCGAGGGGTTCAAGAAGCGCTTGGCGGCCCGCACCGTGGTGATGCCGCGGGCCACGAGGGTCGTCGCGATGAAGCGGGGCAGGCCGAGGTCGTGCGCCAGACGCGCGACGATCTGCGGATCGGCCTCCCGGATGCTGAATTGGGCGGTCATAATGTGCTAGCTACCTTACGTGCGTTCTTCTTCGTAGTTCGGAAGGTATTTTCGCACAAAGCTCGCATTCTGTCACCGCAGCACGACGGCGGCGCGGCAATTCCCCACGGCACCGCCCGGGCAGCTCCTCGCAAGCCGTCAATCGACGCTCGGCAGAGAGTCGCACAGCACCTAGCGGTTGTCCACTTTCTCGGGGTACAGGTCGTGTTGGGACAGGCGCGTCCAGGCTACTTCCTCCCAGCGGGTGCCGGGGCGTCCGTAATTGCAGTACGGGTCGATGGAGATGCCGCCGCGCGGGGTGAACTTGCCCCAGACCTCGATGTACTTCGGATCCATGAGCGCGATGAGATCCTTCATGATGATGTTCATGCAGTCCTCGTGGAAGTCGCCGTGGTTGCGGAAGCTGAACAGGTACAGCTTGAGCGACTTGCTCTCCACCATGCGCACATCGGGCACGTAGGAGATATAGATGGTGGCGAAGTCGGGCTGGCCGGTGATGGGGCACAGGCTCGTGAACTCGGGGCAGTTGAACTTCACGAAGTAGTCGTTGCCCGGGTGCTTGTTCTCGAAGGTCTCCAGCACCGACGGGTCGTAGTCGGTCGGGTACTGGGTATGCTGGTTGCCGAGCAGGGTGACGCCGCCGGCGCGAGTCTCATTCTCATCGCGGCCAGCCGAGGCAGCGGCGGGAGCAGTCGCTGGCGCGGGGCCGGCATCCTCGCGAGCCAGATGGGCCGCGATGGCGGCCATAGCCGAAGTATCCACCGACCCCTCGGGCTTCCCGATTGCATCATCGTCGCTGCCAAACAGCGCTTCAGCCATGTCCATTGGTTTCATTCCCAGCTCCTCTTCTTTAGCAACTCCTTGGGGGCGGGCTGCGGGGTACCGCTCAGTCGCTCAGACAGTCCTCGCTCGGTGAAACAGGACGTTTAGTCCTGTTTCGAACGCTCTCGGAACTCGCTTGGTGAGCAATACCCCACATCCCGCTACACTCAACTCTGCTTGATTATCTCATAGCCGGATCTTCGACGCCGTTGGCGGCGAAGGCGGCGGCACGGTCGAGGCAGGTGGCGCAACGGCCGCAGGGCGCCTCTCCCCCTTCGTAGCACGACCAGGTGAGCTCGTAGGGCACGCCAAGGGCCAGCCCCTCGCGCACGATGTCGGCCTTCGACCAGGTGACGAACGGAGCTTCCAAGCACAGCTCGCCGCCGGTGCCCTCCACGATGGCGCGATTCATGGCCTCCACGAACTCCAGCGAGCAATCGGGGTAGGCGTTGCCGGCCCAGTCGTCATGATGGGCGCCGTAATAGACCGTCGAGCAGCCGAGCGAGAGGGCCATGGAGGCCGCCGAGGAGAGGAAGAGTCCGTTGCGGAAGGGCACGTAGGTGCTCACCGGACCGCCGTCGCCTTCGGCCTGCTGATCGGCGTAGCTGGACTCGGGGATGGCCGCATCGGAATGGGCCAGAAGCGAGCAGTCGCTGTCGGCGAAGATGGCGCCCAAATCGAGGAAGCGCTGCTCTACACCGTAATGGGCCGCCACGGCGCGGGCCGCCTCAATCTCGCGAACGTGCTTCTGCCCGTAGCTGATGGAAAGCGCATACACGTTTTCCGCTCCGTACTTGCTCACGGCCCGCGCCAAAAGCGTCGTGGAATCCACGCCGCCGGAGCACAGCACCAGGGCTTTGGTTTTGGTCATGGTTCGTTCCTTCCGGATCTTTAGACCCCGCGCGTCTCATCGGGCCAGATGATCTTGTGCAGCTGCAACTGCAAACGGGCGCGGTCCAAACCGTGCTCGATCAGATAGGCGGCGATCTCGGCCGGCTCGATAGCGCCCCATACCGGACTCACCAGCACCGAACAGCGATCCCACAGCCCCGCCTCGTCGACGCAGCGTTCCATGAAGGCCAGATCGTCCTCGGTGCCCACGACGAACTTCACGGCATCGCGCGTATCCAGCAGATCGTAGTTCTCGCGGCGCATGGCGGCGGACACGGCCTCGCCGGCCGTGGGTGTCTTCCAATCCACCGTGAAGTGCAGGCTGCCGGGAAGCCCCGCCTCGGCGCACGCCTCGCGCAAGTGCGCCATGGGACTCAGGTCGCGCGAACCGTTCGTCTCGATTTCCACGCGCAAAGGGCGCGGGTCGTCCACCGCGAGCAGAGTCTGCACCAAATCGGGCAGATAAGGCTGCAGAAGCGGCTCGCCGCCGGTGAGCGTCACGCACGACACGCCGGTCTCGGCCACCCAGGCCACCAGGTCGGGCACGCTCCACCCTTCCACTTCCACCAACGGATGGTTCGCCCAGCGGGTGTCGCAGTAGGTGCACCACATATTGCAGCCGGCGAACCGGATGAAAGCGGCCGGCCGCCCCGCCGCCAGGCCCTCCCCGTTCACGGACACGAACTTCTCCGCCACGGGGAACAGCTGGGCACGGGGGGCGATGGTATGGCGCGCCTGGTGCCGCTCGGCATCCAGCAGGCCGTCGTTCTCCTCCTCGGGCACCATGGGCTATCGCTGCTCCCGATAGTAGGCGCAGTTGTTGGGGGTCTCGTAGACCTCCACCTGGGCCACGGGCAGCCCGCGGGCGGCCAGCGCGTCGAAGAACCACTTCGCGAGGTTCTCTGCCGTGGTGCGGAAGGGCACAATGAACAGGGCGAAACCCTCGCGCTCGAGGCACGCCAAGGTGTCGGGGGCAAGGGAGCCCTCCTCCACGATGAAATGGTGGTCGAGTCGCTCGGTCAGCGCGCGCAGCTCGGTTTTAAACTCGCCGAAATCCACCACCATGTCCTTGCAGGTGCCCTCCGTCTGCAGGTGCTCCACCTCCAGATAAGCCACCACGCGCCAGCGGTGCCCATGCAGGTTCTCGCACTTCCCATGATAATCGGTCAAAAAATGAGAGGCATCGAACGAGCTCTCCGTCTTCAATCCGTACATGCAAATCCTTTCAACGCTTGGGGCCATTATAGAGCGCCCCTTTGCTAGAACGCGGCGTCGAAGGGAGCGGTCACGATGATTTCACTTTGGCCGCGGGTGAGCTCGGTGAGCTTTTCCAGGAAGGGGGCCTGAGTGCCGTCGAGCATGCGGAAGGTGAGCAGGACGTTCTCGGCGAAGTCGCTCTCGGCAAGCTTCGCGCCGGCCGCCTCAGCGATGCGACAGAGCTGCTCGTACAGGCTGTAGGGCACCTCCAGGATGATGTCGACGCAGACCGACACCGTGACGACATCCGCCGCTTCGATAGCCGCCTTCGTGGCGTCGGTGTAGGCGCGCACCAGGCCGCCGGTGCCGAGCAGGATGCCGCCGAAGTAACGGGTGACGACCACGGCCACGTCTTCCAAACCCGCATGTTGGATGGCCTCGAGCGTCGGCATGCCCGCCGTTTTGGCCGGCTCGCCGTCGTCGGTGTAGCGCACGCGACCGCCGCGCAGCACGTAAGCGTACACGTTGTGGCGCGCCATGCGGTGGGCCGCCTTCACCTCGGCGATGAAAGCGAGTGCCTCTTCCTCAGTGGCGACCGGCGCGATTTGCCCGATGAAGCGGCTCTTCTTCTCGACGATCTCGGCCTCGGCACAAGCGACTATGGTTTTGTATGCGGCCACTACTCCCCCAGCTTCTCGGCCGCTTCGAACCATTCCAGCTCGAGGGCTTCTATTTGGGTTTCGAAGTCGGCGATTTCCTCTTGCATGGCGGTGAGCACTAGATAGTCGGATTGGTCGGCGGCGGCCATTTCCAGCTGCTTCTTCTCGATCTTGCCCTTCAGGGTCTCGATCTTCTTCTCGTTGGAGGTCATGAGCTTGCGCAGGGCGCGCTGCTCGCCGCCGGAGAGGACGGGGGCGCAAGAGGCGGCCGCATTCCCGGGATTGCTGGAGGTCGCGAGCGAGGGGCGACCAAGGTCGCCCCCTACGGAGCCGACCCCAGAGTCATTTCCGCGGCCGCCGCCGGCGCTCTTCGCGGCTTCGCGGTCGGCCTCTTCGGCGAGTTTCAGGTACTCGTCCACGCCACCGGGCAAATGGCGCACCTTGCCGTCGATGAGGGCGAACTGGTGGTCGGTCACGCGTTCCATGAGGTAGCGATCGTGGGTGACGAGCAAGAGTGTGCCCGGCCAGCCGTCGAGCAGGCTCTCCACCGCTGCAAGCATATCGGTGTCCAGGTCGTTTCCCGGCTCGTCCAAGATGAGCACGTTCGGCTCATCCAGCAAAATGAGCATGAGCGCCAGCCGGCGCTTCTGGCCGCCGGACAGGTCGCACACCGGCTCGTTCTGGTCGTCCTTCGTGAACCCGAGCCGTTCCAAGAGCTGTCCCGGCGTCATCTCCTTGCCGTCGAGCATCGTGCGCCGCGAGTAGCGCGAGATCACCTGGCGCACCCGGTCGTCGCCGAGCTTGCGCAGCTCGTCCAAATGCTGCGACAGCACGGCGAAACGCACGGTCTGGCCGATTTTCACGCGCCCGGAATCGAGCGGCTGCAGCCCTTGGATGATGCGCAGAAGCGTTGTCTTGCCGATGCCGTTGGCGCCCACAATGCCGTAGCGATCGCCCGGGCCGATGATCCAGTCGACGTCGTCCAAGATGACGCGATCCCCGAAGCGCAGCGATGCGCCCTTAAGGTCGACCACTTGCTTGCCGAGACGCGCCATGGCCATGCGCTTGAGCTCCAGCTCGTTGCGCAAGGGCGGCACGTCGGCGATGAGCGCCTGGGCGGCGGCCACGTGGAACTTGGGCTTCGTGGCCCGCGCACGGGCGCCGCGGGAGAGCCACGCCAGCTCGCGGCGCAGGGCGTTCTGGCGCTTCTGCTCGGCCAAAGCCTCCAAGCGATCCCGTTCCACCCGCTGCATGATGTAAGCGGAGAAGCCTCCCTCGAAGGGCCAGACGCGCCGACCGTGCACCTCCCACATGGCCTCGCAGACCTCGTCGAGGAACCAGCGGTCGTGGGTCACCACGAGCAGCGCCCCCGCTCCGCGGCGCCAGCGGGTCTTCAAGTGCTCGGCGAGCCAGGTGATGGCGCGCACGTCCAGGTGGTTGGTGGGCTCGTCCAGCATGAGCACGTCCCAGTCGCCGATGAGCAGCCGGGCCAGATCGACCCGTCGACGCTGGCCGCCCGAAAGGGTTCCCACCGTCGCGTTCCAATCCACATCCTCGAGCAGCCCCGCGATAATGGCGCGAACCCGAGGGTCGCCGGCCCACTCGTATTCGGGGATATCCCCCACCACGGCCCGCTCCACGGTGTCCGCGTCGCGCAAATCGTCGCTCTGGCCGAGTACGCCCACCGAAACGCCGCGGGTGCGGATGACACGGCCGTCGTCCACTTCCACATCGCCCGAAAGCACCCGCAAAAGCGTGGATTTCCCATCGCCGTTCTGGCCCACGATGCCGATGCGAGCCCCCTCGTCCACCCCGAGGGACAGCCCCTCGAACACCGTCTTCGTGGGGAATTCCACGCTCACTTTTTCACAACCGAGAAGAAACGCCACCAAGGCCGCCTTTCACTTCCATTCGTTTCGGAGCAGATTATACGCTAACGGATTTTCCAAACGGCAACAATGAGCACCGCCAGCGAAAGCGCCGCCGACAGAGCGAAGGCCGCCCGATAGCCCCACACGGCCGCCTCCGCGTCGCCCATGCCTGTCAGAGCCAGCGATGCGGGCACGCTTACCACGAGCAGCATCATGAGCGCCGTGCCGAGCGAGGCACACACCTGGCGGGCCGTGGCGAAAAAGACGCTGCCGTCCATCGTGTTCGCGGGAAGCAAGCCCGAAAGACCCCAGGAGTTCAACGGCCCCACGAGCGTGCTCACGCCCAGAGCGCGTACCGCTTGCATGGCCGTCAGCAGCCATAGCGGAGTCGCTGCATCCACGAACATCATGGAGGCCGCACCAACGACGAGCAGCACGGCGCCCGTCACCGTAACCGCGCGTGCGCCCACCCGATCGGTGAGCAGGCCAGCTAGCGGATTCAGGAACAGGGCTATCACCGTAGCCGGCACGAACACGATGCCGGCATCGAGCGCCGAGAGCCCGCAGATGCCCTGCACGAACAAGGGAACGATGAGCGTGATGCCCATGAATGAGGCGAACAGGCAGTTCTGGGCCACGAACGCCGCCCGGTACTGGCGGGCGCGAAACACGCCCAGATACATAAGCGGATGAGAAATACGGTTCTGCCGCACGAGGAACGCAGCCACGCAGCAGGCACCGCTCAGCGCCGGAACCCACACGCCCTCGCTGGACAGCGGCATGTTCGCCGCATTCGATGCCGCCAAGAGCAGCCCGCCGAAACCGAGCGTGGAAAGTGCCAGCGACGGCACGTCCAACACAGCGCCGGCGCTGCCATCCCCCTCCTCGCGCACCAACAGAGCGCAGGCCAGCGCAAGCAGCACCAAGGCACCGATAAGGAGCCCGTAGAAGCTGCGCCATCCCCAGGAGTCTACGAGCGCGCCGCCGATAATGGGGCCGATATTGGGGGCGAACCCCATGGCAATGCCCGCGATGCCCATGGTCGTGCCCGTGCGCTCTCTCGGAAAGCGCGTCATGGCCAGCGACTGCACGAGCGGCAGCGTGATGCCCGTAGCCACCGCCTGCAGCACACGTCCCAGCACGAGCGTGAAGAACGTTCGGGCAATCAGATCAACGGCCGAGCCCGCCAGAAAGAGCCCGAGGGCCAGACACACCAGGCGCTTGACCGACATACGCCGGGCGAGGAACGTCACCACCGGCACCGTAATACCCATAACGAGCATGTAGACCGTGGTCAGCCACTGCCCCTCGCCGGCATCGATGAAAAACTCCGCGCAAATGCCCGTGAGCATGGAGTTCGTAGCGGTTTGGGAAAGCGATCCTAACGCACAGGTGATGACGACGATGGCGAACAGGGCGTAGGTGTGCCCCTTCTCGGAAAGACGCATAGGAATTTCCAGCCCTCAGTTGAACCGCTGCTGGGTCTTTTCCAGGCCGTTGTCGATGAGGCACAGCACCGCGTTCGAGCCCTCGGCCACGGCGTGATCGAAGGCCTCGGTGTCGTCCTTGCTGCGGGGGCGCGAGAGCACCCAGTCGACCACGGGCTTCCGTCCCGGCGGCCGCCCGATGCCGATGCGCACCCGGTACCAGTCGCGGGTGCCCAGCTTATCGCAGATGGAGCGCAGCCCGTTATGACCGGCATGTCCCCCGCCGAACTTCACCCGAATAGTGCCGGGGTCGATGTCCAGCTCGTCGTGGATGACGATGAGATGGTCGGGGGCCGCCTTGTGCGTCCGCATGAGCTTGCTCACCGGGCCGCCGGAGGTGTTCATGAAGCTCTGGGGCTTTACGAGCAGAAGCTCGTGGCCGTGGTAGCTCGCCTTCCCTACGAGCGCCCCGCCCTCGTTCTTCCAGTAGCGCACGCCCAGCTCATCGGCCAGCGCATCCACCGTATCGAACCCGGCGTTGTGCCGCGTGTGCTCGTACTCCTCGCCCGGATTCCC
Source organism: Adlercreutzia sp. CNCM I-6215 (assembly GCF_977072315.1). Taxonomy (NCBI): domain Bacteria; kingdom Bacillati; phylum Actinomycetota; class Coriobacteriia; order Eggerthellales; family Eggerthellaceae; genus Adlercreutzia; species Adlercreutzia sp. CNCM I-6215. Next base: position 23,921 of record NZ_CDRVMA010000014.1, on the reverse strand, counting down.
CAGGCCCGCGATCATATACAACTTGTCACCTATTTCCGTCATTCATCTTTGGAAGAGTAGGCCCGAGTCCCCGGAGAGGGGGCCCGCGCGCAGTTCATTGAAGTGCAAAGAAAGAAGGCCCGAGACCCTCGGAGAGACCCGCACTTCAATGCTGTTTGAGCACGGGCTTCCTCCCCGGGGACTCGGGCCGGACAGCCAAGCAGCTATTCGAACAATTTCCCAATAGAGCCGTTGTTGTACACCACATCGATGGTCTGCGCGAACAGCGGCGCGATGGAGAGCACCTTGATCTTGCCGGTCTGGCGCGCGAGCGGCACGGGCACGGCGTTGGTGACCACCACTTCCTCGATGCATGAGTTCTCCAGACGCTCGTAGGCCGGGCCGGAGAACAGGCCGTGGGTGGCGCAGGCGTACACCTCGGCGGCGCCCTTGGCCTTCAGCGTGGCGGCCGCGGCCACAAGCGAGCCGCCCGTGTCGATCATGTCGTCGTTCAGGATGCAGATCTTGTCGGTCACGTCGCCGATAAGCGCGGTGATCTCGGCCTGGTTGTGCTTCGGGCGATCCTTGTGCATGATGGCGATGTCGCAATCGAGCGCCGTAGAGAACTTCTTCGCCGCCTTCGCGCGGCCCACGTCCGGCGAGACCACGCACAGACGCTCGGGATCGAAACCCTTGTTGCGGAAGTAATCCACGAAGATGGGCATGGCCGTCATGTGGTTCACGGGGATGTCGAAGAAGCCCTGGATGGCATCCTGGTGCAGATCCACCGTGATGATGTTGTCGATGCCGGAGACCTCGAGCAGATCGGCCACGAGCTTGGCCGTGATGGGCTCGCGCGGGGCGGCCTTGCGGTCCTGACGGGCGTAACCGTAGTGCGCGATGACCGCCGAGATGGAGCGGGCGCTTGCGCGCTTGGCGGCATCGGCCATGATGAGCAGCTCCATGAGGGCGTCGTTCACGTCGAAGGTCTCGCTCGCGCACACCGACTGGATGAGGAACACGTCGGCGCCGCGGATGGACTCCTGGTAGCGGGCGTAGATCTCGCCGTTGGCGAACTTCTCGTGCTTGATGTTGCCGAGGTTCACGTTCAGGTACTTGGCGATCTCCTCGGCCAGCTCCGGATTCACCGAGCCGGAGAACAGGATCATGCGCTTGGTCATCTCGGTCATAGGGTGCGTCCCTTCTGCGACGGGTCTTTCAGCTTCGGTTATTGTAGTACGGCGCGCCGCTTCATGCGGGCTGAAGCGGCGCGACCGACTATTTCTTCTTCTCGATGGGGTGCGCCGCCACCCAGCCTTCTATCTCCTGCTGTCTGGCGCGCCCGAGGGCCAGCGCTCCCGGCGTCACGTCCTTGGTGATGGTGGAGCCAGCACCCACGAGCGCCCCGGCGCCGATGGTCACGGGCGCTACCATCATGGTATCGGATCCTACGAAGGCGCCGTCCTCGATGACGGTGGCGTGCTTGTTCGCGCCGTCGTAGTTGCAGGTGATGGAACCGGCGCCGATGTTCACGCCCTCCCCCATGGTGGTGTCGCCGATGTAGGACAGATGCGGCACCTTCGAGCCCTTGCCGATGGTGGATTTCTTGATCTCCACATGGGTGCCGGCCTTGGCGCCCTCGCACAAGTGCGCCGCCGGACGCAGGTAGGCGCGCGGACCGCAGGTGGCGCCATCGTCGATGAGCGCCTCTACCGCCACGGTCTCGTCGATGCGGCAGCCGCAACCGACGCGCGTGTCGGTCAGGCGGCTGTCGGGGCCCACGACGCTGTCCTCGCCGATCGTCGTCTTCCCCAGCAGCATGACGTTGGGCAGAAGCTCCACGTCGGGGGCGATCTCCACCTCGGGGCCGATGTAGGCCGTGCCCGGATCCCACATCGTGACGCCGGCGGCCATGTGCGCGTCGTTGATGCGCCGCTGCATGACCCGGGCCGCCTCAGCCAGCTGACCGCGGGAGTTCACGCCCAGGCACTGCTCCGCATCGCTCGTCTTGTAGGCGAGCACGGGCCGCCCGGCGGCGCGGCTGATGACCAGTACGTCGGTAAGATAGAACTCGCCCTGGGCGTTGTCGGAGTTCACCTGGGAAAGCGCGTCGAAAAGGGCGCGGGCGTCGAAGCAGTAGACGCCGGAGTTGCACTCGGTGATGGCCGCTTCCTCGGGGCTCGCGTCCTTCTGCTCGACGATGCGGGCCACCTCCCCGGCGCCGTCGCGCACGATGCGACCGTAGCCGAAGGGGTTTTCAAGCTCCATGGTAAGCACGATGACCGCCGCGTTGTGCTCCTCGCGCAGAGCCGCCATCTGGCGAATGGTCTCGGGCTGAATGAGCGGAGAGTCGCCGGAGAGCACCACGACGGCGCCGTCGAAGCCGGCCAGGGCATCGGCGGCGGCCAGCACCGCATCCGCCGTGCCGCGCTGGGCCTCCTGCACGACGACCTCGGTATCGCCTTCCACCAAAGGGATCACCTGGTCGCGCATATGCCCCACCACGGTGACGACCCTATCGGTGCCCGCCTCCTTGGCCGCTTCCACGACCCACCGCACGAGCGGGCGGCCCAGCACCTCGTGAACCACCTTCGGCTTCTTCGACTTCATACGGGTACCGGCCCCCGCGGCCAAAATAATCGCAGCAGTTTCCATGAAACGCCTTTCTATAGTTATACGTGCGCTCGTTCGCGCCCATTTCCAATTGGCCTAGTATAGCGCAAGGAGCCTATAATCGAGCAGGTCGACACTAGGGAAAGGAGGCGACCATGGCCCAAGGATTGGACGCGCTGACCCGTGAAGAGCTGGTCGAGCTTTTGGAAATCACCGCGAAGGATCTCATCGCGCTGGACGGAACATGGTTCCAATCGCTGGAACGCGAGCAGGGCATGGACACGGCCATGGAGCACGACCGTGCTGCCTGGCGACGCTTCGTGCCCAGCGAGGCCCGACGCTTGAAGAAGCTGCTCGACCTTTCGGATAGATGCGGACTTGAGGGACTCGCCGAAGCGCTGCCTTTGCGCTGCACCTCACTGGCAAACGAATGGGAGATTCTCTGGGAGGACGACGCGCTCGTGTTCCGCATCACGGATTGCCGCGTGCAGAACGCCCGCGCGCGCAAGGGAATGGAGTTCCACCCCTGCAAGAGCGTGGGCGAATTGGAATACGCCGGCTTCGCCGCCGCCTTGGATGACCGCATCCACTGCGAATGTGTCAGCTGCTTTCCCGACGTCACCGACAACACCTGCAACTGCGCCTGGCGCTTCTGGGTGGAGGGGTAGGCCGCGCCCCCTTCTACTTGAACCGTTTCAGCAGAAGGGAGTTGCTGACGACGCTGACGCTGGACAGCGCCATGGCGGCACCGGCGAGGGCCGGGGCGAGGATGCCCCCGGCGGCCAGCGGGATCATGATGCAGTTGTAGATGAGCGCCCAGAACAGGTTCTGTTTGATTTTGCGCATCGTGGCCTTCGACAGGCGCAGAGCCACGATGAGGTCGGACAAGCGGTTGCGCATGAGCACCACGCTGCCGGCATCCAGGGCCACATCGGCGCCCGAGGCCAGCGCCACGCCGATGTCGGCGGCGGCCAGCGCCGGGGCGTCGTTGATTCCGTCGCCCACGAAGGCCACGACGGTCTTCGCGCCGGCGGCCGCATTCTCGGCGGCGCTCGCGGGCGACTCGAGGGGCACCGGCTCGGCGGGAATGCCCATGTCGGGGTCGGAGGCGGCCATGAGGGCGGGGTCAGTCGCTTCCATTTCCAAAATGCGCTCGTCATCCTTCTCGGTATCGCGGGCCTCGGCGGCGGCATTGCCGAGCATGGCGATATCGGCGGCGCCCCGCACGGCGCGCACGCAATCGGCCTTCTCGAGCGGTTTCACACCGGCGAACACGTGGTCGGGCGCGATGCCCACCTCCTCGGCGATGGCCCGGGCCGTGGGCGCGGCATCGCCGGTGACCATGTAGGAGGTCACAGCGAAGTCGCGAGACAGCTCGCGCACCGTGGCCGCCGCGTCCGGTTTGGGCTCGTCGCGGAACTGGATGCGACCTGCGGCCACCCCGTCGATGGACACGAGTGAGCCCGAAGCGCCGGCCCCGTCGCCTTCGGCCTTCCCGACGCCCACGAACACCTCGTGGCCTTCCACGACGCCGCGCACGCCCTCGCCGACGACGGCCTCGAAGGACTCGGCCGCGGGCAGCGGCGCCAGGTCGCGTCCGGTCGCGTAGGTCACAACGGCGCGGGCCAGGGGGTGCTCGCTCCTTTCCTCCAGGGCGGCGGCCAGGCGCAGGGCGTCATCGGGAACGTCGCAGGCCACAACGACCGGCTCGCCCTGGGTGAGGGTGCCCGTCTTGTCGAAAACGGCCGCCGACAAGTTGCCCATGGTCTCCAGCACCGTGCCGTCCTTAATGAGCACGCCGAGCTGGGCGCCCTTCCCCATACCCACGGTGAGCGCCGTGGGGGTCGCCAGGCCCAGCGCGCAGGGGCAGGCCACGCAGATGACGGCGATGGCCGGCATGAGCGCCTGCACCAGGCGGCCGTCGGAGCCGGCCGGTACGAGGAAGAACCATGCGCAGAACACGACGAGCGCGATCAGCAGGATGGCGGGCACGAACACCGCCGCAATGCGGTCGGCGATGCGCTGGATGGGGGCTTTCGTGCCCTGGGCGTCCTCCACGGCGCGCACGATGCGGGCCAGCGTGGAGTCGGCGCCCACGCGCAGGGCGCGCACGGTCACCGCGCCGGTAGTGTTCTGGGTGCCCCCGGTCACCGCGTCGCCCGCGGCTTTTACCACAGGCAGCGTCTCGCCGGTCAGCATGGACTCGTCCACTTCCGTGGCGCCTTCCACCACCACGCCATCGACCGGCATCTTCTCACCCGGCCGCACGAGCACCGTGTCGCCGGCCACCACCTGGGCCAACGGTACCTCGCGCTCCTCGCCGCCGCGCACCACCCGAGCCGTGGGCGGCGTCAGGTTCATGAGCGACTCGATGGCCTGGTTCGTGGCGCCCTTGGCGCGGCTTTCCAGCATCTTGCCGAACAGCACGAAGGTGATGAGCATGGCGCAGGTCTCGAAATAGGGCATGCCATCGTTGATGGCGAGCGCCGCATGGCTTTCCCAGTCCCCCGTGACCACCGGCAGAAACGTGATCCACAGCGAGAACAGAAACGCGATGGAAGTACCGAGCGCCACCAGCACGTCCATGTTCGCCGAGCCGCCCTTCAGCGACCCCCAGGCGCCCTTGTAGAACCGCGCGCCGCAGCCGAACTGCACCGGAGCCGTGAGCGCCAACAACAGGAGATTCGCCGCGAACATGGCCTGCACATGGGTGGGATCGGCCACGAACAGGCCGGCCAGGGCGCTGCCCACCCCCATGTGCCAGCCGGGAATCATGCCGATGGCCACGATGATCACCGTGAGCACGGCGGCCGCGCCGAACACCTTGCGATCGCGCTTGGCCCGGGCGGCCTCGCGGGCGCGGCGCTTCTCATCCACCAGCGGTGCGTCCTCGGGGATGATCTCGGCCGTGAAGGACAGGTCGTCGAAAACGGCGAGCATGTCGTCTACGCTGGCCTGGGCCGGGTCGAACACCACGCGCCCCGTGTTGTTGGCCAGGTTCACCGCCACATCCACGACGCCGGGCGTGGCGCGGTAGTGCTTCTCGATGTTGGCCGCGCAGTTCGCGCAGTGCATGCCGTCGATAGCCAGGCGCAGGTTGGCGCGAGGCGCTTCGCCGTTGGGCTGCGGCAGCTCTTGCCGAGTCGTCTCCTGCTGTATCGTCTCCTGCTGAATTGTCTCTCGTTGGGCCATAGCTTGCCTTCCTCACTTCGAGAAGCGGCGCATGAGCGCCATCACTTCGTCGATCACCTCGTCGTTGCCGGCGCGCACCTCTTCCACCACGCAGGTGCGCATATGCTCGGCCAGCACCATCTCGGAGACGCGCCGCACCGCCGACTCGGCGGCGGCCAGCTGGGTGAGCACGTCCCCGCAGTAGCGGTTGTCCTCGATCATGGCCTTCACGCCGTTCAGCTGCCCGATGGCCCGGTTCAGCCGCTTCTGCATATCCGCCTGCAGCTCGGTGCTGCGCGGTGTGTTCTTGTGCCGGCAGGGGCAATCGGGCACGTGGCCCGTTCTACCTGCACCAGTCTTGGCCGCTGCCTGGGCCGCCCCGGCCTTCGGCATTGTCTGCGCCGTCCCTTCCCCGCTGCATGCTTTCTCGTTCTTCATAGTATTCCTTCGCTCATAGCTCCGGCTTTCATTCTCGAAAAAAACTTATACCCCTAGGGGGTATTTTCGTCAAGCAGGAAAAACCGCAATCAACGAAGACCCCCGATTTTGCATGAGATTGACGGTTATGAGCGTCTAGAGAATCTAAGTTCACTCGAAATTGTCAATTATCGTTAATTCTAATCACTATAGCTGCCCTTCAGACGCTCATAACCGTCAATCTCATGCAGCGACAGGAGCCTTCACCGACTGAGCGAGACGAGATGAAGCGCGAAGCGGCCATTACCGGAAAGGCCGACCGGAATCGATTCTTATGGAAGTGGAGCGCGACCGCTCTTATCGAACGGGGCTCAGACACGTTTCCTCCGGCAAAGCGGCACGAGCCCAGACGGGCCTCTTTCGGCGCAGACACAGGGAACCAGACAACGAAAAAGGCCCCGCAACCTCACGGCTGCGGGGCCCCAGTTCTGCTGAAACGCGGCGGGCGGCTTACAGCGAGTCGATGTAAGCGACGAGGTCGCCCACGGTGACGAGCCCCTCGGGCTCGCCGAAGTCGACCTCGCAGGCCTCCTCCAAGTCGCAGATGAGCTCGACCATGTCCAGCGAGTCGATACCGAGGGACTCGAAGGTCGCCTCGGGGGTGACGGTGGCGGGGTCGATGTCGAGGTTGCTCTCGAGAACGCCGGCGATGGTGTCGATAGTGGCCATGAACTAATCCTCCTTTTGGGTGAGCAGACCGTAGCCGCCGTCCTCACGGCGGTACAGGATGTGCACCAGATTGGTGTCGCGATCAGTGTACGCGAAAAAGTCGTGGCCCAGAAGATCGATCTGGACGAGCGCCTCTTCTTCGGTCATGGGCGTGAACTCCGTCTCCTTGCGGCGGACGATCTCGTCCTCGGACAGCTCGTCCATCAGACGGTCGAGATCCAGCTCGCTCTCCGGGTGGGCGTCCTCGTGGGCGTAGTCGACGATGCGCTCGGTGGCGCGAACCTTCTTGTCCAGCACGCGGGTCTTGTACTTGCGCAGCTGACGGGCAACCTTGGCGGCAGCCACGTCGATGGCGGCGTACATGTCCTCTTCGCTTTCCTCCACGCGCACGATGTGGCCCTTGACGCGGACGGTAACCTCGCAAATAGCCGGCAGCGGGTTGGCCGGGTTCTTCTCGGTGTAAAGAACAATTTCCGTGGAGACGGTGTCGGCGTCCACAGCCTTGATCGCGTTACCGACCTTCTCCTCAGCGTACTGACGAAGGGCGTCGGTGACGGGCATTTTGCGTCCGGACACGGTGATCGTCATGATTTCCACCTCTTTTAGCTCGTTGCTTGCACAATCAGCGTGGAAGGCGCGAGCCCGCTGGGGCACCTGAGCGCACCATGCGTAAAACGCACCCTTCCAAACTGGAAAAAACAGCATAGCGCACTTTTCGCGAGATTGACCGAGCAATTTGAGGTTGCAAGAAAACGATTGCCGTCTGAGGACTGTTTTCGGAATGCAGCGCCTTTGAAGTCGAACGGTTCTCGTTTTCGTGTGAAAAAGGCTGCTACGGGGACTTTACAGATAGGGATTTTCGCTGAAGCGAAAGGGAAAGCGGTTACAATTAACGGATATCTGTGAAGCCGTCTTGCTCGCAGGCGGCTGAGTCGGTAAGAGAAATTGAGGATGTAAGGCATGGAACCCACTGCGAAGAATCCCGATCCGCATCATATCTTCATTGATGAAGTCCAGGGGCATCAGCGTCGCTGGTTGAAAGTCATCCAATTTACGAGTTCGTCCACGAAGGCGGCGGCCATCATGCTGGCGGCGGCTATTGTGGCCCTCGTTATCGCGAACTCGCCGTTCTTCGAGCCCTTTGAGGAGTTCTGGCACACCCATGTAGTGGTGGGCGTCGGCGGCTTTATCGGCGAGATGTCGCTGGCCCATATCATCAACGACATCTTCATGGCGGTGTTCTTCCTGCTCGTGGGGCTAGAGATCAAATACGAGATGACCGTCGGCGAGCTCACGAACATCCGCCAGGCGGCGCTGCCCATCATCGCGGCCTGCGGCGGCGTTCTGGCCCCTATCGTCATCTACTCCATCTTCAACGCCACCAACCCTGAGACCTCCCACGGCTGGGGCGTGCCGACGGCGACCGATATCGCCTTCGCCTTGGGCATCATGGCGCTGCTCGGCAACCGCGTGCCCAACGGCGTGCGCGTGTTCCTCTCCACCTTGGCCGTGGCCGACGACATCATCGCCATTCTCGTCATTGCCATCTTCTACGGCCAGAGTCCCTCGCTCATGTGGCTTGCCATCGCTGCGGCCATTCTCGTGGTGCTCGTACTGATGAACCGGGCGCACGTGTACGCCCTGACGCCTTACATGCTGGTGGGTTGCCTGTTGTGGTTCGCGGTGTTCATGTCCGGTGTTCATTCCACCATCGCCGGCGTGCTGCTCGCCTTCACGATCCCCACGGGGTCGCGCGTCGATCTGCAGAAGTTCATGACCTGGTCGGGCGACCGGGTTCGCGAGGCGCGCGCCGCCTATGTGGAGACCGAGCCGGTGACGCTCCAGAAGGATTACATGTTCACCGTCACCCGGCTCTCCAGTGTTGCTCGTCAGGTGGTACCCCCGGCCACGCGCTTGGAGCATATGCTGTACCCGTGGGTGTACTTTGCCGTGCTGCCCCTGTTCGCGCTGACCAACGCTGATGTGAGCTTCCTTGGCGGCGATGTTCTCGCCATGGTCTCGAGCCCGGTGTTCTTCGGCGTGTTCTTCGGATTACTTCTGGGCAAGCCCATCGGCATCCTGCTCTTCAGCTTCTTGACGGTGAAGCTGAAGATCGCCAACCTGCCCGATCATGTTAACTGGATCCATATGCTGGGTGCCGGCATCCTGGGCGGCGTGGGCTTCACCATGGCCATCTTCGTGGCGAACCTCGCCTTCCCCGAGGCGGTGCTCATCGCCGATGCGAAGATCGGCATTCTGTCGGCCTCGCTTCTGGCCGGCGTGATCGGCTTCCTCTTCCTGTTCATGCAGGCGAAGGCGGCCGAGCGCCAGGGCATCTCGTACGTGTCCGCCTCGCTGGATGAGGTGGTGCGCCAAACGGCCGGGGAAGAGGCCGCCGACATGGCCGACGACGTGGTTCTCGGCTGCGGCGACGAGGATCTGGTCGACGATGTGCGCGAGGTGCTGGAAGCCGAGGGCGGCGTGGCGGAGTTCGTCGTGCACGAGATCCGCGACGAGGCCGAGGCCGAGGAAGCCGAGGACGTCACCGGTACGCGGCCCTAGGGGACGCGTCGGTCCGCGGGCTTTTCGTACTTTCGGAGGGCGCTCTTTCGGGGGCGCCCTTTTTCATGCATCAAGTCGTTTTCGCAAACAGCAAGCTCGCTACAGCGCGGCCATGAGATCGGCGATGGCGTAAAGGGTGCCGAAGGCGACGACGCAGCCTTCCGGGCCGGCGGCGGCGCGGGCTGCGCGCAGGGCGTCGGCGGGAGCGCCGCACGCGCGCACGGGCACGTCATCGGCCCGGCCCTCTTCCACCATAATCTCGCGCACGCAGGCCTCCAGCTCGTCGGCCGCCAGGGCGCGAGGGCTTTTCGGGGCGTACACCGAGAAGCTGCGGGCCCACGGCGCCACGACGCGCACCATGGCCGGGTAGTCCTTGTCGGCCAGCACGCCCAAAGCAAAGTCGACCGAAGCGCGTCCCTCCTCCCCCAGAAGATCGGCGAGCGAGGCGGCCAGGGCCTCGGCCCCCTGGGGGTTGTGACCACCGTCCACAATGGTAAGCGGCGCGGTATCCACCACTTCGAAGCGGCCGGGCCAACGGGCGGAGGCGATGCCCGCGAAAGCGGCCTCGTCGGAGATGGCCCACCCGCGCCCGCGCAGCACGTCGACCGCCGTCAGGGCCAGCGCCGCGTTGAAAGGCTGGTAGCTGCCGAGCAGACGCGTCTCGAATCCCCTCCCCTTCCACGAGAACCGGCGCAGGGCCGCTCCCGCGAGCGGCTCCACGGACAAGTCGCCGAAGTCGGGCACGAAAAGTTCGCAACCGCGCTCGGCGGCCACGGCCTCGATGACCGCCATGGCCTCGCTCTCCTGGGGCCAGCTCACCACGGGCGCTCCCGCCTTCACGATGCCGGCCTTCTCGCCGGCGATGGCGCCCAGGGTATCCCCGAGCAAATCGGTATGGTCGAGCCCGATGCGGCAGATCACGCTCGCCTCGGGAGCCTCGATGACGTTGGTGGCGTCCAACCGCCCCCCGAGCCCCACTTCCAGCACCACGATATCGCAGCCCACGGCGCGGAAATGCTCGAAGGCCACGGCGGCCATGAGCTCGAACTCCGTAGGATGATCCCCGCACGCCGCCTCCACGGCCGCGGCCGCCGGGCGCACCGCCGCCACGGCCCGGGCGAGCTCCTCGCCCGTGATGTTCTCGCCGTTCACGCGGATGCGCTCCTCGAAGCAGAGGATGAACGGGCTCGTGAACAGGCCCACCTTGTAGCCGGCCGCCTGCAGCACCGAGGCCACATACGCGCACACCGACCCCTTCCCGTTGGTACCCGCCACGTGCACGAAGCGCAACTCGTCCTGGGGGCGCCCCAAGCGCTCCAGCAGATCCACCATGCGCGAGAGCCCCAGGCGCGAGGCCTGCCAGCGCGGGGTGTTTATCCAGGCTACGGGATCGAAGTGGCGCGCATCTTCCACGGCACGTTCTCCTTCAAGGACGCGGCTACCGTTTTCTTACAAACCCGGTAACCGATGGGGCATATCACGGCTCCATTCTATACTAGGTTCCGGGCACGAGAGGCCGCGCGACGAGAGGAGGAGCCATGGCAGCCATTTACGACCTGAACCGGCCGAACCCGCTGGCAGCGCCCTGCGACGAGGAAAGCTGCAAGCCGCCCCTGGTCAAGATCCTCACCTCCCACGAGTTCAGCCAGCTCACGCATATCGCTCCGGAGGCGCGGGCAGAGCTGGCGGCGCTCGAGCTGGCGGCGGCCAACTTCGTCGAGCTGTACCCCTCCTACATCATCGGCTCGTTCTCGGTGCCGGACAAATCCGACCCCACGGGCGATCCGGACACCATGTCGTTCTACCTGGAAGCCGACCACCTCATCCTCATCGACGACGGCGACATCGCGCAGAAGACCCTGGACAAAGTGGCCGCCACGGGCATCCTCACGAAGCCCACCACCTCGCATACCCTGTATGCCTTCATGAAGACGCTCATCGCCGACGATTTCAGCTGGTTCTCCTCCATGGAAGACGCCATGGAAAGCCTCGAGGACGCCATGATCGGCCACCATGCCGACATCTCGTCGCAGACCATCATGAGCTACCGGCGCGCCGCCATGCGCATGGGCTCCTACTACCAGCAGATCGGCGTCATGGCCGACCTCATCGCCGACAACGAGAACAAGGTCATGAGCCGCGAGGAGGCTCGCACCTTCGGGCACATCACCACCCACGCGAATCACCTGTCCGACCGCGCCGACATGCTGCGCGAGTACAGCCTGCAGCTTTACGAGCTGCATCAGACGCAGATCGACTTGAAGCAGAACTCCACCATGCAGATTCTCACCATCGTCACGGTGATGTTCGCGCCGCTCACGCTCGTCACCGGCTGGTTCGGCATGAACCTCACCGTGCTACCGGGACTCGATTGGCCCTATATGGCGGCCACGATCTTCACCCTAGCCCTGGTCATGATCGTGGTGATGGTGCTGTTCTTCAAGCGGAAGAGATGGCTCTAGGCGATTTTGGGTCGCCTTAGACCTCGCCGCGCAGCAGCTCGCCTAAGGTGGCGAAGTCGTTTTCCAAGGCCTCGCGCTTCTTGCTGTCGTAGAGCGCGGCCGCCGGGTGGAAGATGGGGAACACCTTGAAGCGCCCCGCCCGCTGCAGCGTGCCGTGCAGGCGCGTGATGCCCACATCGGTTTTCAGGATGAACTTCGTGGAGAAGTTGCCCAGGGTGACGATGTACTCCGGGTTGATGGTGCGCGTCTGCTCGCGCAGAAACGGCGTGCAGGCCTGAATTTCCTCGGGACGCGGATCGCGGTTGGAAGGGGGACGGCACTTCAGCACATTGGCGATGTAGACGTCCTCGCGAGACAGCCCGGCGATGGCCAGAAGCTCGTTGAGGTACTTGCCGGCGGCGCCCACGAAAGGCTCGCCCTGCAAATCCTCGTTCTTGCCCGGAGCCTCGCCGACGATGAGCACCCGGGCCTCGGGATTGCCCACGCCGAACACCGTCTGCGTGCGGCCATCGCACAAGGGGCAGCGGCGGCAGGCGGCCACTTGGACTTGCAGGTCTTCTAGCGGAATGTGGGGGTGCTCCATCGGGCGTCCTTCTTTCTTGAGTTCCTTTTTGGGACTCGCCTCGGGCGAGCGCCGGGAGGGGGTGCCGTGCTCAAACAGCATTCTATGGCATTTCCCGCCGAGAGTCGCGGCATTTTCGTATGCCATAGAATGAACTGCGCGCGGCACCCCCTCCCGGCGCTCGCTGCGCATTGCTTTCGTTTCAACCTGCTGCACGGCCTTGATACTCGCTGACCGCCGCTTTCTACACGTACAGTCTGGGCAGTCTTGAGCAGCCGAAGCCGATGGCCACCTCGTGCTGGATGGTGCCCAAGGTCTCAGCCATCTGGTCGATGGTGACAGACGCTTCGCCCTGCTCTCCCACAATGGTTACCGTATCGCCGATCTGCGGGGCGAGGTCGTTGCGCTGGCGCAGGTTCACTTCGAACATGGACTGGTCCATGCAGATGTTGCCCACCTGGTGGAAGCGGCGGCCGGCCAGCAGCACGTCGGTGCGACCGGAAAGGCCCCGGCGGAAGCCGTCGGCGTAGCCGATGGGCATGGTGCAGATCTTCACGGCGCCGGGGCTGCGGTAGTTCAGGCCGTAGCTGACGCCCTCGCCCACCGGCAGCGTCTTCACATCGGTGATGCGGGCCTTCACGCTCATGGCCGGCTTCAGATCGATCATCGGGTAGGCCTCGGGGCACGGGTAGAATCCGTACAGCGAAATGCCGAGGCGCACCATGTCCAGCTGCACCTCTGGGTAGCGGATGGCGGCCGCGGAGTTCGCCGCGTGCACGATGCCCGGGTTGATGCCGGCCGCGCGCAGGGCGTTCACGGCTTCCGAGAAGCGCTTGACCTGCCGCTCGAAATCGATGGTGCCGGGGCAGTCGGCCGTGGCAAAGTGGGTGAAGGTGCCCACCAGATCGAGCGCCCGATGGAACGATATCTGCCGCGCGAATTCCACGACCTCGTCCCAACGCACGCCGATGCGGTTCATGCCCGTGTTCACCTTCATATGGAAGGGCGCGGACACCCCGAAGGCGTCGGCGGCCTCGGCGTAGCGGATGGCGAACTCGGCGGTGTAGACCGCCGGCATGATCTTGTAGGCCAGAAGCAGCGGGATGGCCATAGCCGGGGGCTCGCCCAGAATGAGGATAGGGGCGTTCACGTAGGCCTCGCGCAGGGCGATGGCCTCGTCCACCGTGGCCACGCCCAAGTACTCGGCCCCGGAGTTCAGCGCCGTTTTGGCGCACTGCACGGCGCCGTGGCCGTAGCCGTCGGCCTTCACCACGGCCATGAGCCGGGTACCCGGATTCAGGCGCTGCTTCACGGCCGAGGCGTTGTGACGGATGGCGTTCAGGTCGATCTCCACCCAGGCCCAGCGCCGATCCACCTCGGGAATGCGGGCGAGCTTGTCCGGATCGAAGCGCGGAGCGCCGGCAGCCGCCGTGCCCTGCTCAGCGAAGCGCAGCACATCGCTGGCCGCCGAGGACAGCTGGGACAGGGGGCGCACTCCGGCCCCGCGAGCGACTGCATCGGAGCCGCCCTCTGCAGCAACGCCCGCGCCGACGCGCTCGGCGCGGGCCGGCGACCAAGCCTCGGCCAGATTGCGGGCCTGGGCCTGCTTGCGCGCCGCGAACGGCGTGTCGTCGTACCGCGAGCCGCGCAGGGCGTCGCCCGCGGACACGAAGTTCGGATCTCGGTGCGAAAACCCCGTGAACCCGTTGGGAAGATCAGTCATAGTGCTACCACCTCAAACAGCCGCGCCCTATCGAGCGCGGCCGCATCTAGAACACGTTCCTCATGAAGTATAGCGCAGACCCGACGCACGGGAACGCGCTCTTTTGGCACGGGACAAAGACTTCCGACCGCGAGAACCCAGTCCCGGAAAGCCATACGGCAAGCACATCCGCAGCCAACCCTCCATCGCGACTTCGAAGCCAAAGGCCCTTGCGCGCCCGCTGCCTTACCCGAGCTCGCCCCGGGCCGCGGCGGCGGCGAGTTTCTCCGAGAGATCCTTCTGCGTGCTATGGCCCTCGCCGGCCATCATCTTCACGGCATGGGGAAGCGCCTCCACGATACCTTCCCAGTTCTCGGTGGCCGCCTTAGTGGAGCCGGGCAGGTTGATGATGAGCGTGTGCCCGCGCTGGGCGCAGATGGCGCGCGAGAGCATGGCGAAGGGCGTGATGGCGACACTGTGGGCGCGCATGGCCTCGGCGATGCCCGGCACCTCGCGGTCGGCCACGTCGCGGGTGGCCTCGGGGGTCACGTCGCGCAGCGAGAGACCCGAGCCGCCGCAGGTGAGCACGATGTCGGCGTCGGTGTTGTCGCAGGCGTCGATGAGCGCGCCGGCGATGAACGGGCGCTCGTCCATTTCCACAACGCGGCGGACGCACTCCCAGCCCCGCTCGGCAATGAGCTGCTCCAGCTTCTGCCCCGCCTCGTCAGTTTCCAAAGTGCGGGTATCGGAGCACGTGATGATGGCGAATTTGATGGTCATGGCTTCTCCTAGAGAACGACTTCTTCCGGAATATCGAGCAGCAGGCAATCGACGATGGAGCCCGCAGGTTGAGGCTCGGTGCCCTCGGGCATGACGGCCAGGCAGTTGGTCTTCTGGATGGGGCCGAACAATCCCGAGCTCTGGTTCTTGGCCGGCGTCACCTCATAGCCCTCGGCGGTGCGCGTCAGGTTCGCCCGCAGGTAGATGCGGCGCGGGTCGCGGTTCTTCTCGTCGGCAGTGAGGCGCGCCTTCACGACGGGATGATCCATGAGGCGGTAGCCCTGCATGGTGCGCAGCGCCGGGCGGATGAGCATTTGGAAGCCCACGTAGGCGGCCGCCGGGTTGCCGGGCAGGCCGAAGACGGGCGTGCCCTCCACGATGCCGAAGGTCTGGGCCTTGCCGGGACGCATGTTCACCGTGGTCATCAGAAGCTCGCCGAGCTCGGCCACCACCGGCTTGATGAAGTCGAAGTCGCCGTTGGCGGCGCCGCCCGTGGTGACGACGAAGTCGTACTCGCGGGCCGCTTGCGCCACGGCGTCGCGCAGGGCCTCGAAGGTGTCCTGGACGATGGGGAGCATATGGGCCTCGGCGCCGGCCTCCCGGGCGCAGGCGGCCATGGCGTAGCTGTTGGAGTTGCGGATCTTACCGGGGCCGGGCACCTCGGAGGGCGGCACGAGCTCGCTGCCCGTGGCAATGACGGCCACGCGCGGTCGGCGGCAGACGGGCACCTCCAGCACGCCGCAACCGGCCAGAAAGCCGACGCCGGCGGCAGTGAGCACATCGCCCGCCTCCACGACCACGTCCCCCGCATGGGCTTCCTCGCCGGCGGCGCGAATGTTGGAGCCCACTTTCGTCGGGGCCGAGAACGACACCACCGAGCCGGGTTTGCCGTCGCCTTCCACCACGCCCACGATCTCGTACTTCACCACGGCATCGGCGTCGGCAGGCAGGCAGGCGCCGGTCATGATGCGCACGCACTCGCCTTCCCCGATGGTTTCCTCGAACACGTCGCCGGCGCCGATTTCGGCGATGACCCGCAGCATCGCGGGGCTCTCCTCGGCGGCATCGGCGATCTCGGCGGCGCGCAGGGCGAAGCCGTCCATGGCCGAGTGCGCGAAGGGCGACACGTCGATGTCGCTTGTCTGGTCGGCCGCCACCACACGCCCGACAGCGTCCAGCAGCTCCACCGTTTCCACGGGCAACTTCTCCACAGCCCCGCACACGAGCGCACGGGCCTCTTCTAACGGAATCATTTCTCTCACAGGATCGGTCCTTCCCTTCCACGCCACCACACCACCGCGCTGCAGCAATGCCGCGGCCGCGGAATCCAACCGTCGTCATTTCACTGGGAATCATTATAACTATTGCAGGATAACCGCGACTAAAAAGAGCGACGTTTTCACCTTCGATCCAAGCCGAGCACGCGACGGTCGCCCCTTCCGTGTCTGCGACAAGCCAACCGAGCTTCGGCATCTTCCGCCCTCAAGAAGCTAGCATCCCGCAAAACCGTCTCATACCCCCTTCGTGCAGAAAAAAGTGCGATTGTGCGAGTTGAAAACCCCCGAAGATCTTCTTCATGCAGAGTAAAGTGCGATCGTGCGAGTATTTGATCCCTCAGAACTCGCACGATCGCACTTTTTCCTGCACGAAACCGATGATTTTGTTTTCTAGAAAGGCGAACGCGTCCTCGAGCGAATCTCGGCTCCCGTTCTAATCGCCGAACTGCATACGGTAGTAGCGGGCGTAGACGCCGTCGCGGGCCAGCAGCTCGTCGTGGGTTCCCTGCTCAAGCACGCGGCCGTCCTCCACCACGGCGATGAGGCTCGCGTTGCGAATGGTGGACAGGCGGTGCGCGATGGTGATGGTGGTGCGCCCGCGGGAGAGCTCCGCCAGCGACGCCTGGATGGCGTGCTCGCTCTCGTTGTCAAGCGCGCTCGTGGCCTCGTCCAAAATGAGGATGCGCGGGTCGCGCAGGAACACGCGCGCGATGGAGATGCGCTGCTTCTGACCGCCGGACAGCCGCGCGCCGCGCTCGCCCACGAGCGTGTCGTAGCCGTCGGGCAGCGAGCAGATGAACTCGTGGATGTTGGCCTTGCGCGCCGCTTCCTCGATTTCGGCCTGGGTGGCGCCGGGGCGGCCGTAGGCGATGTTCTCCCCCACCGTGCCACCGAACAAGTACACGTCCTGTTGCACGATGCCGATGGCCTCGCGCAGGCTTACCAACTGTACGTCGCGCACGTCCACGCCGTCGATGGTCACCGCGCCCGCGGCCACATCATAGAATCGGGGCAGAAGCGAGCAGGTGGTGGTCTTGCCGCCGCCCGAGGGCCCCACGAGCGCCACCGAGGTGCCGGCGGGGATGGAAAGCGTGAGCCCGTCGAGCACCGGGTGGGTGCCATCGTAAGAGAACGTCACGTCGCGGTAATCCACAGCGCCGCACACCTCGCCGCCGCAGGCCTCGGCCAAGGTGGGCGCACCGGACTTGGTGGCCACGTCGGGCCGCTCGGCCAACACCTCGATGAAGCGGCGGAAGCCCGCGTAGCCCTTCTGCAGAGTCTCGGTGAAGTTGATGAGCTGCTCTACCGGTGCCATGAAGATGCCCACGTACAGGGCGTAGATGGCCAAATCGGTCACGGCGAGCGTTCCGGCGGCCACGAAGTAACCGCCGCCCACCACGACGATGGTGTACAGAAGCCCCGTGAACAGCGAGTTCAGCCCGTGGAAGGCGCCCATGAACTTGTAGGAGCGGTTCTTCGTGTCGAGGAACGCCTCGTTGGCCGCGCGGAACTTCTCGCGCTCGGCGTCCTCGCCGCCGAAGGATTTCACGACGCGGATACCGCCGAGGGAATCCTGCACCGCGGCGTTGATGCCGGCCATGCGCTCGCGGTTCTCGCGGAATATGCGGCGGCGCCAATAGTTCAGCGCGAAGGACAGCGCTGCCATGACGATGGTGACGACGAGCATAATGGCGGTGAGCGGCCCGTTGATCATGAACAGCAGCACGAAGGAGCCGACGATCTTGAGCGTGCAGATGAACAGGTTCTCCGGCCCGTGGTGCGCGAGCTCCGATATGTCGAACAGATCGGTGGTGATCTTCGACATCATGACGGCGGTGTTGTGGCGGTCGTAGTAGCCAAAGGAGAGGCGCTGGTACTGCTCGAACAAATCGCGGCGCATGTCGGCCTCCATGCGCGCGCCCATGACGTGGCCCCAGTAGGTGATGAACCACTGGCAGCCCGTGCGCGCGGCGTACAGCGCGATGAAGAGCAGCGCGATGAGCCCGAGGCTACCCAAGATGACCGAGGGCGACTCGGTGAAGAACTCGCGGGTGAAGAAGTTCAGCAGCTGCGGAAAGGCCAGGTCAACCCCAGCCAAAATGCAGGCGGCCACGAGATCGGCGAAGAAGAGCGCCTTGTAGGGCTTGTAGTAGCCAACGAACCGCCGCAGCACCTCGGCGGCGGCGACGTCGGCGTGTGTTTCCTTGGATGTGTCGATAGCAGTAGCCATAGGCCCATTCTAGCCCTCTGGGAATAATTTCGATGCCGAAGTCATCACGCTTTCACAATCCTTCGGCGAACTGCCGCGATGCTCCGGAACCGCAGGCCGCCACTACTGCCGCTCGAGAAGCGTGAGCAACTCCTGCTTTGAGTGAACACCTGTCTTCGCGTAAATATGTTTGATATGGGTGTTGACCGTATTGCGAGAGATGAACAAGTGGTCGCGAATGTAGGGAAGATCTCTACCTTTGCCGACAAGTTCCAGCACCTCGGTCTCGCGCTCGGACAAGCCATAGCGTTCGCTCACCAACAAGCAGCGCTCTTCGTGGGTGAGCTGGCGCTCAACTTCCTCCTCGCAAGCATCTCCGAAAGATCCGACTCGCCCCGCATTGCAAAGGGGTATCGTCAAAGACAGAAGGGCCATGAGAGCGGGAATCAGTATCGATGATTCTGCTGGAGCAGCAAGAGGAGCCACCAAGGCGCCAATGGTCCCACCAAGCTGCGTCGCGAAACGGGGAAAGCCTATTTTGCGCACCCATGACCCTTCGTCGCCTACCGCCTCTTCCACCGACGAGACCCACACGCAAATATCGAAATATATAAGGCCCGCAAAAGCGAGAGAGTAAGAAAAAGGCGCTAAGAAATCGGGGAGGACCAGGTACAGCAGCAGGCTAAAGCATGTCAAGGGCACAACGAGCTTCCAAGCAGCCCACATAGACATCGAACGCGCGTGATCGATGAACAGTCGTGAAATAACGAGAGCGCCGAGAGTGCCGAAGAGGAGGGCCATCAGGTAAGGCCCCATTTCCAAAGAGGCCGACTCCCCCACCATCCCGCGGAACAGCGTGAAGACAAACCATGCTACGGAGAGCACGAGACAGCTTCTCAGCACGAGCGCTACCGAGCTACCGCTCTCCTGCCTCGCGGGACGCCCCTTCTGGGGAACTCGAGGCGCTTTCAGGGCGCGCCGAAACGAAAGCGCGAGTAGCCCCGTCGAAATTGCAGGCAGCAACACCACCACCGCCGAAGAGACCCATGCGTTCATCCCGCTCACGACAAGCGCGATGGCCATTGCCAAGCACAGAGAGAAAGGGATGGCCCATTCCGTTGCTTCGCCTCCGGCCAAAGCGTAAGCACGACCCCAGGCAAAATAGAGCACCGCCGCTCCAAGCCCCGATAGGACAGCGCCTACAAGCCCCAGCGCCTTAAACGGGGACATATCAATCAAAGTGGAGAGAGACATCATGAGCGTGCCTATGACCATGAAGACGGCCGCCCCGGTTCGACCAGCTTGATTTTCCGCCAAGCGAATGGTGATCCGCGGCATCGCAACGCCAAGCCCCAACCCTACCGTCACGGAGAAGAGAGATGCCAGCCAAAAGCCGTCGAGCACCATGGTTCCAGCAGGCCCTTTCAGAGAAATGGCCTTAGTGAAAAAGGATGCGTACACCCACCCACAAAAGCAAGAGAGGCCCAAAAGATCCCAGCGGCGATACTCGCCTCCCTTATACACGCGCACTGCCATCAATCAGCCCTCCTTCAAGACAATAATCTTCCTTACGGGACTTTTTCGCTATCACCACTGAGTGGTGATTATAGGCGAATCACCTATCGGCAGCGATTTTCCCACCGCTCTCGCACCTCTACGATCTTCTTCGGGCAAATGGCTTGCAACCGCAATTGCCAAGTCCGACGTCATCGAAGGAGGAATCATGGAGACAAATGCTATGGATCGTCGAACATTTCTCGGCGCTGGCGCTCTTCTGGGAGGAGCCTTGGCCGGAAACGCTCTATGGGGCTGCACGCCTCAAACCTCGCTCGGCAGCACCGAAGGCGCCAGCACGGAGAAGCAGGAAAAGACATCATCCCCCTCGGGAACAGCGAACGAAGAATCTTGGTATGGCACCGAACCAGAAACGCCCGACGTGTCCGAAACGCTCGACGTAGATGTACTCGTATGCGGCGCCGGGCACTCTGGGGTGGCATGCGCCGCCGTCCTCGGAGCCAAAGGGGTGTCGAACACCCTTGTTGTTGAGAAAAATCCCACCATCGGCACTGGGCGCACGTACATCGGCGCCATCGACACGACGGCCCAGAAGGCCGCCGATGCAAAATGCGACAAAATGACTGCGGTCAACGAGCTAGCGCGCTATGCTTCAAATCGCTGCGACGAGCAACTGCTCAAGCTCTGGGCCGATCGCTCCGGTGAGGCCATTGACTTTTTCGCCGACGAGCTAGCGGAATTCGGCATCACCCACGTCGCAGAAACCGATCTGGGGGAAGGGCGTCACGGTTATTACGACTGCCCCAATGTGCATACCAAGTTCATCGTTCCCGACGACGAAAACTATCTCCCCTATTTGCAACAAAAGGCTGAAGACTATGGCGTCACATTCCGGTTCGACACACCACTCGTCAAGCTCCTCAAAGACAATGATAAGGTCGTTGGCGCCATTGTGGGCAGCGAGGACAATGGCTACATACAAGTAAATGCAAAGAAAGGGGTCGTGCTCGCCTGCGGCGGCTACGCCAACGATCCCGAGCTCCTGCAAAAGCTCAATCCCGTGGGTCAGGAAACGGTGGTACTCGACACAAGTCAAGCGGGTGACACTGGAGACGCCATCAAAGCGGGCATCTGGGCGGGCGGCTTCAAGGACGCTGTCGCTTCGGCCATGGTGTTCGATCGGGCCATCGGAAACCCGGGCATTAAGGGCGGCTATCCTTACGAAGGCTCAGGGTTCTTCATGAACTTCGGCAGTCAGCCCTTCCTTCGTGTTACCTATAACGGCAAGCGCTTCTGCAACGAGGCAGCTCCCTACGACTTCACCCTCCATTCTGCCTGGGTAGCCTCCCCCGAGCACATTTGCTGCGTGCTCTGGGATGCCAACTACTACGAAAACGCCGAGGCCTTCCACACTCTCGGCTGCTCTCGCATCGTGCCGAGCAATGCCTCGCCCGCAACGGGCGAAGGCGGCGGCAAGGCAGCCATGGACGCAACTCTCGAGATGTATGCCGACACTATTCAGAAAGCCGACACGCTAGAAGAACTGGCCGAGAAACTCGGCATTCCCTCCGACACGCTTGTCGCCACCGTCGATCGCTACAACGAACTCGCCGAAAAGGGAGTCGACGAGGACTTCGGTAAACCCGCACGCGACCTTATCGCTCTGAAAACGCCGCCTTTCTATGGCGTTCCCCTCGGAGGATCGCTCCTTACCACCATGGACGGACTGAGAATCAATTCGAACCTGCAAGTACTCAATCAGGCGGACTACGAACCCATCGAAGGGCTTTATGCGATAGGCGACACCTCTGGCGGCTTTTTCTGCAACAACTACCCGGAGCTCTATGTGGGAGTTGCGTCCGGTCGTAGCTTGACTTGGGCCTATCTCGCCGCTCTCGAGCTGGCATAACCGGCAAAAGACAGATTTAACTCTTTTCGTAGACGCGGCGCTCGGCGCAAGCGTATCGAGAGGCCCGACGACCGTTCCCTCCCAAGGGTCGTCGGGCTCTTCCGGTTTCAAACACCTTCATCTCCTTTTTGCCTCCTTCAAGCGACTTACCGCTCCTCCCCTCGATTCCCCCCGCTGGCTAGCTTTCGTTTGCCCAACCAAAGCCCTAGCCCGTTAGAATCTTCGATGCAACGAGCAGTGAAGCAACGTAAGTCCGGTTGCGCGACTGCTCCTTTTCTCCGTCTTTCGCGAGCGGCCGCGCGACGGCGCAACGCGAAAGAGGTATTCGTGGACAATCGGAACAACCTGGCCATGCTGGCCGTGCTCTACGGCAGCGCTTTTGTGGCCGCCTTCAACGAGAACACCATCAATGTGGCGCTCATCAGCATCATGGGCGAGTTTGCCGTGGATGCCAACACGGCCCAGTGGCTCGTAACGGGCTACATGATCGTCACGGCCATCGTGGTAACGGTATCGGCCTTTCTCACCAAGCGGCTGCGCCTTCGCACGCTGTTCCTGACCGCCGCCGGCTTTCTGACCCTCGGGCTTGTCGCCGCCATGCTCGCCCCCACCTGGCCGCTCTTTCTGGCCGCGCGCCTGGTGCAGGCCGTGGGCACCGGCATCTTCATCCCCGTGATGATGAGCACGGTGCTCGCTGTGGCCCCGCGCACCCGCATGGGCACCTACCTCTCCATCGGCGGCTGCATGATCACCTTCGGGCCGGCCTTCGCGCCGGTGGTGAGCGGGCTTATGGTCACCACCCTCGGCTGGCGCAGCATCTTTTTGCCGCCGGCGGCCCTCATCGTGGTGCTGGCGTTTCTGGGCGTCGCGCTCATCCGCAACATCGCCGAGCCGGAGAAGATCAAGCTGGACGGCATATCGGTCGTGCTGTCGGCGGTGGGACTCACCTCCTTCGCCTTCGGCCTCTCGCTGGTGATGGCATCACCAGCGGTGGCCGCAGCCGCCATTGCGCTGGGACTGGTGGTCATGGGCGTCTTCGTCATGCGACAGGGGCGCATTCCCAACCCGCTGCTGAACCTGGAGCCGATGTGCAACCGGCTGTTCGCGCCGATGTGCGCGCTGGTGGTCGTCGCCATGATGACGACGTTTTCCATGAGCATGCTTCTGCCGCTGTACTTCGAGGGCGCGCTCGGCACCACAGCACTGGCAGCCGGCGCGCTTCTGCTCGCGCCCATCCTGGTGAATGCCGTTACG
The DNA here is from genome assembly GCF_977072315.1 of Adlercreutzia sp. CNCM I-6215. Classification (NCBI taxonomy): domain Bacteria; kingdom Bacillati; phylum Actinomycetota; class Coriobacteriia; order Eggerthellales; family Eggerthellaceae; genus Adlercreutzia; species Adlercreutzia sp. CNCM I-6215. Next base: position 780 of record NZ_CDRVMA010000014.1, on the reverse strand, counting down.
TCCCTGGTCGGCGGCCGCATTATGGACAAGCGGGGCAGCTGGCCCTTGCTGCCCGCAGGGTTCGCCGTCATCACCGTGGGGCAGTTGGCAGTGTGCCTCTGCGCCCCCGCTCTCTCGCTTGCCGGCGTGCTGGTTGCTTCGGTTATCGTGTACGCAGGCGTGGGCCTCGCACTCTCCCCCTCCCAAACGGCCGGGTTGCAGACGCTTTCTCCCGAGCAGAATCCGCACGGGGTGACCATTCTGAATACGTTTATCCAGATTGCCGCCGCCGTGGGGCCATCGCTGTTCATCGGCGTGCTGTCCTCCGTGGCCGGCTCGGTCGAGGCCGCGGGCACCGCTGCCGCCCTCGCCCAGGCGGAGGGTTTCTCGGTGGCCGTTGCTGCAGCGTGCGCCATCGCGGCCGCGGGCACGTTGACCGCGCTTGCCTTATGCCCACAAGCGCCAACGTCTCGCCGAGGAGCAAACGACTGGCGCGCCGACGGCGGAAGCAGCGGGCGGTGGTGGCACTGCAGGAGAGACGGCTACCTTAGACAACACGATGCCCACCCCCGCCCCTGCGGCCACAGTAGTACCAGCCCAGATCTCCGCTTTGGAATCTGAACCCTCGCTGAAATCGCTTCGGTCGACGAACTACCCGGTTTTTGCACGAGATCGCCCCTTATGAGCGTCAGGGGAATACTCGGGGGTGCGGACTCCAAGTTGGACACCCAGGTGTCCGGAAGGGAGTTCGAATGTACGACAAGAGGGCCAAGCAGGATGCGCTGGATCTGTGGTTCTCGA
>NZ_CDRVMA010000013.1:0-96094 GCF_977072315.1 Adlercreutzia sp. CNCM I-6215 | reverse complement strand
TGATTAGCGGTACCGAGACAGCCTACTCGCGGTACCGCCTTTTGCTGATCGCCGGTACCAAGCCAGGTGATCGATGGTACCGCGAGAGGTTACTACTCACCTTACACGGCGCAGATGATCGCCACCATTACCCGCCAGCAGATCGGCACTGTGGAGAGAGCCTTGCAGATCTTTTTGAAGCTGGGCCTTGTGGAAGTGCTGGACAGCGGCACATTCTACATGAGCAACATCGAACTTTTAATCGGCCAGTCCTCTACCGAGGCTGAGCGAAAGCGGGCTGCGAGGCTCCAAAATAAGGCTCTTTCTGCGCCCCGGACAAACGGCGGACATTTGTCCGACATTCGTCCACCAGAGATAGAGATAGAGTTAGAGAAAGAGATAGAGATAAAGAGAGAGATAGAGAAGGTACGCCCTGAAACGGGGCACCCTTCCCACACCTATGGCCGTTACCAGAATGTTTTCCTGACGGACGAGGAACTGGCAGACTTGCAGGCCAGTTTTCCCACTGTATGGGGCCAGTACATCGAAAAGCTGTCCGAATACATGGCCTCTACCGGTAAGCGGTATCAGAGCCATGCCGCCACCATCCGGCGCTGGGCCGGTGAGGACGCGAAAAAGGTGGCCCCGCCCACCCGCAACCGGGATTACAGCGTAAAGGAGGATGAAACCGTATGATGGAGATTACCGCAGAAATCCGGGCGTTCATCGACAAGGCAGCTGCTGGTGCGGAACTGGCTGAGGACGAGTATATAGATCCGTCAGACGGTCTCATTCACTGTAAGAAATGCGGCGGCCAGAGGCAGACCGTTGTGCCATGCTTTGGGAAATCCGGCTACTTTATGCCGCGCTGCATCTGCCAGTGCCAGCAGGAGGCTGAGGAGCAGCGCAAGGCTACTGAAGAACGGCAGCGCCGCATGGAGCGTATCAAACGCCGAAAGGCACAGGGTTTGCAAGACCGCTATCTCTATGACTACACCTTTGCCAACGACAACGGCAAAAACCCATTGATGGACAAGGCCCGCGCCTATGTGGAGAACTGGAAGGAGGCATATAAGAGCAATATCGGGCTTTTGCTGTTTGGAGATGTGGGAACCGGCAAGTCTTTCTTCGCCGGATGTATTGCCAACGCTTTGCTTGACCAGGATGTGCCGGTGCTGATGACGAACTTCCCCACCATTCTGAACCGCCTGACCGGGATGTTCTCTGAGGACAGGTCGGAGTTTATTGCCAGCTTTGACGAGTATGACCTGCTTATCATTGACGATTTGGGTGTAGAGCGCAGTACCGAATATACTATGGAGCAGATATTTTTCGTCATTGACAGCCGCTATCGCAGCCGCAGGCCCATGATCATCACCACCAACCTGAAGCTGGCCGAACTCAAAAACCCGCCTGACCTGGCCCACGCTCGTATCTATGACCGTATTCTGGAACGGTGTGCGCCGATTCTCTTTGACGGGAATAATTTCCGGGAAGAAAATGCCGGTGCTACCCGACAGGCAGCAAAAGACATTGTAAACAGTAAGCACGATTGATTTTTTACCGGGCGGCACAGACCCGTTCGGAGAAAGGAGCGCCATGAACAAAGAACCCCGTACTATGCAGGTGACAGACGCCGCTACTGCGTCCAGAGCGCCGAAAAACACGCCAGCGATGGTAACGAAAATCGGCAAGACAACCTACAAGGTTCATGTCCATTTCAGCAATACCAGCACAGAAACCATGAGCGATAAAATCAAGCGTATGCTCAAAAATGAAATTCAGCAGATGTGACAGACTGATAAACGAAGCCGCCTTGTGCTAAACTGATAATGGTACGCACCAAAATTTTTGTCAAGGAGGACACGAAAATGCTTTACACAGAAAAAGAGAAGCATGAAATTGAACGAGTAAAGGAGGTCTTTGCGGAACATCTGCGGCAAAGCCCTGATTTTGAACTGCTCTGGTCGGACAAGGTAGGCTATGTCTGGCTGGCGATTGGCGTCAATCCGCTTTATGTGGATACTGGCATTAGGATAGAATCAGCCGCCGATCTCTGCGGCAGGTGTTTGGATGATGTTGCTACGGATGTTTTATATATGACAGGCAACGATCATGCACTGGAAGCAGCCGATCCGCTGGAATTGGCGGAAATCAAGCGGCGCTGGGAGCCATATATCAACCAGCTGCCAGACTATGCGTATCTCTGCAAAGACCTGCTGAACGGAAAAATGTAATCTGTCAAACGAGGTGTCAGGAGCCATACGGTGCTTCTGGCACCTTTTTTGTAGATTTTTGTGAATTTGATTAAAAAGTCCTTGACAATTTGTCTCTGGTCTTGCCATCTTTGACTTCCTGCAGACCCATTTATTCACCTTCCAGCGGAGCTATATCTTTCTAAATCATATTGGTTAAATTCATGCACGGTATCGCGTAGCAGCATGCGCGCGTGCTCAGCGATGGCATTGTAGATGCTTCAATCTCCAACAACTAGAAAACTCTCAGCTTGCCCTCACAAGAAACATACGTGGCAATAGCCTTCACGCCTGAGGTATCTTTGATTTTTCGAGCTTCATACCCGAAGCGTCACGGACTGTTGCGAGCGTTAAACTATAAGGTCGCATCTTTTGCTTCCTTTCGTCAGCACAATTTATCACAAACTTTAGTAAAACTAAAAAAATAATTGAGATTTTTTTAATTGGTAGTAAAATGCTCATAGAAATTGAGTTTCATTGAAGGAGGCGATATGGGTATCCCTGAAAACATTGATGCATTACTGGTCAAATACGACATTAATCAAGACCATCTGGCACGAATAGCAGACGTGACACCCGGAGCGGTTACTGGCTGGCGCAAGGGCTCCACCCCCCGCAAAGATGCCGTGCGCAACATATGCGATTACTTCAATCTGAGCGAGGACGATATTCTCTCCGAGAATTACGGCCTAGCGGCAAAAGAGCATGGAGACTTTCCAGGAATATCTAACGCCCGTCCCGCCGTAGGCATGGCCATGGGCCTAGCGCCGCGCCTGGGGAAGGTGCACGCGGGGGTTCTCGCCCAGCCGGACGTGTGCGACGAGGCCACCATGGTGAGCATCCCGCAGTTTCTCGTGGACGAGGATCCCGACTGCTTCGTGGTGTCCAGCGAAGGCGATTGCATGGACAAGGTGCTCTCCGTCGGCAGCGACCTGGTAGTGTCGCGGAAGAAGCAGCCACGCGACAACTCGATCGTGATGGCGTCGGTGGACGGCTGCGACTACATCGTGCGCCGGCTGCGCATGACGGCCAACACCATGATCCTCTCGCCGGAGAGCCACAACCCCGACCACGAGGACATCATCATAAGGCGGGACAGCGAGCACAGCCTAGAGATCCCGGGCGTGATCACCTGGTATCAGGCCCCGAGGGAGATGGAGTAGGAGGACCCAGTAATGGAGCACAGTTCGAACTACATTTCAGCGCAAAATTTTAACAGGATTTTCTCAGGATCTGAATTCAACGTCTACTGCGACGAGAGCTGTCATTTGGAGCACAGCTCATCCAATGCCATGGCACTTGGGGCCATATGGTGCCCGAAACAGAAAACGCGGGAGATCAACCAAAGATTGATCGAGATCAAGAAGAAGCATCGCATAAAGCCAGAGGCCGAGGTGAAGTGGACGAAGGCCGCCCCGGGAAACCGATCTCTGTACGTCGATTTTCTCGACTACTTCTTCGACGACGACGATCTTCATTTCCGTGGCGTGGTCATACCGGACAAGAAGAAGCTCGATCACGCGCGCTACGGTCAGACTCACGATGAGTGGTATTACAAGATGTACTTCGTGCTTCTGAAGGCGATATTCCGCCGAGATGCGAGGTACTACGTCTACATAGACATCAAGGACACTCATTCGAGCGAGAACGCCCGTCGGCTCGAGGATGTGTGCGCCGCGAACGCCCACGACTTCAGCCATGAGATAGTGAGGCGCGTCCAGCCAATCCGTTCCGACGAGGTGCAGATCATGCAACTCGTTGATATCCTGACAGGAGCCATCTGCTACCGCCACAACAACCCCTATATCACCCCTCAGATGAACTCGACGAAGGTCGAATTGGTGAACAGGACCATCACTCGCTCGCAGATAAATCTCACGAACACCACGCTGTCGAGCGAGGACAAGCTGAACCTGCTGGTGTGGGAGCATGATTGGAGGTAGACCGTGGTTGAGGACTGGTGCTGGCTGCCTGATCTTCTCCCATGCGATGACCTTGCGCAATGGGAGGCTTACGAGGATCATCTGTACGAGATATTCGAGCGCGACTTCCTGCTGACGAAACCCACCTTCGAGGGACTTCCCGTCAACACGCGAAGACATCCAATGGAGCACGGTCGCGAAGAGGCGTTCTGGCACATAACGTGCTGCGACTACGGAAAGGACGGGGAGAGGCAACCCGACATGAACCGGTGCGAGCGCATTAGATGGGCGCGAGCGTTCATCGAGAATTGCGGCTGCAATCGCCCCGAATGCACGGAGTGCGAAGGAATGCTCGTATGGTCGACTCCTTACAAGGGGCACAGCCGGGTGAAGATGCTCCTTGAGGACGAGCAGTATCTCGTCGTGCTAGAGAGGAGGGAGAAATACTGCCTCCTGATAACAGCGTTTTACGTCGATCAGGAACACAGGCTTGAGAAACTGAGGAAGGAATTTGACAAAGTGTCCAGAGAAGCAGGAAGCGCCCCGAGAGGGACGCAACCAGATACTCCTTCTACACTTACGAGTCGGTAGATGAGCTATCTCGATTATAAGTTTGCAGCGCTGCAAAAGTAAAGGCACAAGATATTGAACGTTGATTTCGAATTTTGCAGAAAACCTTCCATAAATGAAGGATGAAACACAAGATGTTGCGGTTGAAGGATAGTGAACCTTTTCGCAACAAAACACTGTCTCGACAGTGCAACGGCAGTGCTCCGGCACTGTTCCGGCAGTGGGCGAGCAGTATTAAGAGAAGGAGCCCCGCTTTGATCTTGGCGGACTGGCGGGGCTCGCAGAAGAAATACCATCCTACGAATAGGAAGGCAAGGTGAATTGTACCATGGCCAAGGTAAAGGTTCGCGGCAAAGGCTCCGTGTACAAGATGGAGCGCGGCAAGTCGCGCGGCAAGTGCCGCAAGTGGCAGCTTCGCGCGGAGATCGATGGCGAGTTCGAGGGCGACGAGGGCTATGTCAAGACGAGGGTGTTCCACGGGACGTACTCCGAGGCGCAGGACGCCAAGGACGAGTTCGTGGCCGCCATCGAGCGCGGCGAGGTTAGGCGCGAGAGGGGGATGCTCTTCCCCGCCTACGCGGAGGCGTGGCTGGCCGAGCGGGCGGCGAAGGTCGCCTACGACACGTTGCAGAAGAACAGGTGCCACATCGTGTGCGCCAATATGCACCTCTCTAAGGCCCGGATCGAGGAAATTCGGCCTGGGCGCACCTGGATGCGATGTACAAGGCCCTCAGAAACGGCGAGAGCCCTTCAGGCAGGCCCTTGTCCGGAACCTACGTGCGCGACATATCCGTGACGCTCCACAGGATGTTCCGGGATGCGGTGAAGGGGGCGACGCCGACTCCAACCCGTGCGAGTACGCCGAGCCGCCGGCCATAGACACGGAGCAGCGCACCCCCCCTCCCGTCGAGGGCATCAGGGCGCTCGTCGATTCCCTCGATCCGAGGAAGCCCATGGAGTTCGCGCTTCGGGCGGCGGTCGGGTCGGGCATGAGGCGCGGCGAAATCGTGGGCCTAGACGTGCGGGACATAGACTTCGAGGCCGGAGAGATACACGTGGTGCACGGCACCGATAGCCTGGGGCGGCAGAAGGACACGAAGACCGCCGCGTCCAAGAGGGCGCTCCCCATGCCCGCGAGCCTCAAGGCGGACTTGAGGGAGCGCATTGCCGCCATAGAGGAGATGTTCGCGGAGACGCGGAAGGAGACGGGCAGCCCGTGGCCCGTCCTCGGAGACGACACGCCGCTCATGTGCAACGAGCTGGGCGAGAGGATGCGGCCCCATTCCGTCACCCGGTGGTGGGAGTGTCACAGGGACGGCTACGGCTGCCAGGGCATGACGCTGCACGATATGAGGCACAGCTACCTCACGGCCATGGCCCGCAAGAAGACCGACCCGAAGGTTCTCCAAGTGCTCGCGGGCCACGCGAAGTACTCCACAACCATGGACATTTACACCCATGTGGACATGGCCCAGAAGCACGAGGCGGTGGAGGCGATGGACTGGTAATGAAGTCACGGGGGCGGATTTTGAGTCCATTTTGCTTCCATTTGGACCCGGGAAAAGAAAAAGGTCAGAAGCTTTCAAGCCTCTGACCTGGTGTTTCATGGTGCGCGATACAAGATTTGAACTTGTGACCCCCACCGTGTCAAGGTGGTGCTCTCCCCCTGAGCTAATCGCGCATTCGGGGTTGCCGCCTCGCTTTCGTTCAGCAGCGAGTTAGTAGTTTAACAGATCGCCGTTCCCTGTCAAAGGGTTTTTCAGGATTCTTTGGAATTGGCGGCAGATGGCGCGGATGCGGGGGCAGGAGCCTGGCTTCCCTCATCGGATGCAGGCTCCCCTTCGGGAAGCTCGCGGCCCGATGCCGGGGCAATCTTGTCGTAGTTCCAACCGTTGGTGTACTTGGGAGGCTGCACCACCGCATAGCGGGCGCCGCACTTCTCGCAGATAACGACCTTGCCGGCCTTCGGGCGGAACATCCACCACACCACCCCGGCCGTGGCAAGGGTGACGACGACGGCCAGCACGATGAGCATATCCATCATGCCCACCTCGGCAGCATCGCCGGTCGTGAAACCCGCCAGAGCCACGAGCACCCACAGACCGAGAATGTAGATGGCGAACCCGGCCACGAGGACCTTCGCAACGCCCCGGGTCGGCAACGCCCCCTCGTATTGGGTGGCGCGAGCCTTGCACTCGCGGCATTTTACCTTGCTCGTCTCCATGGGCAACCGCCTCTCACGGCCGAATCTTTTCCGTATCGCCATACTACCATAGGGTGACGCTCATTTTGTGCACGCGATCAACAATTGAGGATGGACGATCTCTCCGCGTGGTCGTACCATCGAACAAGCCACCCGCAGCCTGAGGCTCTCTTTTGCCAGTTCCTTTTCCCGCTTTAGACAAAACAGCCCCTTGGGCTACAGGTTGCAATTCGAAATCGGGCAAAAACCCGCAGCTGGACACTGAGTTCTGTCAGGCTGGTTGTAGCCAAAGGGGGCAAAATGTCGTAGCACCTATCGTTCGGGATAAAAAGCCACGCTGGCACTGCGCTCTGCAGGCACGCTGCTTGACAAAAGCCCTCATACAGAAAATCGAGAGCCCGCAGGCTCCCGATTCGTGAAATCATGGAGCGGACAACGGGATTCGAACCCGCGACCCTCACCTTGGCAAGGTGATGCTCTACCAGCTGAGCCATGTCCGCATATAAGTTCCAGGTTGGAGGCGACGCCCAGATTCGAACTGGGGGTGAAGGCTTTGCAGGCCTCTGCCTTACCACTTGGCCACGTCGCCATTCCCTGGCGGCTGTCATTGCAAAGGCCGGTCAAACAAGAGCCTGACCGGCCTTCTGATGACAATGGAGCGGACAACGGGATTCGAACCCGCGACCCTCACCTTGGCAAGGTGATGCTCTACCAGCTGAGCCATGTCCGCATCGCGAGGAGATACTATAAGGGAAGCAGCCAGGCGATGCAAGCCCTAATTTCAAGAAATTCAAGACTCGTCCGCAAACGGCCGCCAAGGACGCCAGGAGCACCGAAAACGCCCTCCGACGCCCGCACCGCTAGTCGATCCGTTCGGCGTTCTCGATGGCGGCATCCACGCGGGCGCGGGCCTGCTCGCCCACCTTCGCCGGCTCCTCGCCGCCCTCGGCCTCGCGCACCGCCGCGTCGATGGCCTCGTCGGCCAGCTGCTTCTTCCACGCGTTCAGGCGGGAATTGAAGGCCATCTGTATGAACTCCAAGACCACGGCGAAGATCATCGCGAAGTAGACCATGAGCTTCTCCATGTGCATGTCGAGCACCTCGATGGAGGTGTGGATGCCGGCGGAGTCGAGCACGAGCAGAACGCCGATGGCGCAGATGAACACCAGTGCCAGGATCTTCATCTCCGGATGGCTGTTGATGAAGTTCGAGATGGGATCGATGAAGATCATCATGATGAACACGGCGATCATGACGGCCAGAATCATGACGATAAGGTGCTCGGCCAGGCCCACGGCCGTGATGACCGAGTCGATGGAGAACACGAGATCCATCACCATGATGGTGCCGACGGCCTGGGGCAGCCCGATGAGATGGCGAGCTTTGTGCTCCTCGGAGGTCTCGGCCTTGATCTCGGTGAGAGCCAGCACATCGGCCAACTCGCGGATGCCCTTGTAGATGAGGTAGCCGCCGCCGAGAAGCATGACGATATCGCGCACCGAAAAGCCGTGGCTGTAGGCGCCGAGGTTCACGGTGAACAGCGACGCGGTCATGTGCACCAAATAGGATGCGAAGCACAAAAACAGGATGCGCATGATGAGCGCCCCGGCCAGGCCCAGCTTGCGGCCGATATGCTGCTTCTCCGGTGGAAGGCGGTTGGTGGTGATGGAGATGAACACCAGGTTGTCCACGCCCAAAACTATCTCTAGGAAAATGAGCGTGAGGAGGCTGATCCAAGCCTCCGGCGTCAGAAAAATCGAAAGATCCACGTCTTCCTCCTCGGTCCGCGCGGGCCGGCCCATCCGACCCACAAAAAAAGACTCATGGTGCAGAACAGACCTTCGCGGTCAATCCTGCACCATGAGTCTCGCTAATTGAGGCTCGCCAGGTCCGCCGTTGCCGCCCATGCGCGCAACCGTGGCCACGATGTTGACGAGCCGCGCCCGAAGGCGCCAGCTACTCCCCCATGGAGTCCGTTTATCCTAGCAGAGAGCCAACGGGGAAGCAATGGTATAATCGGCAGCAACACCGTAACGTACAGGAGCGCCATTCATGACCCAAGACGAGAACCTGCGCGATTCCGTAGATTCAACCGAAGCCGCTGTAAGCCGCGCCGAGGAGGCGCGCCGCCGCAAGGCCAGCCATGCCCGATCGGGCGAAGCCGAGGTGCCTCCCACCCGCCGTGCAGGCTTCCACCCGCTGGCCCGCGAGCCGAAGAGCACCGTGCAGATCGGGGACGTGCGCTACTACGACGGCGCCGAGCTCTCCCGGCCGTTGGAGACGCCCCCTCGCGTGAGGGCCATCATGCTGGCCGCGATGGTCGTGGCCGCCGTCATCGGCTGCCTCTTTTTAGGTCGCTACTTCGACCAGATCATGAACGAGCCCATCCGCCAGCAGCAAACGCTGCAGGAGAATCTGGCCCGCGAGGTCTCCTACGACTTCCCTTTGCTCTCGTCGCTCATGCCGCTTTCCGACGAGGAAATCATGACCGCGCTTACCGATGCCGGCTACACTTTATACGAGCGCACCCCCGTGGGCACCGACCCCGACGGCGGCTTCGAGGTCATCAAGCTGCCCGCCGACGTCTCCCTGGAAGAAGCGGGGCTCATGTACGTGCAGGGCATCGACAAGCTGTCGGCCGGCGACGCCGTGAAGCTTTTGAAGGGAGCCTGGACGCTCACCGTCTCGCGCAAGGCGGGCGACGACATGCGCCTGCGCTACGCCGATTTCGCCTCGGGCACCATTGAGAAGGCCGTCCAGGGGGCCATGCAGGTGGAGGGGCTGGAAAATGCCGAGGTCACCGACAGCGGCGTGGACGACTCGGGCAACACCTACCAGGCCGGCGTCGTGTCCACGGACAACGGCACCTACAACTGGCGCGTGTCGGTCATCGAGCTGGACGAGGTCTACGACATTTCGGGCCTGCCGAACACCGCCTTCTACGTCGGCATCCGATTCACCGCCCAGGCCTAGGAAAGACGCCCTGGCCGTCCCCGCAGATTACCAAAAGCCGCCGCCCGCGAAATCGGACGGCGGCTTTTTTGCTAGCCCTCGGCCCGCTCGGCGGCCGTATCCGGCTCGATATGCACGAGCACTTCCTTGATTTGAGGGAAGGCCGCGGCCACGACACCTTCCACCTTATCTCCCAGGTCATGGGCGGCAAGCACCGTCATCTGCGGATCGACGAGCACGTGCAGATCGCAGTAGACCTCAGCCTCGGTGCCCCGGGTGCGCACGGCATGGATCGACCGCACGCCATCCACCTTCTCCGCCGCACGGGCGATGTCGGCGGCGGGAATGCGCGCGTGGTCGGAAAGGGTGCGCAGCCCCGTGCGGAACACGCCCACTGCGGAGGCGAGGATGGCCACGGTCACGAGCAGCGCCATAATGGGGTCGGCCATGGGGAACCCGGCCACGACGAAGCCGAGGCCGACGATGACGCCGATGGAGACGAAAGCGTCGGAGAGCGTGTGGGCCGCATCCGCCGCAAGGATCTCGCTCTTGAGCCGCTTGCCCGCGCGGCGCTCGTACAAGGTCACGAACAGGTTCACCACGAGGGTTCCCACCATGACGATGAAGGACACGGGCGTCACCTGAGCCGTGTAGGTGCCGGCGACCAGCTTCTCCACAGCCGAGGAGCCTACTTCGAAGGCAGCGAAGAGGAGCAGCACGCCGATGGCGAGCGAACCGTAGGTCTCGAACTTGGAATGGCCGTAAGGGTGCCCCGCGTCGGCAGGACGCGCCGCCAAGCTGATGCCGACAAGCCCGATGACGTTGCCCAGCGAGTCGAATACCGAGTGGATGCCATCGGCCTGCATGGAGGCCGATCCCGACGCCAGACCGTAGAAGTACTTGGAGGCGGCCACCACCAGGTTCAAGACGAGAACGATCCAAAGAACCCTCTCCACCTGCCGCCCATGAGCCGTCTTGCCATCTGTCGTCATGCAAATCACCTCTTACTATTCAGAACCGGAGAAGAGCCCCGAAAGCGCCCAAGGAAGTCAGCGAGGTTCCGACAGGTGCCTGGAATTGCCCCGCCTTGGGGCCAAGTTGGCTTGGGCCAACGCCGTGCCCCAAACAAGGGGCACGGCCAGGTGCCTGTCGGAACCGCAGCATCGGCGAAATGAAAAGAGCCCTTACGGGCTCTTTTAATTTCTCTGGTGTCGGAGGCGGGATTTGAACCCGCACACCCGGTAAATGGGCACTAGCACCTCAAGCTAGCGTGTCTGCCGTTCCACCACTCCGACATGCTTTTTGCAGCGACGATTATTCTAACAGAACCTGTCGCGCATGCAAGAAGAATTTTTCAATTACTGGGTAATGGTTCCGTGGGGGTAGATGATCATGAGAACCACGAGGGAAAGCAGAAACACGATGGCGCAGCCGATGGTGATGCGGTCGAGGTTCTTCTCGATGATGCTCGTGCCCGTCTGGGTGGAGTACATGGAGCTCGCGATCATATCCGAGATGCCCGTGCCCTTGCCCGAGTGCATGAGAATGAAGATGATAAGGCCGATGCCGGACAGAACCAGCAGAACCAAGAAGACGATTACCAGGGGATTCAACGTGTCACGCTTCCTTTACGTTTCCAGTGTTTTGCGTACGCAAGTCGACTAGTATAGCCGATGCCGCCAGCGCCATCAAGGGGCGCCGAGCGGCATCGGGATCAATTTCAAGCCAGAAGGCTCTCGCCCGTCATCTCGGCCGGCTGCGGAAGGCCTATCATCGCGAGCAGGGTGGGCGCGATGTCGGCCAGGCACCCCTCGGCTCCGGAAAGGCTCAGGTTCGACCCGCTCGCATCCACGAGCACAAGAGGCACCGGGTTGGTGGTGTGGGCCGTAAAGGCACCGCCGTCCTCGGCGATCATCTTGTCGGCGTTGCCGTGGTCGGCCGTGACGAGCGCCACGCCGCCCTTGCGCTTTATGGCGGAAAGAACCTTCCCCACGCCGGCATCCACCGCCTCGGTGGCCGCGCGGGCCGCCTCCACGATGCCGGTATGCCCCACCATGTCGCAGTTCGCGAAGTTCACGATGTACACGTCGGCCTCGTCGGCGTCGATGGCCGCCGCCAAGGTGTCGGCCACCTCGGGCTCGCTCATCTCCGGCTGCAGATCATAGGTGGCCACCTTCGGGCTCGCGATGAGCCGTCGGCTCTCCCCCGCCTTCTCGGCCTCGCGACCGCCGTTCAAGAAGAAAGTGACATGGGCGTACTTCTCCGTCTCGGCGATATGGTACTGGGCAAGCCCCGCGTCGGCGAGCACGTCGGCCAACACGTTTTCCGGGAACTCCTTGGGGAAGGCCACCGCCGCCGGGATCTCCGGATCGTACTCCGTGAGGCACACGAAATGCACGCTCGGCCACGCCTTGCGCGCAAAACCGGCGAAGTCGGGGTCGGTGAGGGCGCGGGTGATCTCGCGGGCGCGGTCGGGGCGGAAGTTGAAGAAGATGACCGCGTCCCCGTCGCGCATGCCGCGGGGATCTAAGGCCACGGGTTCCACGAACTCGTCGGTCACCTCGGAGGCGTAGGAGGCCTCCATGGCGGTCACGGCGGCCAGGTCGCGGAAGGGCTCGGCGCAGACGACGGCATCGTAGGCGCGTTCCACGCGTTCCCAACGATTATCGCGGTCCATGGCGTAGTAACGGCCCTCCACGGAGGCGATGGAAATCTCGCAGGGCGCGCCGTCCGGGGCCTTCGACGCGGCCCGTTCCAAATAATCCACGAGCTCGGCCATGTAAGCGGCCCCGCTGGCGGGCGGAACGTCGCGGCCGTCCGTGAAGCAGTGCACCATGACACGCGGCACCCCGGCCGCCACCGCGGCGTCCACGAGCGCGTAGAGGTGCTCGTTGGAAGAGTGCACGCCGCCGTCGGAGAGCAATCCCATGAGATGCAGCGCGGCTCCCGGCTTCTTGGCCGTCTCGAAGGCCGCGACGATCTCCGGGTTCACGGCGATCGATCCGTCGCGGCAGGCGCGGTTGATGCGCGTGAGCTCCTGGAACACCACGCGCCCCGCACCGATGTTCAGATGCCCCACCTCCGAGTTGCCCATCTGCCCCTCAGGCAGGCCCACGGCCTCGCCGGAGGCCGCCAGGCGCGTGGTGGGCGCCTCGGCGAACAGGCGGTCGAGCACCGGCGTTGCGGCCAGCGAGATGGCGTTGCCCGGGCCCGGCTCGGCCAGGCCGAAGCCGTCCATGATGATGAGACAGGCGGGAAGGCGCAGCTCTTCGCGGGCCGGCGCCACAACAGGTCGTTCCATTTAGCAGGCTTCCTTCACGATCTGGATAAACGAATCGGCCTTCAACGCCGCGCCGCCGATGAGGCCGCCGTCGATGTCGGGCTCGGCGAGGAGCAGCGCCGCATTCCCCTCGTTCATCGAGCCACCGTAGAGCACGCGCAGGTTCTCGGCCACCTCAGCGCCGAACATGTCCGACACGGTGGCGCGGATGGCGGCGCAGACCTCCTCGGCCTGCTCCGGCGTGGCCGTCCGTCCCGTGCCGATGGCCCACACCGGCTCGTAGGCCACAACGGTCTTCGCCGCGTCGGCCGCGTCCATACCGGCATAGGCCGCGCGCACCTGGGCCGTGACGAAATCGAGGTAGGTGCCCCCGTCGCGCACGGACAGCGACTCACCCACGCAGATGATGGGGGTGATATCGGCCTCGATGAGCGCGCGGGCCTTCAAGTTCACTTCCTCGTTGGTCTCGCCGAAGAGGTTGCGGCGCTCGGAATGGCCCACGATGCAGAAGGCGCAGCCGATGTTCTTGATCATGGCGATGGAAATCTCGCCGGTAAACGCGCCCTTGGGTTCCCAGTAGACGTTCTGGGCACCCACGGCGATATCCACGCGGTCGAACTCGAAGACGCTCTTCACGGGCTTGAGGTCCACAAACGGCGGGCAGACGGCCACATCCACCAGCTCGAGCCAGTCGCGCTCCATGCGGTTGGAGATCTCCTGAGCGAGCACCACGGCCTCGGGAATGGTGTTGTTCATCTTCCAGTTGCCGGCAATGAGATTCTTACGGGGCATATTGCTTCCTTTCTAGCGAAGGGCCTCGACGCCGGGGAGCGCCTCGCCCTGGACGAGCTCCATGGAGGCACCGCCGCCCGTGGAGATGAAGGTCATCTTGTCGGCCAGGTCGAACTGGTTCACCGCGGCCACCGAGTCGCCGCCGCCGATGATGGTGTCGGCCTCCTCGTTGGCGGCCACGGCCTCGGCCACGGCCCGGGTGCCGGCCTCGAAGGAGGGCATCTCGAAGACGCCCATGGGGCCGTTCCAGAAGACGCTCTTGGCCATGCCGATGGCCTCGGCGTACAGCTCGGCCGTCTCCGGGCCGATATCGAGGCCCATCATGTCGTCGGGGATCTCGTCCACCGAGACGGTGGCGAGGTTGGCGTCGTTCGCGAAGGCATCGGCGCACACGACGTCCATGGGAAGCAGCAGCGCCACGCCGCGGTCGGCGGCCTTCTTCATCATGGCACCGGCGCGCTCGACCCAATCGGCCTCCATGAGCGAGGTGCCCACGGATTTGCCCTGCGCCGCCAAAAACGTGAAGCACATGCCGCCGCCGATGATGAGGGTGTCGGCCTTCTCCAGCAGCGCGTCGATGACCTTGATCTTGTCGGAGACCTTCGAGCCGCCAAGGATGGCGACGAAGGGACGGCGCGGCTCGTCGAGCATGCCCGTGAGCGTGGCCACCTCGCGCTCCATGAGGTAACCGGCATAGGAGGGCAGGAAGTCCGCCACGCCGGCCGTGGAAGCATGGGCGCGGTGCGCGGTGCCGAAGGCGTCGTTCACGTAGGCGTCGGCGAGGTCGGCCAAGGCGCGGGCGAACTCGGGGTCGTTCTTCTTCTCCCGTTTATCGAAGCGGATGTTCTCCAGCAGCAGCACATCGCCGTCTTCCAAGGCGTCCACGACTTCCTGAGCCGCAGGTCCGATAAGCTCGCGCGAGAGCACGATGTCACGGCCGAGCAGCTCCTGCAAACGGCGCGCGATGGGGCCCAAGCTGAAGGACTCCTCGAAGCCCTCCCCCGCCGGTCGGCCGCGGTGGCTCGTGAGGATCACCCGGGCGCCGTCGCCGACGAGCTTGTTGATGGTGGGCAGCGCCGCACGGATGCGCGTATCGTCAGTCACGTTGCCGTCGGCGTCCACCGGCGCGTTGAAGTCGACGCGCACGAGCACCTTCTTGCCCGCGAAATTCTCGTCATCAATAGTCTTGATATCCGCCATGTCGTTCCTTTCCCTATAAGGGAAAACCCAGCCCGAAAGGCGAGCTGGGTTTTCGGATTCATTTCTTTGTGGAAGCTACGGGAGCAGGATCTTCACGAGATCCTTCACGCGGTTGGAGTAGCCCCACTCGTTGTCGTACCAGGAGATGCACTTGACGAAGTTGCCCTCGCCGCCGAGCACCATGGTCAGCTGCGAGTCGAAGATGGAGGAGTGGTCGTTGCCCACGATGTCGATGGACACGATGGGATCCTCGGTGTACTCCAAGATGCCCTTCAAGGGACCTTCGGCCGCGGCCTTCATGGCGGCGTTGATCTCCTCGGCGGTCACGGACTTCTCCAGCTCCACCGTGAGGTCGACCATGGAGCCGTCGGGGGTGGGAACGCGGGTGGCGAAGCCGTCGAGACGGCCCTTGAGCTCGGGGAGCACGAGGGACACGGCACGGGCGGCACCGGTGGTGGTGGGGATCATAGACACGGCGGCAGCGCGGGCGCGGCGCAGATCCTTATGGGGAAGATCGAGGATCTTCTGGTCGTTGGTGTAGGAGTGAATGGTGTTCATGTAGCCGCGCTTGATGCCGAAGTTCTCCAGCAGCACCTTGGCGAAGGGAGCCAGGCAGTTGGTGGTGCAGGAGGCGTTCGAGATGATGTTGTGCACCTCGGGGTCGTACTGGTCGTCGTTGACGCCCATGACGATGGTGATGTCCTCGTCCTTGGCCGGGCAGGTAATGACGACCTTCTTGGCGCCGGCATCCAGGTGCTTCTGCGCCAGCTCGCCGGTCTTGAAGATGCCGGTGGCCTCTACGACCACATCCACACCCAGCTCGCCCCAGGGCAGGTTCGCCGGATCGCGGTCGGAAAGCATGGTCACGTGCTTGCCATCCACCACCAAGCCGTCATCCGTCACTTCGATATCAAAATTGCGGATGCCGTGGATGGAGTCGTACTTCAGCAGGTGAGCAGCGGTGGCTTTGTCGCCCAGATCGTTGACGGCGATCACCTCGACCGCGGGATCGTCGGCCATGGCGCGGAAGACGAGGCGTCCGATGCGACCGAATCCGTTGATGCCTACCTTGGTTGTCATGCGTATCTCCTTTCACAAGATACTCGCGAAGCCCGATGGGCACGTATCAGCTGTTAGGCCTCTCACAAGTTTACTACGAAGCTAAGCGATTCCCACCACGATAAAGCCGACGGCCCCGAAAACCGTCCCGCCTGCACAAAAGCGAGCGCAACAACTTGCTGCCTATTTCCTCCAGTAAATTGACTCGGGCACAACTTACTGGAGGAAATACGGCACAAGGGAGAAGCTAGAGAGGCCGTTTACCACTTCGATGGGGCTGCCGGCGCTACTCCCCCGCGTCCAGCTCGGCGGCCATTGACTCGAGGCGGCGGACGCGGTGGTAGACGGCGCTCTTGGAAAGGGGCGGCGTCGCCCGCTCGCCGAGCTCCTTCAGCGATGCCTCGGGGTAGGTGACCCGCAGGCGGATGAACTCCTGCAGCGCCGGGGGCAGGTCCTCCATACCGTAGTGCTCCACCACGCGCCGGATGGCGTAAATCTGCTCCACGGCGGCGCTGGCGGCCTTCTGCTGGTTGGCCAGCTCGGCGTTGATCTGGCGGTTCACGTCGTTGCGCACCGACTTCACGACGCGCTCCTCCTCCATGGAAAGCGCCGCCTGGTGGGCGCCGGCGAAGGCGAGGAACTCCGTGATGGCGTTGCCGCTCTTCAGGTAGACCATGTACGAGCTGCGCCGTGCCATGATGCGGGCCGTGATGTCCTTGCGGGCCATGAGCTCCACGAGTCCCTCGGCCAGCGCCTCGGATTCCACGGTGATTTCAAAGTGAAAGTCGCTTTTGGGGTTCGAGATAAAGCCGCTGCCCAAAAAGGCGCCGCGCAGGTAGGCCGCCGCGCAGCAGGGCTTGGCCACAAGCGATTCCTTGATACCCATCTCCAGGCCGCCCTCGGCCGAGAGCACCCCCATGTCGCGCAAGGCATCGGCCAGATGGGGCTGGGCCGGCACCTCGATGAGATAGTTCGGTGTCTTGTGCAGCACCGAACGGCGCATGGTGAGGTTCGTCTTCAACGAATAGATGCCGTGCAAAAGCCGCACGACGAGCCGCGCCGAGGCCGGCGCGTCCGTGGCGATCTCCACCCGGTAGCGGGCCGGTCCGCTCACGAACAGCGTCCCCTCGATGCGCACCAGCGCCGCGAGCGTCGCCTTCTCGCACTGCGGACAGGCGGGCACGACCCGGGCCAGCTCGTCTTTCACCTCGGACGTGAACGACATGGCCTAGCTCCGGCGCGCCCGCGAGAGCTTGATGACGTTCTGGAAGGCATCGCGCAGCGCGAAGGGCGAGTGCCACGTGGGCTGCTCGGCGTCCACGAGGTTGCGGCTGATGACGATGGGACCGCGGGACTGGATGGCGAGCATATCGGCGTAGGAGATGGAGATGGGACGCACCCCCTTGATGAGCTGGTCGTCGTTCAAGTCGCTCGTGGAAGCGTGCTCCAGCTCGGCCCCGGAGATGGCCGCGAAGCTGCCCGTGGCGGGGCTTTCGGCGCGCAGAGGCACCTTCGAGTGCACGAGCATGTAGTCGATGAGCCCCTCCATGCCGTGGGCCGTCAGCGCCTCGAAGTGCTCGCGGGCCGTCAGCCCCCACGTCTCCCCTTGCACGTCGGCCAGGGCGCACACGAATAGCACGCGGCCCCGAGAGGCGCGGATGGCCTCGACGACGCCGGGGATGAGCAGGTTCGGGATGATGGAGGTGAACAGCGACCCCGGGCCCAGCACGATGAGGTCGGCCTCGCGGATGGCCTGAAGCGCCGGCTCGTAAGGGCGCGGCGGCCGGCCGTCCTCGGCGGAGAGCCACACCTGCGCAAGCGCCGTCTTGGAATGGCAGGCCACGGCCTGACCGTCCAGAATGCGCCCGTCCTGGGTCTGGGCCGACAACACCACGTGGTCCAACGTCGAGGGATACACGTGCCCCTGGGCGTCCACCAGCTTCTCGCAGATGGCGATGGCCTCGGGAAACGACCCCGTCGCATCTTCCAGCGCGGCCAGAAGGAGGTTGCCCAGAGCATGGTCACGGGCCACGGCGAACCGGTACTTGAGCGCCCGCACAAGCGGGTCGGCGGGATCCTTCGCGAAGGCCACGAGGCACTTGCGGATGTCGCCAGGCGGCGTGACGTCGGCCTCCTCGCGCAGAACGCCGGTGCTGCCGCCGTCATCGGCCATGGCCACGACGGCGCTCGTCTGCACGCCCAAGGAGAGCAGCGTCCGGATGGAGACGGGAGCGCCGGTGCCCCCGCCGATGACCACCGCCTTCAGCGCACGGGCGTCCTCATCCAAAGGCCGCAGGTTCGGAAGCGCGCTGCGCAGGGCCGAGAACGCCGCCGTGGCCGCCGGATCGACGCGGAAGGCCTCGGTGCTCTTCTTTATGCCGGCCACCTTCTACGCTTCCTTTCCGCCGCCGGCGCGGGCGTCCAGCACGTTGTCGCTCTCGCGCTGCACGTCGTGACCGCGCTCGGCCAGACGCAGATCGCGATGGGCCACGCTCACCCGATAGCCCTTCGACTTCAGGTAGTCGCCCGTGGCCTCGGCAAGCGCCACCGACCGGTGCTGGCCGCCGGTGCAGCCCACGCCGATGGCCAGCTGCTGCTTGCCCTCGGCGACGTACCCCGGCATGACGACGTCCAGCAAATCATGCCATTTCTGCTCGAACTCGATGGTCTCCTCGCGCATGCGCACGAAGTCGCGCACCGGGGCGTCCAGCCCCGTCAGCGGCCGCAGCTCCGGATCGTAATAGGGGTTCGGCAGGAAGCGCACGTCCATGACGAGGTCGGCGTCGTAGGGAGCGCCGTGCTTGAAGCCGAAGGAGTACACGGTGACCGCGAGTCCCTTGCGCTCGCTGCCCGTGGCGAAGAGCCCCCGGATGGTGCTGCGCAGCTTCTGGGGCAGCATATCGGTGGTGTCGATGACGTAGTCGGCGCGGTCGCGAAGGCCCATGAGCATGAGCCGCTCGCGCTGGATGCCCTGCCAAATGGTGGTGCCGTCGGTGCACAGCGGATGCCGGCGGCGGCTCGACTTGTAACGGGCGATGAGCTTGTCGTCGGCGGCATCGAGGAACAGCGTCTTGTAGGAGACGCCGGCCTCTTGCATGGAGGAAAGCTCGGCCTCCAGATCGCCGAAGAAATCGCCGTTGCGCGAGTCGCAGACCACGGCCAGGCGCCGCCGTCCGCCCTCGTGCTCGGTGCTCTCGTTCACGCGCACGAGATCGGCGAGCAGGCTCGAGGGCAAGTTGTCCACGCAGTAGTAGCCCAAGTCCTCGAAGACGTGCATGGCTTCCGTGCGCCCGGCGCCGGACATGCCCGTCACGATGACGAAGTCGGGCATCTGGTCTTCTTCCATTATCTCCTCGGCCACACAGGCCTCCTTTCCTGAAAGGATCGCTCTCCTTCACAGAGGCTTTCCGTTCACCTGAACGAGCTCTTCGTAGGGGGCGACCTTGGTCGCCCCTCACAAGCATGGCTATCCCGCTCGGTAGGGCAGACCAAGGTCCGCCCCTACGGGATGGTGTTCGCCAGAACGCTATCGGCCAGCTGTTCTTCCTTCTCTTCTTTCCGCTCATTATACTGCGCGAGAACGCGCACCAGCTCCTCGGCCACCTCTTCGGGGATGACCTTGGCGGCCTTGATTTCCTCCAAGCTGGCAGCTTTCAAGTTCTTGAACGACTTGAAGCGCTTCATCAGCGCCTTCTTCCGCACGGGGCCCAGTCCCGCCACGTCGTCCAGAATGCTCGCCGTCATGCCCTTGCCGCGCAGCTCGCGGTGGAAGGTGATGGCGAAGCGGTGGGCCTCGTCGCGCACCTGCTTCACCAGGTACAGCGACGCCGAGCCTGAGGGCAGCACCACCGGTCCCGTGTCCTGCCAAGGCACGAACAGCTCCTCGTCGCGCTTGGCCAGACCGCAAATGGCGATGTCGTCGATCCCCATCTCCTCGAACATGGCGAGCGCCGCCGTCAGCTGCGGCTTTCCGCCGTCCAGGATGATGAGGTCCGGCTTGCTGCCGAAGCGCTCGTCGCTCAAACGTTCCGGCGCGTAGCGGCGCCGCATCACCTCCTGCATGGAGAGGAAGTCGTTGGCCTCGTCGAGCGGCGTCTTTATCTTGAAGCGGCGGTACTGGTTCTTGTCCGGCTTTCCGCCGGTGAACACCACCATGGAGGCCACCGTGTAGGAGCCGTGGATGGTGGAGATGTCGAAGCACTCGATGCGCATGGGCGGCGCGTCCAAGGCCAGGGCGCTCTCCAGCTGCAGAAGGGCGTTGTTGATGCGCTTGTCGTCGTAGTTCGTGCGCACCTTGTAGCGCATGAGAACGTGGCGCGCGTTGGTCTCGGCCATGGTCAGAAGGTCGGCCTTCTCCCCCTTCTGCGGGGCGCAGAAGCGCACCTTGGCGCCGTGGGCCGAGTCGAGCTTGCCCGTGAGCCACTCCCCCATAGCCTCGGCGTCCTCGGGCAGTGCGCGCACGATCACCTCGCGCGGGATGGAGGTGGTGGTGTCGTAGTAGCGCATGAGGAAGTTGCGCAGCAGATCCTGATCGGGCACGTCGGTGCCGCGGTTCAAGACGAACTCGTTGGCGTTCACGATGCGTCCCTCGCGGATGACGAGCACGTTCACCCCGGCCACGGTCTCCTCGCGGAAGAATCCGACGACGTCGGCGGACAGGTCGCGGGAGGACACGGCGTGCTGCTTGTCGGCGAGCGAGTTGATGGTGTCGATGCGCGCCTTCAGCCGTCCCGCGCGCTCGAAGTCGAGCTCTTCGGCGGCCTCCTGCATTTCCGCGGTCAGCTCGTCGACAAACTCGCGGTGGTTGCCGGCGAGGAAGCGCTCGATGCGCCGCACGTTCACGGCGTACTCCTCGGGCGTAATGGCCCCGCAGCAAGCGCCGGGGCCCAGGCCCACGTGGCAGTCGAAGCAGGGTCTGGCGTCGCGCTTCAAGAAAGCGAGCGGATCCTTTTCCAGCGCGCGGGCGAGCCCTCGCCAGTCGGCGCAGGTGGCGGCGCACAAGGGCACCACGCGCCGAGCGATGTCGATCATCTCGCGGGCCGCGCGGGCGTCGGTGAAGGGACCGAAGTACTTCGTGTCGGACTTGTGCTTCTCGCGGGTGTACTTGATGGCCGGGAACACGTCCCCTTTGGTGAGCGCGATGAAGGGGTAGCTCTTATTGTCCTTGAAGTCCGCATTGAAAAACGGGCTGTACTGGTTGATGAGGTTCTTCTCCAGCACGAGCGCCTCGTGCTCGTTGTCGACGACGAGGTAGTCGAAAGAGTCAATGGCCTCCACGAGCAAGGGAATCTTCGCGCGGTCGTCCTGGAAGTTCACGTACTGGCGCATGCGCGCCCGCAACTGCTTGGCCTTGCCGACGTAGATGACCTCGCCGCCGGCGTCTTTCCACAGGTACACGCCAGGCTCGGTGGGCACCGCCTCCAGCTCGCGCTTGATGCGGGCGAGCTTCTGCTGCTGGGTCTCGCGGGGGCGGCCGGACTTGGCGCGACCGCCGTCGTCGACGGCATCCAGCGCGGCCGCCTCTCCGCCGCCGTCCGCCCAGACCGCTTCCGCGACGGTCTCATCAGCAGCGTTGCCCGCGGCTTCATGATCGCGCACGGCGCGGGCGAGCGTCGGCCTCATGCGGCCCTCGCGCTCCAGCTCGTCGGGGTATTCGTTTTCCCAGGAATTTCGTTCTTCTGTCATGGGTGCAGTATACCCGCAGGGCCGTCCCCTTGTCTTCTCGGACAATTCTTCACCCACGTTTTCGCCAAAATTTCGAGTTGTTAGCATCGAAGGGATCGCTTACAGCGTTCCTCGGCCGCCATTGGAGGAATTCGCCTCATCAGTTATTCGCTTAGCGATAATTTCTGCCTTCTCATGGAGCTGATTGAACCACAGAACGCCATTCGCAATGCTAACAACTCGAAAATCATGGCCCAAATCGCCATGGAGATTTTCCCGAGACAGGCGGGACGTTCCGTGACGCCCAAAGTAAAGCAGCCTCGACCGTGGTAATTTGTTGTTTTACTCTTGAACCGGAGGGGTTATTTGAATAGGGAACGAACTGAAACCAGCTCGGGCGCCACGGGGCGGCCGCGGGCAATGGACGCGCTGCGACGCGGCGCCTTCTTCGCGCTCGCCGTCGTTTTGGGCTTCCTGCTCCTCGAGCTGCCGTGGAACGACGGCGTCTTCGCCATTCCCCAGCGCTACGTCATCGACAACCTGCTCATCCTGGGGCTGGGCTGCGCCATCACTTTTCTGGCGGGACAGCGCACCCGCGCATCGCTGGCCGTCTTCACGGGCTTTTGCCTGCTCTGGGGCACCGCCAATTTCTTCATCATCACCTTCAAGGGGCAGCCCATCGTGCCGGCGGATCTGTTCGCCCTCGGCACCGCCGCCTCGGTGGCCGGCGGTTACAGCCTGTTCCTCACGGGGCGCTTGGTGTTCTGCTGGGCGCTGTTCGCCGCCTATTGCATCGCCCTGGCGAAGCTGTGCCCCCAACGAAAGCGCGCCCGCTGGGACGTTGCCGCCAACGTGCTGGCGGCGGCCCTGCTGGTGTGCCTCGGCGCCATGCAGTACCAGGCCATCGACATCAAGAAGGACTGCGAGGTGACCGTGGACGTATGGGACGTGCGCGGCTCCTACGCCACCCAGGGCACCGCGCTCTGCTTTCTCTCGCGGGCCCAAGAGCTCACGCCCAAGCCCCCAGAGGGCTACTCCGCCGAGGCCGTGGACGCCATCCTGGCCCCCTTCGCCGAGGATCCGCTGACGGGAACGGACGGCGCGACGGCAGAGCCCGCCTCACCCAATGCGACGGGCGATCCGGGCGCGGCGGCGCCCACCACTAGCGATGCAGCACCGGAGCAATCCGAAGCACTCCCCTACGACGGGCCCAACGTCATCGCCATCATGAACGAGACGTTCTCGGATCTCTCCTCCTATCCGGGCCTTGAGGGCACGAACGCCGCCCCGACGTTCTTCCACGAGGTGGCCGACGACTCCCTGGCCGCAGGCGACGTGTACGTGTCGGCCATGGGCGGGGGCACCTGCAACAGCGAGTTCGAGTTCCTCACGGGCGCCTCCACGGGCAACATGGGCGGCGGCGTGTACCCCTACGTGCTTTACGATTTGGAAGGGGTGGACAACCTCGCCTCCTACTTCCGCGGCCTGGGCTACGGCACCCACGCGATTCACCCGGCCGAGGCGGCCAACTGGCGGCGCGACCGCATCTACGAGCAGCTCGGATTCGACGACTTCGACGACATCACCACCATGGAGGGGGCCGACACGTTCCGCGACCTTGTCACGGACCGCGCCACCTACGAGCGCGTGCTGGAGAAGATCGATGAGGGAGACGGGCCCCAGTTCGTCTTCGACGTCACCATCCAGAACCACGGCGGCTACGACACGGGGCTCGTGCCCCCCGCCGATGCGGTACACCTGGAATCGGACGAGGTGGAAAGCCCCGAGGTGGACGAGTTTCTGGCGGCCATCAAGCGCTCGGACGAGGATCTGCGCTGGCTTATAGAAGAGCTGAACGCCCGGGACGAGCCCACCATCGTCGTGCTCTTCGGCGACCACCAGCCCGGCTTCGCCGACTGGCTCTTCGAGGAGACCTTCGGCAAGCCCGTGGAAGACGCCAATCTGGAAGAGGTGCAGGCGCGCTACCGGACGCCGTATTTCATCTGGGCGAACGCCGCGGCCCGCGGAAAGTACGAGGAATCGCTCACGCGTATCGAGGACGCCGATGTCACGAGCCTGAATTACCTCTCGACTCTGCTTCTGGACGCAACGGGGCTGCCCCGCGACGCCCGCGCCTTGTACCGCTCGGCTGTGCGTCAGGCACTGCCGGCCGTGAACTTGAACGGCTACCGCGACGCCGAGGGGGCGTGGCACTGGTTCGGCGAGGCCGTGGAATCCGGCGCCCAAAAGACGGCCGAGGACGCCCTGAAATCTTACGCCATCCTCCAGTACAACCAGCTTTTCGGCAACGATCGCGGCTAGCAGCTCGCGCCTGCCTAGCCCCGGCTTCAGCCCGAGGCCGCGAAAGCCCCCTACAGGTTCTCGCGCACCCAGGCGATGTTGGATTGGACAGTGGCGATGAGCTCGTCGGTGCTCTCGAAGACGCGCATGGGGCGCAGCCACTCGACGAACTCCACCTCGATGGGCTGGCCGTAGATGTCCTGGTCGAAGTCGAGGATATGCGCCTCGATGTTCTCCTTGGCGGTGTCGGCGAAGGTGGCGGGGATGCCCACGTTCACGGCGGCCTTGTAGCGGACGCCGTCCACCACGGCGTAGCAGGCGTAGACACCCTCCCCGATGGCCAGAAGCTCCGGCGGCACCTCCAAATTCGCCGTGGCGAAGCCGAAGTCGCGGCCCTCGCCGCGGCCCGGGCGCACGGTTCCCTCCAGAGTATAGGGGCGCCCCAGAAGGTCGGCCGCCTCGCGGGCGCGGCCCTCGGACAGAAGGCCGCGAATGCGCGTGGCCGTCACGGGACGGCCCCCCTCGGCCACCAGCTCGTGCCCGTGCACCTCCATGCCGCGCTCGGCGCCCCACACGCGCAGGCTCTCCACGTTGCCGGCGGCCTTGCGACCGAAGTGGAAATCGCTGCCGATGTGGATATGGCTCGGCACGCCGCCACCGAAGCAGGCGTTCAGGAAGTCCTCGGGGCTTTGGGCCGCGAACTCGCGCGAGAACGGCAGCACGACCACGGCGTCTGCGTCCAGCTCGGCCAGCTTGGCGATGCGGGTCTCGTTGGTCATGAGCTTCTTCAATCGATCGGCGGCAAACACCTCGTCGGGATCGATGTCGAAGGTGATGATGGCGCTGGGGCGGCCCTCCTCGCGGGCCGTGTTCACCGCCTCGCCGATGATGAACCGATGTCCCTCGTGGACGCCGTCGAAGACGCCGAAGGCCACGGAAGCGCGATCGAGCAGAGCCTCATCGAAGGAGGGGTCGTTCCTAGAGATCACTGCAGCCACGGGAAACTCCTATCGGAAACACGCACCGGGGGACGAAGCGCCCCTTCTCACTCTGATACTCGTATAATGCCACGATGCGGTTATCGGCCACAAGGGCCACGACCTCGCCGTCCGCGGGCAGCTCGCAGCTGGGGCGCACCCCGGCCGTGCAGGCGCACAGCTCCGCCGCCGGATCGACGCTGCGGCGCTCGAAGAGCTCTATGACGCGGCCATCCAGCGAGTTGCCGTTGCGCACCCGCGCCGCAGCGGCATCGTCGAGGTAGATGAAGCGCATGCCAAGCACCTTCAGCGGATCCAGAGCGGCGCGCTCCCCCATCTCCTCCAAGACCTCCAGCGTCACGCAGTCGGCGATGCCAATCGCGCCGGCCGCCGTGCGGCGCAGCGCCCCCACATGGGCGGGGCACCCCAGGCTATGGCCGATGTCGCGGGCGAGCGCGCGGATATAGGTGCCCTTCGACACCTTGAACGCGATGTCCCAGCGGGCTGGCTCCGCGCCGTCGGCGCCCCCGATGCCCAAAAGCTCGGCGGAGTACACCTCGATGTCGCGCGGCGCCAGATCGATAACGCGCCCCTTGCGCGCCGCATCGCAGGCCTTGGTTCCCCCCACCTTGATGGCCGAGTACACCGGCGGCAGCTGCTTGGACTTCCCCACCAAACCGCCCACGAAGACGCTGGCGAAGAACGGGTCGAACACCTCATCGGGCACAACGCCCGTGCGGATGACCTCTCCGTCGCAGTCGTCGGTATCGGTAGCGGCGCCGAAGACGACCGAGACCACGTAGGACTTGTCGTGGCCGGTGAGGAACTGATCGAGCCGGGTGGCCGGCCCCACGCACAGGGGCAGCACCCCCGAGGCGAGCGGATCTAAGGTGCCCGTGTGCCCGATGCGCTTCTCGCCGAAGATGCGCCGGGCGCGGCTCACCACATCGTGGGAGGTCATGCCGCTCGGCTTGTCCACGGCAAGTACGAGGCACAGATCGGTCGTCCCCCGCTTCACAGGCGCTCCTCCGGCAAGGTCGGGCTCTCGATGCCCAAACGGCGCGCGACGGTCTCCACGGCCCCGCGCAAATCATCGTGAATGGTGAATCCGGCCGCGGCCTTATGTCCGCCGCCGCCGAACTCGCCGGCGATGGCGGCCACGTCGGTGTCGTCCTTGGAACGGAAGCTGCCGCGCACCTCTCCGTCCTGCTCCCGCAGCATGCAGGCAACGCGCACGCCGCGCAAGGAGCGCAGAAGATCGATCATGGGCTCGGCATCGGCCTTCACGGCACCGCACTCGGCGAAATCGGCGAGCGAGAGCCACGAGAGCACCGCCTCGCCGTTGCCGGACAAGCACATATGACTCACGGTGCGCCCCTCAAGCTCGATGGAGGCGAGACTGCGGTTCTGGTAGAACTCCCGGGCGATCTCCCCAGGCCGTGCACCAGCGGCCACCATTTCGCACGCCCCCTTGAACGCGGCAGCGTCGGTGTTGCCGTGCTGGAAGCGGCCGGTGTCGGTCATGAGGCCGGTGTAGCAGCAGGTGGCGATGATGCGCTCGCGGTCGGCGCCCAAAAGCGCCGCCAACTCCCAGATGAGCAGCGACGTGGAGGCGGCGTTCGGATCGGTGTAGCTGAGGTCGCTCATGGCCCGGGGCACCGCATGATGATCCACGGTGACCGTGAAGGGCGCCGCCTCGTGAACGCGCGCCCCATCGCCGAGTCGCTCCGGCGTGGGCACGTCCACGGCGATGAAGCACTCGCAGGGCCCTTCGAAGCGCGCGGCGGGAACGAGCCCGTCGGCCCCGGGCAAAAACATGAGATCGCTCGGCGGCTCCTCGTCGCGGGCAAGCACGCACGTGACCTGTTTGCCCAGCTGGCGCAAGGCCCAGGCGAGCCCCAGCGCCGAACCAAGGCAGTCACCGTCAGGGCTCACATGGCCTCCGATGACGAAGTGGTCGCGCTCGGCGAGCGCGGAGGCGATCTCGGAAAGCGTCGTGTTGGTCTGGGGCGTCACCGTCATGAAACTAGTACTCCCGATCCTCTCCGATGGTTTCTTCCTCGATGCGCTTCTCCTGATGCTCGCGCTCGGAATTCAGCGCCTGGGAGATGGCCTCGGCCTGATCGACGGACGTGTCCACGTAGAAGCGCAGCTCCGGCGCCACGCGCCAGGAGAGCTTCTTCGCCATGAGCGAGCGGATATGGCCCGCAGCGGCCTCGAAGGCAGCCTGAGCCCCGGCGTAGCGCTCGGGATCGGTGGTGTAGTAGACGTTGCAGACGGAACGGTCGTAGCTGACCTCGCAGCCGGTGATGGTGACCAGATGGAGGCGCGGGTCGGACACATCGAACAGAAGGATGCTCGCGATCACCTCGCGGGCCTGCTCGTTGACCTTGCGGTTGGAAGCGCTCTGCTTCATGACGTCATCTCCTCAATCGAGGCGGACAGATAGTTTTAGTATAGAGTTGAAACCAAGAGCCATGCGCCAGTCGTGGAAAACTAAGCAAAACTGTAACAGTAGGCGTCGAGGAAGCCCCGTGTCCCCGCGCGCAGGTTGCGCAGCGAACGGAACAGTCCAGTGGACTGTTCCGCCGAGCGAGCCATTGCTTGAGCACGGGGATGCGGGGCTTCCTCGACGCCGGACAGTCGAGTTATTCCGTGCGCTCAACCTCTTTCACCTGGTAGCCCTCGATGGTGTCGCCCACCTTCAGATCCTGGAACTTCTCGATGCCGATGCCGCACTCGTAGCCCTGCTTCACGGACTTCACGTCGTCCTTGAAGCGGCGCAGCGACGCCATGTGGCCCTCGAAGATGACCGTGCCGTCGCGCACGATGCGCACCTTGTCGTCGCGGTGGATCTCGCCTTCCACGACGTAGCAGCCGGCGATGGTGCCCACCTTCGGCACCTTGAAGGTCTCGCGCACCTCGGCGATGCCGGTGTCCTCTTCCACGATATCCGGCGACAGAAGACCCACGCGCGCGGCGTTGATATCCTCGATGGCCTGGTAGATGACGCGGTACAGGCGGATGTCCACCTTCTCCTTCTCGGCCTGCTGACGGCTCTTGCCCGTGGGACGGACGTTGAAGCCGATGATGATGGCGTCGGAGGCGGCGGCCAGGGTGACGTCGGTCTCGGTGATGCCGCCCACGGCCGAGTGCACGATGTTGATGCGCACCTCGGACTGATCCATCTTGTCGAAGGCGTCGCGCAGAGCCTCGATAGAGCCCTGGACGTCGGCCTTCACGATGAGGTTCAGATCGGTGGTCTTGCCGTCCTCGATGCGGCTGAACAAGTCGTCCAAGCTCATGTGGCTCTTGGTCTCCTGGGCGGCCAGGCGGGCGCGCAGCGCGCGCTCCTCGGCAAGCTTGCGGGCGTCGCGCTCGTCCTCGAAAACGCGGAACTCGTCGCCGGCGGTGGGCACCGAGTTCAGGCCCAGGATCTCCACCGGGTCGGCGGGCTTCGCCTCGGCGACGTGCTCGCCGCGCGGGTTCACCAGAGCGCGCACGCGGCCGTAGCTCGTGCCGGCCACCACGACGTCGCCGGTGTGCAGGGTGCCGCGCTGGATGAGCACCGTGGCCACGGGGCCCCGGCCCTTGTCCAGGTTCGCCTCGATGACGAAGCCGGAGGCCGAAGCGTCCGGGTTGGCCTTCAGCTCCAGCACGTCGGCCTGTAGGATGATGGTCTCCAGCAAGTCGTCGATGTGCAGCTTCTTCTTGGCCGACACCTCGACGAACATGTTGGAGCCGCCCCACTCCTCGGGGATGACGCCGTACTCGGTGAGCTCCTGGCGCACGCGGTCGGGGTTGGCGCCGGGCTTGTCGATCTTGTTCACGGCCACGACGATGGGCACCTCGGCGGCCTTGGCGTGGTTGATGGCCTCGATGGTCTGCGGCATGACGCCGTCGTCGGCGGCCACCACGAGCACGATGACGTCGGTGACCTGGGCGCCGCGGGCGCGCATGGCGGTGAAGGCCTCATGGCCCGGGGTGTCGATGAAGGTGATCTGGCGGTCGCCGATGTTCACCACCGACGCACCGATGTGCTGGGTGATGCCGCCGGCCTCGCTGGCCACCACGCCGGTATCGCGGATGGCGTCCAGAAGCGAGGTCTTGCCGTGGTCGACGTGGCCCATGACGGTGACCACGGGGGGACGCGGCTTCAAATCGGCCTCGGAGTCGTTGTACACCACGGCGTACTCCTCCTCCGGCGACACGACGCGCACCTTGCGACCCATGTCGTCAGCGATGAGCTCCATAGTCTCGTCGCTCATGGTCTGGGTGAGCGTGAGCACCTGGCCGAGCATGAACAGGCGCTTGATGACGTCGTTGGGCTGCACGCCCAGAAGCTCGGCGAACTTGGCCACCGACGCGCCCTGCGGGATCTCCACCACGGAGTCGTCCAGCACCAGCGTCGGGTCCAGCCCGCGCTCGATGGCCTCGAGCTCGGCGCGCTCGCGGGCCTCGGCCTCGCGCTTCTCCTTGCGCTTCTTGCGGCGGCCCTCCCCCTCGTGGGTGTTGGCCGCGGCCACGGCGGCGCGGGCCTCGGCGAGCACCTTGTCGCGCTGCAGCTTCTCGGCCTGCACGGCCATCTGGGCGTAGCGGTCCTCGCCGGCGGTCATCTGGGCCTCGAGCTCGGGCACCACCTGGTGCGCCCCGCCCTTCTTGCCCTTCTTGCCGCCGCGGGGGGCGCGGGTGTCGGCCTGGGCGCTCTTGGCCGCCTCCATGCGCTGCTTCTCGGCCTCGATCTGCGAGAGCAGCGAGTCGAAGTTGTTCTTGGGACGGGACGGCGCGGGAGCCGGGGCCGGTCGGGCCGGTGCCGGGGCGGGCGCGGCCTTCGCGGGCTTCTTGTGGCCGCGGCGCAAGGCCTCCTCCACGGCGCGCTTCTTAGCCACCTCGGCGGCCGCCTTCTCGGCGCGGGCGCGGGCCCGGGCCTCCTGGCGCTCGCGCTCGACGCGCTCCTTCTCCGAGGCGATCTGCTGCTCGAGGCTCGCGAAGGCGGAGGGCTGCTTGGGCGCCTGCTTGCGCGCCGGGTGCTCCTCGCCCTCGGCGTCGTCGTCGGAGCGCGAACCCTCGCGGCGGGCGCGGGCGGCCTCGCGCTCGGCGAGCTCCTTTTCCCGCGCGGCCTTTCGCTCGGCCTCCTCCTCGGCGCGCTTGCGCTCGGCCTCCTCCTGCTCGGCGGCCAGCGCCGCGGCCTCCTCGGCCTCAAGGGCGCCGGCGCGGGCGCGGATCTCCGGCTCCAGGTTCTTGCGAATCTTGTCAACGTAAGCGTCGTTGAGCATGCTCGCATGGGACTTCGCCGGTATCTTCATCTCTTTCAGGCGATCGAGCAGATCCCCGCTCGACATATCGAATTCCTTCGCCAACTCGTGTACGCGCATGCTGGCCATATATCACTCCTCATTCTTTCCCGGTGCCTCGGCGAGGGCAAGCTCGCGAAGAACGCGCTCGTAATCTTCGTCGGTCACTTTGCAGCGCAGGGCGCGCTCAAGCTTCCTGGTCTTTCTCGCCGCGGCGAGGCAGTCCTCAGAGCAGACGTAGGCGCCGCGGCCGGCGAGGCGGCCCGTAGGGTCGAAGCTCACAAGGCCCTCGCCGTTGCGCACGATGCGGTGAAGCGCGCCCTTCCCAAGGGTCGCGCCGCAGCCGATGCAGGTACGCTGGCGCTTTGTCGTCTGTACTGCCATCAGGCTCTGCCCCTTAGGCCTCTGCCTCGGCATCGGCATGGACGCCGCAGTACTGGCTGTTCGGTCGGGCGTGGTTGCGGCAGCGGTTGCCATCCTCGTCGACGAAGATGCAGAAGCCGTCGTCCTCCTCCACCTCGTCGTCCATCTCGACATCGACCAAAGACGCGCCCTGGAAGCTCTGGGGCTTGATATCGATGTGCCAACCGGTGAGGCGGGCGGCCAAGCGCGCGTTCTGCCCCTCCTTGCCGATGGCCAGCGACAGCTGGTCGTCGGGCACGATGACCGTGGCGTAGTTGTTGTCCTCGTCGATGCTCACGTGGCTCACCTTCGCCGGCGACAGGGCGTTGGCCACGTAGACCGCCGGGTCGGGGCTCCACTGGATGACGTCGACGCGCTCGTTGCGCAGCTCCTCGACCACCATGCGGACGCGGGAGCCCTTCGGCCCCACGCAGGCGCCCACCGGATCCAGGTTCGCCTCGCGGGAGAACACGGCCACCTTGGAACGGGCGCCGGGCTCGCGGGCCACGGACTTGATCTCCACGACCCCCTCGTAAATCTCCGGCACCTCGATCTCGAAGAGACGGCGGATGAGGTCGGGGTGGGTGCGGGAGACGACGATGGCCGGGCGCGCCTGCTCGCCGCGGGCGCGGGGCGCGTCGGCGTTGGGGTTGCGCACCTCGATGATGAGCACTTTCAAGCGCTGGTTGTGGCGGTAGTGCTCGTTGGCCGGGCGCTCGTTGCGCTCGCCCGGGTTGCGCTTGGCGTCGTAATGGGGCAGCTCCGCCTCGACGCCCTCGCGGATCTTGATGATGGTGAAGTCCGGCGTGCCCTGCAGCACGGTGCCCGTGACCAAATCGCCCACGCGGCCGCGGAACTCGTCGTAGATGGACTGGCGCCCGGCCTCGCGCACGAGCGATGAGATGACGCCCTTGGCGTTCTGGGCGGCGATGCGGCTCACGTCGTCGGGGGTGACGTCGCGCTCCTCGAACTCGCTGTACTCGCCGGTCTCCTCGTCGGGCTCGCCCACGGGCACGAGCTCGTAGACGTAGATCTTGCCGGTCTGGCGGTCGATGGTCACGCGCGCGTCCCATTCCAGATCGAGGATGCGCTCGTAGCTCTTCGCCAGGGACTGCTCCAAGCGCTCGATGAGGTAGAACTCGTCGATCTTGCGCTCGTGGGCCAGTGCCTGCAAGGCCTCGATCAGTTCTGAAGTTGCCACGTATCTAATCCTTTCCCTAGGCGCTGAAGTCGATGGTGCCCTTAACGCGGGCCTTTTTGATGTTGTCGTACGGAATGCGGAAGGTGTCGGCGCCGTCTGCGGCCACGATGACGCAGCCGTCCTCGAAGCCGAGAAGCTCGCCGGTAAACGAGCTGCGGCCGTCGATGGGGCCGGTCGTCTTCACCGTCACCGTCTCGCCGGCAAAGCGCGCGAAGTGCTCCGGCGTGCGCAGCGGCCGGTCGATGCCCGGAGAGGACACCTCCAGCATGTAGGCCCCGGGGAACGGGTCCAGCTCGTCCATGACGCCCCCGACCCAGGCCTGAGTGCGGGCCAGCTCGTCGAAGCTGATGCCGCCGGCCGCATCGATGTAGACGCGGATGGTCGGCGCCTTCTTCGAGCCGACGATCTCCAGCGTGACGATCTCGACGCCCTCGGAGGCCGCTCGGGGCTCCAAGGCGGAAAGAAGCGATTTCTCCTTGGCCGTCAGCACCTCGTCTGCCTCCTTTTCCGTTGCCTACGCTCCCATACTTTCCGGGCCGCAAAAGGCCCCTACAACAAAAGAAAGCGGGAAAAGTCCCACTTTCTCCAGAAGCGAAAGTATGTCCGTGCAGTCGATCTGCACAGCAGGCCTATTTATACCACAACGGATCGCGCTTTGCCAGCCTCCCGCAACAAGTGGCCGCATACGGCGCAAAATGACCACAGACGGCAGTCAGACAGCCTGGAGGATCGGACGGGCTGGGCAGTCGAGCGACCAGACACCCAAACGTCCGCCGCACGTCCGTCTCGGCCGATCGGGCCCGGCGCCCTACTCGGCCGGCGCTGCCGGTAGCACCTGGCCGATGAGGTCGTTGCCCGGATAGGCCTTCACGAAGTCGATGAAGTCGGCCACGGCCCGAGAGTGCACGTGCTTCTTGTGGTAGGCCATATACACCGTGTAGAAGTGATCCGGGATGCCCTCGACGCGCACCTGGTGCAGGTTGCTGAACAGCTGGGCGCCCAGCGAGTCCAGCATAAGCGCTCCGGCGTTGCCGCCATTGTAGGAGAGGAACGACCCCATGGACACATCGTCGTCGTAGCCCAGGGACACGCCGCGCACGTCGGCCTCCTCGAGCATCTTCGCCACGCGCTCGCCGATGGGGGTGCCCCGGCGGTAGGTGTGCAGATCCACCTCGTTCAGCTCGGCGAAGGTGATCGTGTCGGCAGACGCCAGCGGATGGTCGTCGCGCACGTAGAGGGCCAGTTCGCAGTGCTTCACCGGGAAGTAGGCGATATCGGGCTCGTTGTCGCGCTTGCCGCAGAAGGCCACATCCAGCGTGCCCCGATGCAGCTGCTCGGTGAGGTAGTTGGTGAATCCCTGGGACACCTTCACGATGACCCGCTTGTCGAAGGCCTCCTCGAAGTCGCGGATGAGGCTCGGCAGGTAGTGGTTCTGGGTGGTGAAGGTGGTGCCGAGGTTCACGGTGCCGAAGGAGGCCGAGGAGCGCGCGCTCACGGCCGCCACGCCGTCGTCGATGGCGCGCAGGGCCAGGCACACGTGCTCGTAGAACACCTCGCCGTAGGGCGTGAGGAGCACCGAGCGCCCGTTACGCTCGAACAAGGGAGCACCCAGCTCCTTCTCCAGAGACGAGATGGCCCCGGAGAGGGTCGGCTGGGTGATGAACAGCTCCTGCGCCGCTCGCGTGTAGTGAAGCACCTCGGCGAGCTTCTTGAAGTAGTTCAGCTGAGAGAGGTTCATGGTTCCCCCTAAGGCAACGGTAAGGCTGGTCGGCCCGTTCTCAGATTGCGCGATTCTACCTTGATCGTAGTTTATCAAACTCATCTTGGCTCATAGAGATTTCCTATAAGTGCGAAAAGCGGGGAGTCTCCACTCCCCGCTTTCCCGTTTAAGGCCGCCAGCGGTTCAAGGGATCGGACTACTCGGTCGTCCAGTCCTTCTTGTAGCCGGCGGCGGCCTTGAAGATGTACAGGCCGAGCAGCAGGATGACCACGAGCATGGCCAGCGCCACGATGAACTCGACAGTGAAGCCGAACGACGAGCCGAGCCACGCCCAGATCATAGCGGCGAAGGCGGCGATGAGGTTGAACACCGTGGAGACGCGGGAGTAGATGACCGAGTACTCGCGGGTGCCGAAGGACTGGCGGCAGATGACCGGCACGAGCACTACGGCGGTGGCGTAGCAGCCGCCGAAGATGAAGGCGCCCACGTACATCACGTACTCGGAGAAGGTGCCGAACCAGCACAGCAGGATGCCCGCCACGCCAGCGGCGAAGGCGAAGATGAGGGCGCCCTTGGCGTTCTTGTCGGCCGCCGCTCCCAGGACCACCTTGAAGATGGCCTGGCCCACCATCATGACCGAGGTCATGACGCCGCCGACGACGGCCACATCGAAGGCCACGTCGGTGAGCGACTTGGTGTAGGTGGGGAACTGCATGGCGATGAGGATGGCGATGTTGATGAGGCCGGCGAAGATGCAGATGGCGTAGAACATCGGGGTCTTCATGACGAAGCCGGCAGACAGGCCCGCGGGCTTCGCGGCCACCTCAGCGCCCGAGGCCGCCTTCTGCATGGAGGCGCCGTAGGGGGCCAGCCCGCAGTCCTCGGGAGAGTTGCGCACGCAGAACAGCGTGAAGGGCAGACTCGTGACGAGCGCGATGACGCCCCAGATGAGGTAAATCGTGTGGAAGTCGACGCCCGAGGCGGTCAGCGCGGTGAACACGGCGGACCAGATGGCGCCGCCGATGCCGGTGAAGGCCATGCACAACCCGATGAAGAAGCCGGCGCGCTCCACGAACCAGCGGTTGATGAGCGTGGGAATGGCCAGCCACAGGATGGTGATCTCGCCCAAGCCCAGCATGACGGCGGCCACGTAGAACAGCACGATGGTGTTCGAGAAGCTCATCAGCAAGAAGGCGCAGCCCACGAGCGCGGCAGAGGCGGACAAAAGGATGCGGATGTCCATGGTCTGCAGCAGCTTGCCCGCAAACGGCGAGGCGATGGTCATGGTCAGGTACATAACGGTGACGTACATGGCGAAGGCGGTGACCTCCACGCCCAGGCCCTCAGCCACGACCGGCTGGAACAGGCCCCAGGTGGAGAAGCACAGAGCCGAGCATCCGAACGTGATCATGATGCCCGTCAGAACGACGAGAAGGTGACGCACGGTCAGCTTCTCTTTGGTAGCGGTCCCACTCAAGGTAAACCTCCTCTATCGATTTCTTCTACTCTTGCGCAAACGTCGAACCCCTGTTGGCGTGAGCCGTGGACGGCGATCTTTCGCCGCTATCGTATTTGTACCGTAGAACGATTCCCTTGAGGATGGTCAAAAAGGGATGCTTTGTCCCATAATCTTTGCAAAAATAGGACAGATTCAGTTAATTTGTCCTAATATCGAAAGGATTTATGATTGATAGATTTCACAAATAGAAGAAACTGGGAGTATTTCTCTCCCAGTTTCCCATGATCGTTCGTATTGAGAAGGTGCGGCAAGCTTAGAAGGAACGGTAGTGTTCCATTATCAAGGGCGCGGCGATGTACACCATCACCTGGTCCGTTCCCTCGGCGATCTGATTGCCGCGGCAGTCCTCCCAGATGCGGCTCACGCGCGAGCCCTCGGTGTAGCCGAGGCCCCCCAGAATCTGCATGGCGTCCGAGGCCACCTGCACCGAGGCCTCGGGCACGTAGCGCTTCATGAGGGCCACGTCGAGCCGCTCGGTCTCGTCGGCGGCATCGATGGACCAGGCCGCGCGGTACACCATGGAGCGCATGTTGCGCAGGCGCACTTCCATATCGGTGAGAAGGGTCTCTATCTGCTGGAAGCGCCCCACCTGCACGCCGAAAGCCTTGCGGGAGCGCGCGTGGGCCACCGCGTCGTCCATGGCCGCCTGGGCCATGCCCAAGCTGGAGGCGCACAGAAGCACGCGCCCGTATTCCAGCAGATGGAACAGCTGCTGGAACCCTCCCTCGCTCGCATCGAGACGCCACTCCGGGGACAGCTCCACATCGTCGAAGGAGATGAGCGCGAAGGGCAGCATGGACTGGCCGATCTTGCTGATGGGTACGGCGTTGATGCCGGGCACGCTGCGCGGCACGAGCCAGAAGGACAGCGACGGGTAGCGGTCCGTATCCCCCGCGTCTTTGTCGATGGCGGCCACCAATATATAGGGGGCGTACTCGCCGTTGTTCACGTAGGACTTGCGCCCGTTAAGAAGCAGTCGGCCGTCCACGGTCTGGCACGAGGTCTTCATGGCCATGGTGTCGGATCCGCCGTCGGGCTCGGAAATGGCCAGGGCGAACATGAGGCGGCCGTCGGCGCGATAGTCCTCGGCGATGGAGGCGGCCTCGGCGGCCCCGGCGAACCCGCTCATGATCTGCAGGTTGAACAAGTCGTTCTGGAACGGCAGCGTCGTGCCGGCGCAGCGGGAGAGTTCCTCCACGATGAGCACCTGCGAGAGCAGGCTGTGGGCCAGATCGGGCGCGATGTCCGGCTCGGCGGTCTCGTAGTACAGATCGACGAACTCCTTCATCACCGTATCGGGCAGACCCTGGTCGCGGCACCACTTGGCCACGCGCTCCGGCGTGAAGGTGTCGGCCCCGAACGTACGGAAGGCGCTGACGAGCTTCTTCTGCCCGTCGGTCAGCGTGAAGTCCACCTTATGGCTCCCTTCTCTTTACTATAGTGTGCATTCTACACGATGACCCTAGCACACCACTCCTTTGATTTGTTGAAACAGAATACCTTTGTTGTCCTGTTTGCATAGGGATAACTTTTCCATCTAGTGGTATTTTCTACTCAATTTCGAGTCTATTTTACACACATATTCTATTTTGTCCGTAGATAGGGGTTCTTTCCCCTGCGATGATAGGGATGCAAACAAACGAACCGCCCGACCAACCACTTGCATGAAAGGAGAGATGCTCCGATGACAGTCACCGAGAAGCTCAACGGTTACGGCCCGCTCGCCGGCATCAAGGTCGTCGAGATGTGCACCTACGTGGCCGCCCCGGCCACCGTCCGCGTCCTGTCCGAGATGGGCGCCGAGGTCATCAAGATCGAGTCCTTCGCCGGCGATACCCAGCGCACCCAGGGCCCCGGCTTCGGCTGCGAGCTGACCGATACGGAAGATCCCACCATCGATTTGAACAACACCAACAAGAACTGGGTGTCGCTCAACCTGAAGGATCCCGAGGGCCTGGCCATCGCGAAGAAGATGATCGGCGAGGCCGACATCTTCATGAACAACATGCGCACCGCCGCCCTGAAGAAGCTCGGGCTCGACTACGAGACCCTGCACGAGGAGTTCCCGGGGCTGATCTGGGGCCAGATGCGCGGTTACGGCGAGTTCGGCGAGTTCGCCCATGCCCCCGGCTACGATGCCGTGTGCTGGGCCGCCCGCGGCGGCGTGGCCGGCACCTTCCCCGAGAAGGACACCTCCCCCGCCATTCCCCCGCAGGCCTTCGGCGACTACAACACCGCCATCATGATGGCCGCCGGCCTTCTCGGCGCGCTCGTGAACAAGCTGCGCACCGGCCAGGGCGACAAGGTGGTCGTGAATCTGTACCACTCCGCCATCTGGGGCGGCTCCATCGGCCTTTGCGCGCAGCAGTTCGGCGCCGACTACCCGAAGTCCCGCACCGACGTGCCCAACCCCTTCAACAACACCTACAAGACGGCGGACGACAAGTGGCTCTACATCTGCCAGCCGCAGCACAACCGCTACTACAACGACATGATGAAGATCATCGGCCGCGACGACTTGGTGGACGATCCGCGCTACGCGACCATCGAGAACGTGAAGGCGAACCACCTGCAGCCGGAGCTCATCACCATCCTGGACGAGGGCTTCTCGAAGAAGGACCTGGAGGAGTGGCTCAAGATCCTGGCCGAGTGGGACGTGCCGAGCCAGAAGGTCTTCCGCTTCACCGACATCCTGAAGGACGACGAGGCCTACGTCAACGACGCCATCCGCAAGGTGAAGTACAACGCCTTCGGCGAGCATGCGCTGCCCACCACGCCCATCCGCTTCGGCGGCTACGGCGACCCGCCGATCATCCTCTCCAAGCCCATCGGCTACCACACCGCCGAGTACCTGGAGCAGTACGGCTACACGCCCGAGCAAATCGCCGAGCTGGAGGAGAAGGGCGCTGTGAAGTGCTACCACGGCGAGGAGGTGCCGGATACGATCTTCAAGTCCGAGCGCCAGGAGAAGGGCGAGGCCCCCTGCAACTGGTAGGCCCTCCCCCGCCAAACACGCTTCCTATCTCGATAAGGAGCCCCTCATCGCGAGGGGCTCCTTCTTTTTGCTTCTCACGCCTCCATCCTTTTGTGTCTCACCCCCTCCCTTGGCACCTCACTCCCCCATCTTCCGCAGCAACTCTTTCACGTTCATATACTCCACTTTCCTCGTGGAAGCTCTCGACCATCTCCCGCTTGGCAAGCACATCTTTCCAGCGGCGTCGTCATCCCGACGAAGGCGACGCGCGAACCGCACCGCGAGAGAATCACTGAGCCAGAATTGCCCCGAAGCCTCCCTGCAGGATGCAGATGGCAACTTCGCCCTCGCGTCTCAAATCTCGCCCAAGTTCCTCAGGGCATCCGGCCCGACGGCGCGCAACGCCGCCTCGCACGGCTCGATCGCGTAGTTCGGCTGGGTAATGACCGGGTCGGGCATCAGGGCCACGCGCTCGACCGCAAGCGGATGATCGGCGAGGTCGTCGTAGATGCCGAAGCCCAAAGCCCGCTGAGGGCACGCCTCCACGCATATCGGGCCCAAACCGGCGGCGACGCGGTCGTGGCACCCGTCGCACTTCTCGATGTGCGCGCTCGCCTCGTTGAAGCGCGGGGCGTGATACGGGCACGACAGAGCGCATACCTGGCACCCCGTGCATCGTTCGACATCGACCCTCACGAACCCGAATTCGTCCTTGGCAATGGCATCGGAGGTGCAGAAGCGCAAGCAAACGGGATTCGTGCAGTGGTTGCACGACATAGAAACGTAGAAGGCGAACACATCGTGCTCCCATGCCCCCTCGTCGTTCTGAGTCCAGATTCCGCCGGCGTACTCGTGCACGGTGCGAAATGCCGGGCCCACCCCGAGGTCGTGGTAGTCCCGGCAGGCCATCTCGCAGGTCTTGCAGCCGGTGCAGCGCCGCTGGTCGAACGAGAAGCCGAACTGATGGTGCGAATCGCCCAAAGCGTCCGCTCCCGCGACGGGCGCGGACGTCACCTTCGCGCGCGTCATCGCGCCCCCTCCCCTCGGCCCGCCTCAGCCTCACGCCGCGCCGCTTCCGCCCGTTCGGCGTCGGTCAGGTGGCGCAGACGCACCAGACACGAGTTGTGCGGATTGCCATGTGACCACGCCGTCGGCTCGTCGGAGGAGACCGTGTTGGCGCACCCACCCCAATCGAGGCGATCGCCCTGCATGTCCGCGTCGTGCCAGGCACCCTCGGGCAGCGCCACCACGCCCGGCATGATGCGCGGCGTCACCCGCGCCCGGCACACAAGGGCGCCCCGATCGTTTTCGACGACCACCAGAGCGCCCGAGGCGATTTGGAGCCGCTCGGCATCGACGGGGTTCACCGACAAGCGCCTGGGCACCACGACCGCAAGCTCGGGCACGTTGGAAAATGACGAATGCGCGCTCTGTCGCCCGTGATAGCTGATCATTTGGAAGGGATAGGGGCCGTCAAGTGCCGCCTCGGCGCCCTCGGGCGCGGCGATGTACGCCGGGATCGGGCTTACCGGCAGACTCGGATCGGCCGCCAAAAGCTCCGCGACCTTTTGATCGTATATCTCGACCTTCCCCGAGGGCGTGGGCAGAGGATGCGCTTCCGGATCTCGTCGGAAATCGGCGTAGGCGACCGCCTCCCCCTCGTAGGGACGCCGCACGACCCCCTGATCGGCCAGTTCGGCACGCACGGCCTCGGCGGAGGCGGCAAAGCAGCTCTCGCGCAGCCGCAGCTCGTCCATCTCGCCCAACGTGGCGACGCCTTCGCAGAAGGCCTCCTCCACCCCGAGTCTGCGCGCGAGCTCGCGGGCCACCTCCCATGCGCACCGACGATCGAGCGCATCGCCGCCCCACGACGCAGCCGAGATGATGCCGCGGACGCCGTCGGAGTTTCCCGACGAAACGAGCACGTCGCGCTCGGCCTGGGCCACATCGGGCAGCACGATATCGGCGTAGCGCATCGAGTCGGTCATCATCACGTCGATGCCCACGATGAACTCGCACAGGCTCTCGTCGGCGAGGATCTCATGGGTTCGATTGATGTCGGCGTGCTGGTTGGTGAGCGCGTTGCCCGCATGGTTGATGATGAGCTTCACCGGCGTGTGCAGACAATCGGCCCCACGCACGCCGTCGGAAGCCGTAAGCTCGCCTCTCCGCTCGAGCGCGCGCGACCAGAGAAACGCCGGGATGGCCGTTTCAACGGGGTTGTCCCCCACCGGGTCGTCGGGAAGCGCGGGCCTAAAGAGCCGCTCGCGCGCCCCACTGTTTGTACCGGGAAGACCGAAATTGCCCGTGAGCAGGGCAAGCAGACAGATCGCCCGCGCCGATTGCTCTCCGAAGGCCGTGCGTTGCGGGCCCCAGCCCTGCATGATGAATACCCGCTTCGCACCGGCGAGCTCGCGGGCGAACGAAACGATGCGGGCCGAGGGGCATCCCGTGATGCGGGCAGCCCACTGCGGCGTCTTCGCCACACCGTCCGGCCCTTCCCCCAGCACGTAGGCGCGATAGCTCTCCGAGGCGGGCACACCCACAGGCATCGTCGCGCCGTCGTATCCGACGCAGTACCGGTGCAAAAATTCCTCATCGGTGTGCCCCTCGGTGATGAGCACCCAAGCCACGCCGGCCACAAAGGCCGCGTCGGTACCCGGGCGAAGGGGGATCCACGCATCGCCCTCGCCCGTTACCGCGTCGCTCTGGCACGGGTCGATCGCGATTACCCTGAAGGGGCGCCCCTCTCCCTCGGCCTCCTCACGCGCCTGCGCGAGACGGTACGCGCCGCTTGCCCCGCCCATGCGCGTGAGCGCTGGGTTGGCGCCGAAGAGCACCACCAAATCGGCCCGGGATGCCTCGGAAAGCAG
This sequence comes from Adlercreutzia sp. CNCM I-6215, assembly GCF_977072315.1. Classification (NCBI taxonomy): domain Bacteria; kingdom Bacillati; phylum Actinomycetota; class Coriobacteriia; order Eggerthellales; family Eggerthellaceae; genus Adlercreutzia; species Adlercreutzia sp. CNCM I-6215. The sequence goes on along the minus strand of NZ_CDRVMA010000013.1, from coordinate 54,957 downwards.
CGATCCAGTGTAGTAGCCGTCGTCGCCAAAGAGCGACGTGCACGCCGTTTGCAGCTGCATGCAACTGTAGTCGCCGTAGATGCCCAAATGTCCGCCGTAGCAGTTCATCAGTCGCTCGAACGGCGAGCCGGAACCCGACCATATCGCCGTCGCGTAGGGAAGCAGCACCGCTTCGTTTCCCCATCGCGCAACCGTTTCCTTGATGCGCCCGGCAATCTCATCGAGAGCCTCGTCCCAGCTGATGGGTTCGAACCGACCCGAGCCACGAGGCCCCACCCGGCGCAGCGGCTCGTTCAAGCGATCGGAGCTGCCCAGCCAGTAGCGCAGGGCCCGGCCGCGCAGGCACGCGCGCATCTGCGGGTTGCCGGGCTCCTCGGGGCGACAATCGGTCTCCGTCCAGAGAATCTCGCCGTCGCGCACTTGGAGGCGCAGCGCGCAACGGGATCCGCAGTTCACCGAGCACGTCTGCCACACCTCTTGCGCCCCGTTCCGGCCGGACGACCACCCCTCGCGCCTTACCATGGAAGCTCCGCCAGTGCATCGAGGGCTGCATCCTCCAGCTCGAGCAAATGCTTGAGCGCGCGTTGCACAACCCGCTCCTCCACCGCCTCGCCGAACATCGACACGAGCACGGCGTACAGATCCTCGGCCACCTCCTGCACGCAGATCATTCCCTGGGGCGTGAGCTTGAACAGAATGCCGCGAGCATCACGCTCGTCGGGCACGCGCACCAAATAACCCTGTTCCTCCAGACGCACCGAGGCCGTGGTCACATAGGCCCGCCCCGTTCGCAGGAAGGCCACCATATCGCGAGCGCGCATCATCCTCGCCGCTGTACGGCGCTTGGGATAGAGCTCCAGCAAAAAGCGGAAATCAGTGAGCGATAGCGACGTCGCCTTCTTGACGGCCGTCTGAACCGCATAATGGAGCATGGCCGTCGCCGCCAGCCCGCGTCGGGCATCAAACGCCTCGGACGCCTCCCCCGCAAGGGGCCTGCGCGCGTAGTAGCTACCCGGCATCGAAAACGCGCGGCGCAGCAGATCAGCCAAAACAGCGCGTTCCTCTTCGGAAAGGTCATCCACGCACAGCGCGAAGAATGCATTCAGGCGCTCAGTCAACCGTGCCGCTCTCTCGCGCCCGGCCCGCGTCAGCTCGATACAGCCATCATCGCAGACCCTAAGAAGATCCCGATCCGCCAGAACGCCCACCGCTTCGTCGACATCGGCCGGCTTCAGCACCAACAGCCGCGCGGCGCGCATCGGGAGCACCCGTTCGGATTCAGGCAAGGTCAGCTGCGCCAGAAGACGAAACTGAAGCGGGGTCATCTGCTTGGGGAGAAGCTTAGTCACGCCTCGGGTCGCCTTGGCGATCACAGCGCACCACAAGGTGACGATATGGGCCTTCGCATAGTCCACGTCCCGCCCCTTTCCGCCTCTGCGTCCGATCGGCGCGCAAAAAAAGCGCCTGCACCTGCGACATTATAGCGTACGCAGGAACAGGCGCTAAGCGAGGGGGCCTTCTTTAGGCTACCGAGGCCAACGTATTCGGCGAAGCGGCTTGAACGACCCCGAGCAGACCGCCGGCGAGATCGGCCAGAAGGCCATAATAGGTCGCCCCCTCCTTGTGCAGCGCCGCTGCAAATTGCCCGAACCACGGAACCAAATCGGCCTCGACGAACGACTTCAGCAAAGCTGCCTCCTCCGCCTTTGCAAGGCCGTTCGAGGCCGCCCGCTGCGCGAGCGCGCTGCAGTAGAGGAGCTCGATACCGATATGGTCGGCATACTGGTTGTTCTCGTTCGACACCTCGAGCCCCGCATCGCGAAGGCGCTCCTGCATGCGAAACGTCGGCTCGCCGAACCCGTTCGTCACACCTTCCTGCACATAAAACGACTCCCAGGGTGCCACTGCCGGCTCCGGCGGCCCGATGAACAGGCGCGCGTACTCAACCGAGACATCGCGCACGCGCTCGTCGCGCGGCGTGCCTTCGTCCGCGGCGGCCCAGGCGAACAGCCCGTCCAAAGCGCACGTCACTTCTTCGCTTCCGAAATCGGGGAAGGCGGCCCAAAATGTCCGGCCGAGTCCCGCATCGGACGTTTGGCTCATCGGGGCGAGAAATGAGTTCCCCGCGAAGGCCAGCGCCCGGGCCAGCTCATGCGCGGCCGCCTCCTCGCACCCGTAGGGCCTCTCGTGCTCCAAGGCGTACTCCATGACGCACTCCCTTCCTCTCCTTAGTCCTATTTCTCGCGGCGCTCCACGATCAGCTTGCTCGCGAGCACCATGAACGCCAAGATCACCAGGGAAATCACGCCGGCGACCACGAGGATCTCGATCGGCGTGGGCGCATACGAGCTCAGCACCGCAAACGACGCCGTGCCGGTCGCGTGCGCCGCCTCACTCGAGCCGGAGATAATGCCCGGCGCGCCCATCACGTTGGGAACGATGAAAGCGGTGAACAGAAGCCAGATGCGCTTGCAGAACACGCCCACGACGATGAGCACGCAGGCCACGTTGACGAGCACGGCGCTCTGGCGGTTCTTCGCGAACACGAGGATGCAGAACGGAACCACCAAACCGCAGATGATCTCGAACCAGAAGAAAGGAGCGGTAGGACCGGTCGTCAGCAACGCCAAAGTCTCCGCTCCGGCCGCTCCGGGATAAGCCATAGTGAGCACTTCGCAGAAGATGAAGAACGCGTCCACCGCCACGCACGTGCACAGAAGACCGGCGAGCATCGCCATGAGCTCGCGGGAGGTATCGTAGATGCCGGCCTTCTTCAGAATGCCGAGCACCACAAGCAGAAGCGCGAGGCCCGAATCCATAGCGCTCGCCACGAAAATGGGAGCCATGATAGCCGTGTACCAGCCCTCTTTGGCCGCTTCCAGACCGAAGATCCACGCGGTCACCGAGTGCACCAGAATGGCGCAGGGAAGCGCGAAGCGCGACACGATGGACACGGCATGCTGGTTGCCGCGCGTCATGAACACGAGATAGAGCACGTTGATGATGAGGTAGCAGGTAATGACGCACACGTCCCACAGAAGCGGGGAGGTCGGATTGGGGCCGGTCAGAATGCGCCACACGCGCTGAATGCCGCCCAAATCGATGAGCACGAACATGCCCGCCGCGCAGATGCACACCGTGGAGAGGATGATGGCGGGAAGCGCCACCGCCTTGAACTTCGTGATGTGGAATACGCTCGCCGAGGAGGCCACGATGAGGCCGCCGGCGGAAAGACCCACGAAGAACATGAAGTTGGTGATGTAGAGGCCCCACGAGGTGCCGTTGTTCATGCCCGTCACCGTCAGGCCGAAGATGAGCTGGTACACCCAGCACCCCACGCCCACGGCCACCACCACGGCCAGGATGGCCGCCAGGACTTTGTATCGCTTGATCAGTTCCATGAGAGCCTCCTATTCGAAGTAGTGAACGGACGGACGGGTGCCCTGGCCTTCCAGGAGCGTCCACGCCTTGCGGTTCAGAATGGTCTGGGAAATCTCGCTGTCCGGATCGTCCAAGTCGCCGAAGATGCGCGCATGGGCCGGGCAGCACACGACGCACATGGGCTCCTCGCCGCGGTCGGTGCGCTCCTTGCACAAGGTGCACTTCTCGGCCACGCCCTTGGGACGCACCGGCACCTCGGCATCGCCGTAGTTGGCGCCCGTCACGCGCACCGGCGTCTGCCAGTTGAAGTTGCGCGCGTTGTAGGGGCAGGCGGCCATGCACATGCGGCAGCCGATGCACTTGTCGTAGTCGATCTCCACGCGGCCCTTGTCGTCCTTGTAGGTGGCGCCGGTGGGGCACACGCGCTGGCACGCCGCGTTCTGGCAGTGCTGGCAGGCCACGGGCAGAAACGTGCGCGTCACGTTGGGATAGGTGCCGAGCGCACCGTCCATAACGTCGCAGTCCTCGGTGAGCACGCGGTTCCACAGCATTCCCTCGGGCACGTTGTTCTGCATCTTGCACGACAGGGCGCAGGTGTGGCAGCCGACGCACCGGTCGAGGTTGATGGCAATGGCTAGTCTGGTCATGATGTCCCTCCCTTACGCTTTCTCGATCTCGACGAGCGTGTCGGAGAACGGAATCACCGGGCCGCACATGAGATCGTAGCCGCGCTCGATCATCGTGTTGTTCGTGACGTTCTGCAGGTTGCCCGCGACGGTGTAGTCGGCCGTGGCCGCCTCGTAGATGCGCGCCGAGCCGGGACGGATGGCGTCGTTCGCAGCCGCATGCACTTCGAACTCACCGCGGTCGTTGAACACGCGCACAGTGTCGCCTGTCTCAAGGCCACGGCTTTCCATATCGGCCGGGTTCAGCATGACGAGCGGCTCGTACATCAGCTGGAGCCAGTCCGAATCGTAAAACTGGTTGTGGATGCGGAAGCGTGTGCGCGTGTTGGTGAGCTGGAGCGGGAACTGCGCGCGCAGGGTCGCATCGGCGATCTCGGTGCAGGGCTCCCACTGGGGTAGCTGCTGGTCGAAGGGCACCATGGTGTCGTAGTACAGCTCCATGCGGCCCGTCGGCGTCGGGAACACTTGGTCGGGCACGACCTCGCGGATGACCTCGCGATCGGGCACGGGCCATACGGCACCGTTCTCCGAGATCTTCTCCACCGTGAGCTCGGACACCCACGGCTCAGTCGAGGTGGAAAGAATCGCGTTGCAGCGATCGACCGAGCTTGCGGGAATGCCGGCCTCAAGGCCCAGGCGGCTCGCCAGCTCGCGCTGAATCCACAGATCGGTATGCGCCTCGAAAAGCGGATCGATGACCTTCTCCTGGATGACGATCTGGCTGTAGCCCGCCTTCACGTTGCCGAACGGCTCATCGTACTCGAAGCGCGACGTGCACGGCAGGATGTAGTCGGACCACTTCGCGCCCTCGGTGAAGTAGGGATCCATGGTCACGATGAAGTCGAGCGTGTCGGCCCAGTCGCAGGTCACGTTCATGTTGGCCAGATGCTGCGCCACGATGTCGCCGCAGAAGATGGCCGCATGGCAGTTGCTCTCCTTGTAGGGCATGTCGTAGATGCTCACTTCAGATGCGGCGGCAGCCCAGTCCTCCGGCATCGCCCACGCGCCAAGTGCCGGGGCGTAGCTGTTGTAGGACTGACCCACGTAGACGCCCACGCCCGTGCCCGGCTTGCCCACATTGCCCGTGATGGCCACGAGCACCGCGGCGGCGTGCCCGGCGATATCGGCGTTGGTCATCTTGTCGTTGCCGCCCCAGCCAAGCGCCAGCGACGAAGGGCCCTCGGCGTACTCCTCGGCCAGGCTGGCGATGCGCTCGGCGGGAACGCCCGTGATCTCGGCCGCCCAATCGATCGTGTAGGGCTTCTGTCCCTCTACGAGCTTATCCCACACCGTAACCGCGTTGCGGCCGCGCACCTGGGCGGCGCCGGAGAGCGCCGGCGCGGCGCATTGGGTGTGGTGGACCGGCGCGCCGGTTACCGGATCGATGACGAAATAGGGGTTCTGCTCGGGCGTCTCCGGCTCGGCAGCGGCTGCCGCATCGACCGGGGCGATCTCCTCATGATCGCGGATGAGCAGGCCCGTCTCGGCGTCGACGAGGAACGGCATCGTCGAGTGCTGCGCCATGAACTCCTCGTCGGTAAGACCGTTATCGATGATGTGCGAGATCATGCCCAAAAACAGCGCCGCATCGGTGCCCGGCTCAATGGGAATCCACTCGTCGGATTTCGAGGCGGTCGTGGAATAGTGCGGGTCGACCGTCACCATGTGCGCGCCGGCTTCTTTGGCGTCGAAGAACGTGAACACGTTGGGCAGGCTCGACTCGCAGTAGTTCGATCCCACCGTGAGCACGAGCTTGGAACGCTGCCAATCGCGCGCCTCGGGGGCACACATCGCGTACCCCGCGCCAAAGCCCATAGCCGGGTCGAGCCCGTTGCCGGTGCCCACGTCGATGCCGTCGAAGCCCCCGTTCTGCGCGCCCAGCATGGGAGCCAGAAAGCCGAAGTCGGCCTCGGCGGTGGCGAGCACCATGATGGAGTCGCGGCCGTAGGAATCCTGCGTGGTCTTGATAAGCTCGGCGATCTCGTCGAGCGCCTCGTCCCAGCTGATCGGCTCGAACTGACCGCTCCCGCGCTCGCCGACGCGCTTGAGCGGCGTCTGCACGCGGCCCTTCCCGTAGATGTGCGCGACCTCCGAGATGCCCTTCAGGCAGATGGTCTGGAAGTCGGGGTTGCCCACGCCGTTGGGCTGCACCTTCACCATGCGCCCATCGCGCACCGTGCACGCCAGCGAGCACATGCCCCCGCAGTGGCTCTGGTGGTAGGTGCGCGCCACATGCTCCTCTGGTGCGGCCTCGGCGGTGGCCGGCGCGAGCCAGCCGTCGACAGACGCCATGCCCGCCACACCGGCGAGCCCCGCAACGCCGGCCGCGGCGCCGGCGGTCTTCAGGAATCCGCGGCGCGTCAGCTGCCCGCGCGTGCTTGAAGACTCGGTCATCTCTCCTCCTTGCTCTCGTTTTCAAACGGGTTTTGAAACCGCGCAAAAGTATAGGAGCGAAACCGGTGAAATTCTAGGAAACAAGTTTCCCATCTATAGGCTTTGAACTGGTGTTTTACAAAAATTCTGAGGTAATTTGGTAAACAAAAGCGTCGGTTCCCTGCGCCGCCGAACACAGAGGGACCGACTTCGCAAATCAGATCAATCTCAGGCCAACTGCATCCAGGTCATGCCTGCCGTGCGCGACTCCGTCGTCGTCGACAAGTCGCTGCTCATCGCTGACCTCTTCCGCAGCGGCTCGAAGGCCACGCTCTTCTGTCGGCCGCGCCGATTCGGGAAGTCCCTCAACCTGAGCATGCTGCACTGCTATTTCGAGATCGCGCCATCCGACTCCCCCGCCGAGGCACCCGATGACGACGTCTTCGCGTCCATGGCCATCTGGGACGAGGACGCCGTGGCGTTCCGCAAGCACCACCGCGCCTATCCGGTCGTCCATCTCTCCTTCAACAACACCAAGGCCCAGACCTGAAGCGAGGGGCGGCGCTCCATCGAGGAGAACATCGTGGGCGAGCACCTGCGGCACGGCTACCTCGCCGAGAGCGCCGCGCTCTCGGCGGAGGAAAGGGCACTCTTCTCCCGTATCGCAGGAAGCCACGGGGAGGACCAGCTGCCGACCAACTCCCTGCTCCTCCTTTCCCGCCTGCTCTTCCAACACCATGGGCAGCGCGCAGTGATTCTCATTGACGAGTACGACGCCCCCGTCATGAGCGCGTCGGCCAACCATTACTACCGGGAGGCCGTGACGTTCATGAAAATGCGGGCTACCATACCACCGACGATGTTGAGATGCCGAACAACACCCGCATCCGGCGGACCCTGCGCATCCCCAACGCCGAGATCCGCGAGCTGTACCGCACGGAGATCATCGAGCGCTTCTCCTCCGTCGCCGTGACGTTGCAGGCCTAAACGCTGCTTTATCAAGTGCAAATACTCGGTTCCAAAGCAGATATATCAAATTTATTACACCCTATAGCCTAATCTTTCGATTAGTTTATCATTTTGTGATACTATGTATCATATTCTTTACAAAAGGAGATCCATGCTGCTCAACGAAGACATAGCGGAAAGGGTCAGAGAAGGCCGGCGACGGCTCGGTTTGACGCAATCCGATCTCGCAAACCTTGCCGGAGTGAGCCGTCCCACCATTGCCCGCATAGAAGGAGGAGGCGCAGAGCATATCGCCCTGGGCACCGTTGAGCGCATTCTCAACGCCACCAATTGGGAGCTCAGCCTCGATCGCGGGGTGCGCCCCAAAATGCGCAACGATTCCTTCGACATGGAGGCCTATCTCGATTCGCTGTATGGTGATGCGCGATGAGTTCCGCGCGCGAGAAGAACCTCGAGGTACTCATCGCCGGGGAAGCCGTCAGCAACCTCTCCATGTCCAAACCCATAGATATCACGTGCCTGCAAGCCTAGGCCCCGACCCGGCTTCTCCCGCGCGTATCCCGTTGCCTTCCACAAGGCCCTGGCGGCGAGAGGCACGGCCGCCGTGGCGGTACGGAGGTAGGTCGGCTTCCGCAGAAACACTTTACCCATTAAGTGCACAGCAAAGCGGGCCCCTCACCGTGAGGGGCCCGCTTTCTATTCCCGTGGCGGGAAGAAGGCTGTGCCTGGAAGAATTATGCCAGGGCGTACTTTGCGGCGTTGGTGCCGGCGTTGCGGCCGAAGGTCATGCAGTCGGCGATAGCGTTGCCGCCCAGGCGGTTCTCGCCGTGGATGCCGCCGGTGCACTCGCCCGCGGCGTACAGGCCGGGGATCGGCTCGCCGTCGGCATTGCAGGCCTCGGACTCCACGTTCACGCGGATACCGCCCATGGTGTGGTGCACGGTGGGCACCTTGCGGCAGGCGTACCAGGGGCCCTCGGTCATGGCCGCATCGGCGGTGTTGTCGGCCACGAAGCCGAATTCGTCGGTGCCGCCTTCCACCACGGCGTTGTAGGCGTCGATGGAGGCCTGCAGGTTCGCGGCGTCCACACCCATCTCGCCGGCCAGGGCCTCCACGGTGTCGCCAGCGACGATGTGGCCCAGAGCCAGCATGTTGTTGATGGTGGCGCCGTTGGCGTCCGGCTCGTCGGGATCGGGGTAGCGCAGGGTGTTCACGACGATCCAGTAGGTGCCGTCAGGCTGGGCGAAGATGTTCTTGCACAGAACGTCGCGCTCGGCGCCCTCGTTCACGAAACGCTTGCCGTCGGTGTTCACGAAGATACGGTTGCGGCCGGAGGTGCGGATGTCCTCCATGAGGCCCGTGCCCGGGGTGCCGCAGGGGTGCAGCTGGATGTCGGACAGGCAGATGAGCTCGGCGCCAGCGTTCTCGGCGAGCACCATGCCCTCGCCCTGGGCGCAGGGCTTGATGTTGGTGCAGCCGATGGAATCGTCCAGCACGACTTCCTTCCACACGCCCGTGTTCACCTTCTGACGGTACTCCACGTTGCCGCCGAAGCCGCCGGTGGCGATGACCACGGCGCCGCAGTTCACGGTGACCTCCTGCTCGCCGTCATAGAGCGCCTTCACGCCCACCACGGCACCGGCGTCATCCAGGATGAGCTCTTTGGCCTGCATGTCGTTGAGCAGCATGATGGCATCGGCGTTGTCGTCGATGAACTGCTGGAACGAGCGGATGTAGGTGTTGCCCGACGGCGTGGCCGGGTAATGGCTGCGCTGGCCGAGCGATCCGGTGGCCGAGCCGATCTCGTCCTTGAACTCGACGCCCAGGCTCTCGAGCCAGTGGACGGAATCCAGCGCATTGTCCGTGAGGAAGTGCACGAGCTCGGGATTGTTGGTGTTGTGGCCGCCCTTCATGGTGGTCTCGTAGAAGGTGGGGATAGAGTCCTCGATGCCCTGGGGCTCCTGGCGCTCGGGATCGACGGCGTTCAGCGCGCCCTCGGAGACGTTGGTGGAACCGCCGGTAATGCCACACTTCTCAAGCACGATAACGCCCGCGCCGGCCTGCACGGCCGCGATGGCCGCCGCCAGGCCCGAGCCGCCGCCGCCCACGACGCACACGTCGGCGTCGTAGACCTCTTCCACCGCCGGCTTCTCGGGCACGGGCGCCTCCGAGAGCACCTCGAAGGCCTGAGCCTGCTTCGCGCAGTCCTCAAGACCGGTCTGCAGGGAGAGCGAGGACAGCGTCGCGCCGGTGACGGCATCGATGTTGATGGTCTGGTTGTCGATGGCCTGCTGCTGCAGGGCCTTGAGCGCATCGGCGCCGACGCCGAGCGACTCCTGGTTGGCCGACGTGTCGATGGCCGTGATGGCGTCATCGGAGAAGGTCACGGTCATGGTGTAAGGGGCATTGTGGCCCGTCACCTCGGTCGTGTAGGTGCCCGCCTTCCACGGCGCGGAATCGGCCAGCTCCTCGGCACGGGTATGGGGCGCGCAGCCGGCCAGACCGAAGCTGGCCAGACCGCCCCAAACGCCGAGGACGGCCGCCCCTTTGCAGAACGTACGACGAGAGATGCCATTCAGGGGAACAGAATCGGATGTGCGGGTCATGATGAGCCTCCTTCTAACGCGTCACAGTAAGGGAACCGGGAGTCGCTTGAAGGATCAGCCTGCCGAACTATCGGACCGCCCAAGTGGCTCGAACGATTACCTGATAGCTGGACTTTAGCGCGCCAGACAGTGGTAACTGCCAGTCAACAGGCGCTTGTTGGCTTTGCGCGCGAACTATGTAGGAACTCTGAAACCCTGTCAACAATTCGTCACATTGGGCACCGATCTGTTTGATTCGCTGCACGGGAAAACCGCTACCGCAGGCGCGCGGCCAGCGAGACGGCCTCGCGGCCCAACTGCCTGGCCAGGGCAAAGCCGATCTTATCGGCCTTCACGGAACGCCATTGGGGCTGGCCTTCCTCGCTCAGCCCCGCGAAACCCGTTGCCACCACGCCGCCGGCCAGCGGCGCGCCCTGGGTGCGCGGATGGACGGCGAGCATGCCCTGGGTGGCGAACCAGCTGTCCAGAAGGGCGAGCGTCCCCTCCCCTCCGCAGTTGTTGAGGCCGGCCGTGGAAAGCGCGCCGCCCACCTTGCCCGTCAGCACGTTCTCCACCATATGGAAGGGGCGCGTGCGATCCATGAAGTTCTTCATCCGCGCGCTCACCGTGCCGAAGTAGTCCGGCGAGGCGAGCAGAACCACGTCGGCGTCCCGCAGCTTCTCGTAGAGGTCGTTCATGTCGTCCGCGAGCGTGCAGCTCGTCTGCGCGAGACAGCGGTTGCAGCCGATACAGAACCCGATATCGAGCCGGGAGAGCTCCACCAGCTCGCCGCTCACCGGCACTCCGAGCGCCGTCCCCTGCTCGGCCGCGCCGTCGAGCGCCGCCTGCAGAAGTGCCGCCGTCCCCTTCCCGGCCCGATGGCTCCCATTGATTCCCAGCACTTTCATGGGTATTCTCCTCTCCAACGAAGGGAGCCCCGGCCTTGTGGGCTGCGGGGCTCCAGATAGCAGGTTCGGTTTTGCCGATCCTCTCTTACATGTTGTGGAAGGCGTACTTCTCCGGGTTCTCCTTCACGTCGGCACGATTCTTCGGGTTCATCTTCAGCGTGCCCATGATGCCGTCGTTGGTGTTGGAGGCCAGCACCTGGTTGCGGTTCTCCATCTTGATGCAGTTCTCGAAGCTGGTGCCGTCCAGCGAGCACTGCAGGGCCTCCTTGGTGAGGCGCAGACCGAACGGGGCGGTCTCGCGGCACATCTCCTCGGCCATGGCCACGGCGGTCTCAAGCACGTCATCGTCGGCCACCACGCGGTTGGCGAAGCCCCACTCGTAGAGCTTCTGGGCATCGAAGCGGGCCGGGTTCATGAGGATCTCGCAGGCGCGGGCGTAGCCGACGATCTTCGGGAGGAAGAAGGAACCGCCCATGTCGGTGCCGGTGTAGCCGATGGACAGATAGCCGGCGTTCATCTTGTAGGACTCGCCGAGCACGCGCATGTCGCAGGCGCAGGAGATGGACAGGCCGCCGCCCACGGCGAAGCCCTTCAGGGCGCCGATGATGGGCTGCTCGCAGCGGCGCATGTTGATGATCTGGTCGGAGCACATGCGCTGCATGATGTAGAAGTCGCGCTGGATGCGGCCCATGTCCTCGGGCGGATCGAGGGCGAGGTCGTTCAGGTTGAAGCCGGCGCAGAAGGAGCGGCCCTCGCCGGTCAGCACGATGACGCGGCAGTCCTTGTCCATGCGCACCTTGATGAGGAAGTCGTTGAACTCGGCCATCTGGGCGTAGGACATGGCGTTCAGGTTGTCCGCATCATTGAAGGAGCAGATGTAGACCGGACCGCGCTGCTCGATCTTCAGCTTCTCGTAGTCGTAGGTGAACTCGGGCAGATGGTAGGCCTCCTGGTAGACACTCATGGATGAACCCCTTTCGCGCTTGTTTACTCAAGTTTTACTTTTTAGCCCATTAGAATTTTGTTCCGCCTGACTTGCTTTTGATTTTTAAGGATGACACAGCGGTTTTCCACGGACAATTTTGAAATATTGTTTCTTTTACTACCCAATTAATTGATTTTGTGGGTCTATAGATTTCCGCGCATCGCTTGGCCCTATTGACTCATCAATTATTCCAATTATCTTTTCTCAATTTTGGCTTCCTGTCCGATAAATACCTTTGTATGCTAAAAGCACGAATTTCTTCTGGGTATCAGCGGAGGCGCTCGAGCACCGGGGAGCCGCGCACGAGCGGCCGGGCGCTTCCGTGGCAAAAGGGTTTTAGGTTCTTTAGAAAGGAAGGCCTATGATCACCGATCTCAAGATCAACGAGGAGAAGAAGAAAGAGTACTACGAAAAGGGGTATTGGACGCACGACACCATCCGCGACGTCTGGGAGCGCCAGGCGCGGGCGAACGCCAACAAGGAATACGTCGCCGACGACCAGGGCTGCCGCATGACCTACGGGGAAGTGGACGACGCGGCAAGCCGTCTGGCCGCGTGGCTCGTGTCCCAGGGCATAAAGCCCGGCGACGTGGTCACCCTGCAGTTCCCGAACTGGGCCGAGTTCACCATCGCCTACGTGGCCTGCTTCAAGGCCGGCGCCGTCATCCAGTCGCTCGCCCGCAACTTCAACGGGGCCGACCTCACCTACGCCATGAACCTCGTGGAGAGCCGCGCCTACATCGGGCCCACCTCCTTCCACGGCGTCGATTACGAGCAGCAGATCCTCAACATCGCCGGCGACATCCCCACCCTGAAGGTCATCGCGCTGGTGGACAAGAAGGCCCCCAAGCAGACCGACCTGCCCACCGTGGCCGAGATCGTTGCCACTACCGAGCCCCTCGCCGAGAAGGTGCCCGTCGAATCCGACCAGGTGGCGTGCCTGCTCTCCACCTCCGGCACCACGGGCAAGCCCAAGGAGGTCATGCTCACCCACAACAATATCCTGTTCTCCGAGCGCGTCTTCGTGGAGGGTCTCGAGCGCACCGCCGATGACGTCATGTGGATGCCGGCACCGCTGAACCACGCCGTGGGCTTCTTCCACGGTCTCGTGGCGCCGATGCTTCTGGGCGGCCGATCCGTGCTCATGCAAGACTTCGCCGTGAAGGACGCCATCGACCTCATCAACGCCGAGGGCGCCACCTGGTCCATGTGCTCCACGCCGTTCATCTACGACATCGTGAAGTACCTGGACGCCCATTCGGACGAGTCGCTGCCCACCTACGTGCTGCACTCCTGCGGCGGCGCGCCGGTGCCCGGGGCGCTCATCGACCGCGCCCACAACCACGACATCCTGCTCTGCGAGATCTTCGGCTCCACGGAGAGCTGCCCGCACGTGTTCGTGCCCCCGAGCAAATGCGTGGAATGGAACGGCGACTGGTCCGGCATCCCCTTCCCCGGCATCGAGGTGCGCTACATCGATGAGCAGGGAAACGATGTGGCCCCGGGCGTCCAGGGCGAGCACATCTCCCGTGGCCCGCACCAGTTCGTCGGCTACCTGAACGAGCCGGAGCGCACCGACCGCGCGCTCACCGACGACGGCTGGTGGTTCTCGGGCGACCTGGGCTACATGGACGAGGACGGCCGCATTCGCATCAACGGCCGGCGCAAGGAGATCATCATCCGCGGCGGCGAGAACCTGTCGGCCCGCGAGATCGACGACAACCTGGTGGGCTGCCCCGGCGTGGGCGAGTCGGCCACCATCGGCATGCCCGACGACCGCCTGGGCGAGCGCATCTGCACCTTCGTGGCGCCTTTGGGCGATACAGTGCCGACCCTGGAGTCGGTCACGGCCTACCTGGAAGGCGAGGGCGTGCCCAAGCGCCTGTGGCCCGAGCGCATCGAGATCATCGACGAGATCCCGAAGACTCTCATGGGCAAGGTGCGCCGCAACGTCCTCACCGACGAGCTCGCGGCTCGCATGGCCTAAAGCAGCCGGCACGTCAAGCTGGCACGATATCAATAGGGCATTCCTATGAATGCCCTCTTTCTTACTATGACCATTTCGACACGGTCGTTTGTATGATAGTAACTACAAGGTTCGTGGCCGCCTGGGGAGCGATAGCGGCCGGTCAGAAAAGCAGAAGGGGCTGACATGATCGACGACCTGAAGATCAACGAGGCGCTTAAGAAGCGTTGGTACGACAAGGGGTATTGGACGCACGACACCATCGCCGACATCTGGGAGCGAACGAGTGCCGCTCACCCCGACCGCGAATACGTCTGCGACGACACGGGAAGCCGCCTCACCTACGGGGAGGTTGACGACAAAGCCGGGCGTGTGGCCGCATGGCTTGTCGCCGAGGGCGTGGAAGCCGGCGACGTTGTCACCCTGCAGTTCCCCACCTGGGCCGAGTTTACCATCGCCTATGTGGCCGTGCTGAAAGTCGGCGGCGTGGTGCACCCGGTGCCGCGCAACTACAACGACGTGGATCTGGAATACGCCATGAACCTCGTCGGCTCCCGAGCCTACCTCTCCCCCACCTTCTCCCACAACACCGACTACGAGGCGCAGATCCTCTCTGTTCGCGACGCCATACCGAGCCTGGCCGCCATCGCCGTGCTGGACAAGCAGGCGCCGAGCCACTCGGAGCTTCCCACCTTCGACGACATCTACGGGCGCTTCGAGCCCTTGCGCGAGCCCGTCGCCGTGTCCGCCGATTCCGTGGCCTGCATTCTGCCCACCTCGGGCACCACGGGCAAGCCGAAGCAATCCATGCTCACCCACAACAACATCCTGTTCTCCGAGCGCGTCTTCACGAGCGAGCTCGGGCGTACGCAGGGCGACGTCATGTTCATGCCCTCGCCCTTGAACCATGCTACCGGCTTCTTCCACGGGCTCATCTCCCCGCTTCTGCTCGGCGGCCGGGCCGTGCTGCAGCAGGACTTCCGCCCGCGCGAGGCCATCAAGCTCATGAACGCCGAAGGCGTCACCTGGTCCATGTCGGCCACGCCGTTTATCTACGACATGCTGAACGTGCTGGACGCCGAGGACGGCCTGGCCTTCGACACCCTGCGGCTGTTCTGCTGCGGCGGCGCGCCCTTGCCCCCGGCGCTCATCGAGCGCGCGGCCCGCTACGGGGTGCTCCTCTGCGAGATCTACGGCTCCACGGAGAGCTGCCCGCACGTGTTCGTACCCCCGGAGAAGTGCGCCGAATGGAACGGCGCCTGGTCGGGCGTTCCCTTCGCGGGCATCGAGGTCAAGGTCATCGACGAGGCCGGCAACGAGGTGCCCCGGGGCGCCCAGGGCGAGGAGATCTCGCGGGGGCCGCACATGTTCGTGGGGTATCTGAACGAGCGCGACCGCACCGATCGCGCCCTGGACGATGAGGGATGGTTCTATAGCGGCGATTTATGCTACATGGATGGGGAGGGGCGCATCCGCATCAACGGGCGCAAGAAGGAGGTCATCATCCGCGGCGGCGAGAACATCTCGGCCCGGGAGATCGACGACGACCTCATCGGCGCGCCGGGGTTGGCCAACTCGGCCACCATCGGCATGCCGGACGCGCGCCTCGGCGAGCGCATCTGCACCTTCGTCGTACCGAGCGACCCCGCCGCGCCCCCCACCCAGGACGATCTCATCGCCTACCTGAGGGAGCGCCACGTGGCCAAGCGCCTGTGGCCCGAGCGCATCGAGATCATCGACGAGATCCCCGTCACCGCCACTGGCAAGGTGAAGCGCTTCATCCTCGCGCAAATCTTGAAGGAGCGCATGGAAGCGGAGTGATCTCTTCACCGTCGGTAGAGTAGGCTGCCGCTGGGAGGTGTGCCTCCACGCGCAGTTCCGCAGCGAACGAAAGTGCCCAGTGGGCACTTTCGCCGAGCGAGGACTGTTTGAGCATGGAGGTATACCTCCCAGCGGCAGCCGGACAAGCAGCAAAAAGCCCGAGCACCGCTGATCGCGCTCGGGCTTTTTGCTAGAGACTTCTTTTAACTTATCGGTACTCCCGGTCGAGCTCCTTGGCGATGGTCATGCGCTGGATCTGGTTCGATCCCTCGAAGATCTGGAAGATCTTGGCGTCGCGCATGAGCTTCTCAACGGGATACTCCTCGGAATAGCCGTAGCCGCCGAGCACCTGCACGGCGTTGCTCACCACCTCCTGCATGGCGTCGGTGACGAAGGTCTTCACGATGGCGCCGTCCTTGCGCACCATCTCACCGGCGTCCATCTGGCGCATGCAGTTGTTCACGAGGACGCGCGCCGCCTCGGTCTTGATGGCCATATCGGCCAGCATAGCCTGCACCATCTCGAAGTCGATGAGGCGCCGCCCGAACTGCTTGCGCTGCTTGGCGTAGGCCACGGTCTCGTCGAGCGCCCGCTGCATGATGCCCACGGCAAGCGTCGAGATGAAGGCCCGGGAGAGGTTCAGCGCGTTCAGCGCGATGGACATGCCGCATCCGACTTCCCCGATGACGGCGCTTCTCGGTACGCGCACGTTCTCGAGAACGACCTCCGTGGTGTCCGACAGGCGGAAGCCCATCTTGTGCTCCTTGGCGCCGGCAGCAAGGCCCGGGGTGTCGCCGTCGATGAGGAAGCCCGTGATGCCGTGGGCGCCGGCTTCCGGATCGGTCTTGGCGAACACAACGTAGATGTCGGAGATGGAGCCATTGGTGATGAAGGTCTTCGTCCCGTTCAGGACGTACTCGTCGCCGTCGAGCACCGCCGTGGTGCGCATGGCGGCGACGTCCGACCCAGCGTTCGCCTCGGTGAGGCAGAAGGCGGCGAATCCGTTGTTCTCGGTCTTTTCCACGAAGTGGCGCGCCTGCTCCTCGGTGCCGTTCAGAAGGATGTTGCGGAAGGCGACGAAGTTCGTGACGAAGGTGTCGGCGTAGGCGGCGTCAACCCAGGCCAGCTCCTCGAACATCATGGCGCAGGTCTCGTAGCTTAAGCCCATGCCGCCGAACTGCTCGGGGATCTCCACCATGTGCAGTCCCAAATCGAAGCCCCACTGGTACAGCTCGCGGGGGCACTCCCCTGCCTTGTCGGCCGCGGCCACGTGCGGCATGACCTCGTTGCGGGCGACGTCGCGCACGAGCTTCACGAGTTCGCGCTGCTCCTCGGTGTAGGTGATGGCCATAGGTTTCCTCTCTCTTTCAGCCCCGCGGGGCACTTGCATGCGGCTCTATCGCGTGCCGGGCGGAACGAGACCGCCGGCGCTAGCGGTTCTCCTGCAGAATGCCCTCGTCGAAGGCATAGCGCAGCTGGGCGTTCACCGAGCGAACGGCACCGTCGTGCAGCTCGGGCCGCACGTCGTTGTACACAGCCTCCACTAAGGCCTCGGCATCGGCGGGGATGCCGCTGCGAACCGCGGACACCACCTGCTGCAGCCGCTGGAGGCGGTGACGGCGCGCCTGCTCGATGCGCTCGGAGGGGTTCTCGATCACCGGCCCGTGGCCCGTCAGCAGGCGCTCCACGCCGCGCTCGGCCACCAGGCGCCCGAGCACGTCCAAACTCGCCAGATAGTCGCCCATGCGCCCGTCGGGCCAGCAGACCATCGTGGGGCTCTGGGCGAACACCACATCCCCCGTCACCACGAGCGCGCCCTCTTCCACAAGAAAGCCCACCGAATCGCTGGAGTGGCCGGGCAGCGGCACGACCTCGATGGCCAGCGACACTCCGGGCAATTCAAGGGGCCCAGGGCCCAGCGTGCCCGACGCCACGCCCAGCACCGGCGCGCCGAAGACCCGACCCGCCTCCTCGGCGCACTCGGCGTGGTCGAAATGATCGTGGGTTACCGCCACGGCGGCCACGGTGAGGCCGCGCCGAGCGCAGGCCTCGGCGATGCGCCCGATGCAGGCGGCGTCGTCGGGACCCGGATCCACTACCACGCAGGCCCCGTCGTTCGGAGCGGCGAGAATCCAGCTGTTGGTGCCGTGATAGGTGAGCGGCGTGGCGTTGGGATGTCGTACGCACTGGGCGAAAGGCCCCACCATGGCCTCGTTGTCCGGAGGCGTGAAGCGCGCACTCATGTCTCGCTCACCTCGCAGCCGAGCACCACCTCGCCGCACGCCCGCGCCACCGGATGCGGCCGCACGTGCCCGTCGAAGGGAGTGTTCCACGCCTCGTCCACCGAGGTCGCTGCCACGATGGAGGTGAGATTGGAGATAGTCGGGGGCACGAGCTTGAGCAGCCCTGCATCGAAACGCATGAGCGCCTCGCCCGGGGCGATCCAGGCCGCCTCCACGGCCTCGCTCGTGCGGCCGTCGGCGTGCTGCCCCTCGGGCAGCCGCGCCAGGAAGAAATAGGTATCGTAACGCCGTGCCTCGCTTTCGGGAGTGACCCAATGGCTGCGCAGGCGCATCAGATCACTGCGCAGCACGAGCCCCCGCTCGCGAAGGAATTCCCCGAAGGAGACGCGCCGCGTGGCCACGGCTTCACGTTCGGCAGCCCAATGGTCTTCGCGCTCGTCGACGGGCGCGCCTCCGTCGGGAGTAGAGGCCAGAAGCACGCCGCTCTCCTCGAAGACCTCCCGGGCCGCCGCCGTAATGACGCCTTTTGCCACGGACACGGGACAGCTCATGAGACAGGCCCACTGCTCCGGAGAAGGCCCGGCCCAGGGCACGGCACATTCCACATCCCGCACGTCCATGCCGCCGCCGGGAAACACCACGGCGTCCGGCGTGAAGGCCATGGTGGAGGCGCGGCGCAGCATGAAGACATCCACCGGAGCCGCATCCACGGTCTCCTCGATGGGCGCTCCCCCCACAAGCGGGCTCTCGAAACGACGATAATGGGGCTTGCCCTCGCTCACCAGCATAACCGTGGCGGCCATGCGCGGGGCCACCGACTCGCCGGGCGCTCCTGCTAGGAAGGCCCGGGCGCGTTCCACCACACCAGGCTGATCGTCCACCGAGTACTCCACGTAGGCGCCGGGGGAAAGCGGCTCTCGGATGCTCTGGACACGCCGTCCCTCCGCCGCGCCCGCAGCCGTCGCGCCCACCGCCTTCGCCGTCTTCTCGGCTCCGTGCCTCATCTTGCCCGCGCTCTCGCTCATTTTTCCGCTCCTGCCAACAGCTCGGCGATGTCCCTCACGGGCACATCGGAATCTGCCGATACCATACCATCGGCGAGCATGGTCAGACAGAACGGGCACGAAGTCGCCACGAGATCGGGGTCGGTGTCAAGCGCCTGGGCGCAGCGCGCCTCGTTGATGCGCGCACCGGCGCTCTCCTCGAGCCACATGCGACCGCCGCCGGCTCCGCAGCAGAAGCTCGTCTTGCGGGCGCGCTCCATCTCCGCCACGCTTCCGCCGGCGGCACGGACCACCTCGCGCGGTGCCTCATAGATGTCCTGATAGCGGCCCAGATAGCACGAGTCGTGGAAGCACACGCGCCCGAGCGCCTCTCTCGCGCGGGGCAGGCGCCCCTCGCGCACGAGCCGTGCCAAAAGCTCGCTGTGGTGGATCACCTCGAAATGCCCGCCCAGCTGCAGGTAGTCCCGGGCCAGGGCCTGGTAGCAATGGGGGCACTGCACGATGATCTTCTTGACCCCGTAGGCCTGAAGCGTGGCGATGTTCTCGCTGGCCAGCATGAAGTAGACGAACTCGTTGCCCATTCTCCGCGCCGCGTCCCCGCAGCACTTCTCCTCGTTGCCCAAGATGGCGAAGCTCACACCCGCCTCCGCGAGCAGCGACACCAAGGCCGCGGACACCTTGCGATTGCGTGCGTCGAAGGCCCCGGAGCAGCCGGGCCAGTAGAGGTACTCGGCATCGGGGGCCTCGGCGATGGTGGGCACATCCAGCCCCTCGGCCCACTTGGCGCGGGTCTGCCAGCCCAGCCCCCACGGGTTGCCGTTGTTCTCCATGTTGCGGAAGGTGGCCTGGGCCTCCGGCGGGAACGCGCTTTCCATGGACACCTGGTAGGTGCGCATCTTCACCACCTTCGGCACGTGCTCCACGAAGGCCGGGCACGCCTCCATGCAGGCGCCGCAGGTGGTGCAGGCCCACAGGGTCTCGGGCGCGATGACCGCGCCCACGAGCGGGCGATCGACGATGGCGCGCTCGGCGTCGGCGAGATCGGCGTTCTCAAGGAGCGCCTCAGACGCCGGCAGCTCGGGAACCGCCTTCGCCCCCTTCCCGCCCTCGTCGGCGGCCGCGCCGTTCTTCTCCAGGGCCGCCTCCTTCTGCAAGCGGTAGATTATGGGCCCCCGCTGCTCTAGCTCGGCGCCCAAATCCTGGATGAAAGACTTGGGGCTTAGGGGCTTGCCCGTGGCAAAGGCCGGGCAGAGGTCCTGGCAGCGGTTGCAGCGCACGCAGGCCTGGGTGTCGAACAGATCCTTCCACGTGAGCTCCTCCAAGCGGCCGCAACCGAAGGAGAGCAGGCCCTCGTCCTCCATGTCGATGAAGGGCAGCTCGCCTTTGGGTTTCAGATCGCGCCAGTAGACGCCGGCCGGCACGAGCAGCACGTGAACGAGCTTGGAATAGGTCCAGTAGGCGATGAGCGCGAAGGCGAGCGCCATGTGGAACCACCACAGCACGCGGTGGGCAAGCTCGATCTGACCCTGGTTCCAGCTGACGAAGAGCCCTGCGAAGAGGCTCCCCACCGGCGACCAGGCGCTCCAGGGATCGCCCGTGCCGGCGATGCGCAGGCCCTCCAGCACGAATCCCGTGAGGCCGATGGCCAGCAGCAGGCCCAAAACGACGATGTCGCCGGGCTTGGTGTCAAGCGCGCGGTTCGCGATGCGACGCACGATGCAAGCCACCATGGCGATGCAAAAGGCGGCGCCGGCGATGTCGACGGTGAGCGAGAGGAAGTACAGGTAGAAGTCGCCTTGGACGAGAGGGAGCCCCAAATCGGCCTGGGCGGCCACGGTGGCGGTGGCGATAAGCAGGATGATCATGGCGACGTACATGGCCACGTGCACGAGCCCGGGCCCGCGCCGCTCGGCCACCTTCACCTGCAGAAGGGCGTCGCGCACCGCGCCGCGCAGACGCTCGCCGCGCCTATCGGAGCGATTCTCGGGCTCGCCGATCTTCCACAGGCGCCAGCGCCGCACGAAGAAGACGACGGCTACGGCCAGCGCCGCGATGAAGCAGGGGTAGATCAGCCAGTGGCCCGTGATGTTCCACAGAACCTCGCGTGCCGGCACCTCGCCCATGACGCACCTCCCCTATTTGCGCTCGCGGACGGCGGCCTCCAGCAGCGGCACCGCCTCGAAGAGATCCGCGACGATGCCGTAGTCGGCGCCGGCGAAGATCTCCGCCTCGGGATCCTTGTTGATGGCCACGACGCACTTCGAGGCGCCCATGCCGGCCATGTGCTGGATGGAGCCGGAAATGCCGCAGGCGATGTACAGCGAGGGCGCCACGGTCTTGCCCGTCTGGCCCACCTGGTACTGGATGTCGACCCAGCCCTCGTCCACGGCCGGGCGCGAGGCGCCCACGGCGGCCCCCAGGGCATCGGCCAGAGACTCGATGACCGCGAAGCCCTCAGGCCCCTTGCAGCCGCGGCCGCCGGCCACGACGATGTCCGCCTCGGCCAGATCGACACGCTCGGAGGCGGCGCGGGCCACGGACTGCACGATGCGGGCGAGGTCGGCTGCGTCGGCTGGGGCCGCGACGACCTCGGCGGTGCGGGAGGCGTCGGCCTCGGGCACCGGAAGCGCCTTCGGGCGCACCGCGGCCACCACGGTGGGGGCGGCTGCGGTTGCGCGCTCGATCACCTTGGCGGTGTAGGGCAGGCGCGTGAAGACGACCTCGTCGCCGGCCTCGATATCCACCACGTCCGAGAACAGCGGCGCATCCAGGGCCTCGGCCAGAAGAGGGGCCGCCACGCGAGATTCGGCGCCGTCTGCGAGCAATACCACGGCCGGGGCGCTCTCGGCGGCCAGCCGGGCCAGCGTGCGGGCCACGGCCTCGGGGGCCGGTGCGGCCTCGCTTTCCACAATCACAACGCGGTCGGCGCCCCACGAGGCGAGCGCCTTGGCGTGGCCTGCGGCGGACGCGCCCCACACGATGGCGACAACCGTCGCGCCCGCCTGGTCGGCCAGCGCCCGGGCACCGCCCAGCATCTCGGCATTTACCTGGCGCAGCGCCTCATCGGCACCGTTGACCCCTACCCATATATCAGCCATGAGAAAACCTTTCTCTTAAAACCTGCGCGAACGTTGGAAGCGAATGAGCGGCGGGCTAGAGGACCTTCGCCTCCTCGGCCAGAAGGCGCACCGTCTCGGCCACGGCCTCGGGCGCCTCTCCCGCCACGATGCGGCCGCCGGAGCGACCCGGCTTCAGCTCCCGGGAGACGACGGTCACCGTTGTCGGCTCGGCCGCCGCGGCAAGGTCGGCCACGGGGCGCACCTCGGCGCCACGTCGCCGCGCCTGCATGACGTCGCGCACCGAGGGGTAGCGCGGCTCGGCCAGCCCCTGCTGGGCGGCCACGACGGCCGGCAGAGGAAGGCGCGCGGTCTCCACGCCGTCGTCCACCTCGCATTCCGCGACGATGGCGTCGCCTTCCACGGAAAGACCCGTGGCCATATTCGCCAAGGGAAGCCCCATGATGGCCGCCATGCGCCCCATGACCTGGGCCGCCGCCGTGTCGCCGGATTTCCAGCCGCCCATGACGAGGTCGGCGCCCATCGTGGAGGCCGCCTCGGCGAGCAGGGCCGCGGCCTGGGCGGCGTCGCGGGCCGTCCACTGGTCGTCCTCGATGAGCACGGCCGCGTCAGCGCCCATGGCCAGCCCGTGGCGCACGGCGGCCAGGCAGTCCTGAGAGCCAAGCGTCAGCAAGGTAACGGTGCCGCCCAGCTCTTCTTTCAGCTGCACGGCGCGCTCCACGGCGAACTCGCTGTAGGGATCGATGACCATGGTCTGGCCCGTTAGCTCCACCTCTCCGGCCCCGTCAAGCGCTATGACGGCCTCGGTGTCCACCACCTGCTTCACGCAAACGACGATGTTCATCTCATCCCTTTCACCCGTATACGGTCTCTTAAGGGTAATTTTACGGAAGGTCCTTTACGCGCAACACCACTACTCCCCCGCTTTTGTCCGCACCATACGGACGTATTTTTCTATCTGTCCCAAAATGCACAAAGCCCCGATCGTCCGCAATGGGACAGATCAGGGCTTTCTGGGAGTTATTGGAAGTTCTTATGCCCTTATAAGGGACGTTCTGTCCCTCAGGGCGCGGCTACAACCCGCAACCAATGGCCGCCAGAGCGCGGCTCGGCCGAGCGACCGGATCTACTGGGCCGCGTGCAGCTCGGCGTAGCGCTTGACGAGGGCCTCGTTCACGCAGGGCGGCACGAACTGGGACACATCCCCGCCGAGCGAGGCGATCTCGCGCACGATGGAAGACGACAGGTACATGTGCTGCGGCGTCGACATGATGAACAGCGTCTCCAGCTCCTTGTCCAGCTGGTAGTTGAGCGCCGTCATCTGGAATTCGTACTCGAAGTCGGTGATGGCGCGCAATCCCTTCACCACGGCCTGGGCGCCCATGCGGCGGGCGAAGTCGACGAGCAGCTCGTCGAAAGGCTCGACGCGCACGTTGGGCAAATCGCGCGTGACCTCCTTCACAAGGGCCACTCGCTCCTCGAGGGAGAAGAGCGGCTTTTTCTTCGCAGAGACAGCCACGGCAACGATGACCTCGTCGACAAGCTGGGCGGCACGGCTGATAACGTCGAGATGTCCGGCGGTGATGGGGTCGAAGGTGCCGGGGGTAAGCGCACGTTTCACGGCGGCTCCCTTTCTCTTAACGGCGGCCGCGCAAGGCGGCTCGAACGACTTGGCTCCGACGCGCGGGGGCATCGGACGGTAGCGGCACCGACGCACGGGCGCGCCAGATGCTCCTTGGAAGTTTACACGATGCGCAGCGCCCCTTCTCCTAGGATTCGAAAAAGGGCCGGCGCACCGCTCGAGAGCCATTGTAGAAAAGACCGCTGCGGCATTATATAGACATATTCGTAAATCTGTCCCATTAATTCGTCCGAAATACGATCAATCTTACCAATACTTGTCCAATAGCATCCCAATTCATCGGATTCATTGATAGAATAGTCCCAGAGAAGAGATACCGCTTGAATCATTGGAAGAATCGAGGCGGCCATGCAAGTACACGTCATCCATGAAATCGACTGCTCCGTCGAGCGGATCGACCCTGCCGTCGTCGAGGCTTTCCTCGACGCCGAGCTCTCCGACGATCCCATGCTCGCCGACTCCATCTGTGCCATGGCGGACGCCATGAGCGCCGAGCTGCATCCGCGCGGGGTCTACAAGCTGTTCAATCCCGCCATCTGCACCCTGCCGCCGAAGTACACCGAGCCGGCTATCAAGCTCGTGGGCACGCTCGCGGTCCTCTACGGCAGCGCCGCCTACGAGCGCATGAGCGAGGCGGAGCACACGGCCATGGTGGTCTCCACCGTGGGCACCGACGAGGAGATCGCCCGCCTGCGGGAGCGCCTCGTAAGAAGCGACATGGACGCCCTGCTCTTCGACGCCTGCCTGGAGGCCATGGCCTCCCTGGCTGCTGACAAGCTGGCCGAGGCCGTGGCCGACGACGCCCACGAGCGCGGGCTGCACCGGGGCAGCACCCTGGAGACCGGCGTCGAGGACTTCCCCCTCACCATGAACACGACGCTCGCCTTCTTCACCCAAACCGAGAAGCGCTTGGGGCTCACCGCCGCCGAGGACGGCACGCCGTCGGATCGCTGGAGCACCTGGGGCGTCATCGGCCTGTACAACGAGACCCAGAAGAAGCGCCGCGGCTGCGCCTACTGCCACAACGTGCGCACCTGCACCATCCGCAAAATCGGCATGACCTGCCACGGCCGCCGCACCCGCAAGAAGGCGAAGTCCACCCCTTCCGCTGACCAGCAGTAATCGACCTCACGAACCTTAAAGGGCACCGACAGGTGCCCTTTTTCTGCATCTCATTTCACTGGTTCAAAGCACTCGGGATGCTGCTCGCCGCCCTCTGCGCGCGCTCCGGAAGATGTTGATCGACGACCTCTGCGCGCCTCCAGGAGACGTCGCTCACCGCCCCCTGCACGCGCTCCGGAAGGTGCTGCTCGCCGACCTCTGCGCGCCCTCCGGAGAACGCGGCCGTTAAGAAATAGCTTCCACTTCAGCAGCAACGATGCCGGGACGGTACCGACTGATGTGCGTCATCTTCGCTATTTCTTTTGCCGCGTTCGCAGGAGGAAAAAGCGCGCAGCGGGCGGCGAGCAGCACCTTCCGGAGCGCTTCCCCCAGGTCGATTCCAAGCAAAAAAAGGACCCGCATGCGCAGGTCCCTTCCATCCGAGTTGTATCGCAGGAGCGATTTAGATGGTCCAGAGGTAATCCGGATCCTCGGCAGCCTTGGCGTACTCCTTGAGGATGCCACGGCCGGAGATGTGCACCATGATCTCGACGGTGCCGCCACCGATCTGGAAGCCGCGGCAGTCGAGCATGAGGCGGGAGACGCGGGTCTCGTCGGTGAAGCCGAGGCCGCCCATGAGCTGCAGGGCGCGGGAGCACACGTCGGTGAGCGCCGGGGCGCCGTAGCGCTTCAGCATGGCGGCGTCGTTGTTCACCGGAATGCCGTTGTCCATCTTCCAGCAGGTGCGGTACAGGAAGTTACGGGTGTTGGTCAGAGCGATCTGCATCTCGACGATGTGCTCCTGCACGAGCTGGAAGGTCTTGATGCCCTTGCCGAACTGCTGACGCTCGTTAACCCAAGCGCAGGCGTCGTCCATGGCGGCCTGGGCCTCGCCGAGCAGCTCCGCCAGAAGCACGCAGCGCTCCCACTCGAAGTTCTTCATGAGCTGCAGGAAGCCCTTGCCCTTGATGCCGAGCAGAGCGGACTCGTCAACCACGACGTCGTCGAAGATGATCTTGGAGAAGGGCATGATCTGCATGCCGATCTTGTTCAGCGGCTCGATGGTGACGCCCTTGGAGTTGGCGGGCACCAGGTACATGGACATCTCCTTGTTCTCGGCGGAGGGGTCCTCGTCCTTGCACACCACGATGAAGCCGTCGGAATTCTCGCCGGAGGTCACCCAGGTCTTCGTGCCGTTGATGTGGATCTTGCCATCGGCGTCCTTGGTGGCGGTGGTGGTCATCCACTGGTTGGCGGAGCCGGCCTCGGGCTCGGAGATGGCCAGGCAGTACGGCGGGTAGCCGTTCTCCTTGTAGTAGTCGATGGCGTACTGGATCTGCTCCGGGGTGCCGAACTCGACCATGTCGAACATGATGAGCAGGTTGGGAGCCATGGGGATGTTGCCGCCGCAGTGGTTCAGCTCTTCGATGATCATGGCCATGGTCTGATGGTCGACGGGCTTTCCACCGTACTCCTCGGGCAGGCCGTACATTCCCCAACCGTCGTCGACCCACGCCTTGGCGATCTCGGGGGCGATGCCGCGGTTCTTATAGCCGGCGGCGATGGCCTCCTCGGTCAGGTGCTTCTTGCCCCACTCGCGAATGCCGCGCTTGATCTCGAGCTGCTGCTGGGAATAGCTGAAATCCATTTCTTCCTCCTTTAAGGAACGTTGCCTTTATTCAAAACGCCTGCGCGTTTGAACCAAATTGAGAGAGCGGGCGCCGCGCCGTTTGAACACGGCGCCCGCAACCGGGGATAAGCCCGATTTAGATGGCCATGGAGGCCTGGTAACCGCCCTTGACGGCCTCGAGGGTGCGGTACACCTTGCCGTCGGGGGTGGTGGCGTCGCCGATGAGCTTGGCGTGCGGCCACACCTTCACGATCTCGTCGTACAGATCGGTGTTCTGCTCCACGCCGAGGGAGGTCAGCACGGTGTCGCACTCGATAAGCTGCTCCTCGCCGGTTTCGACGTTCTTCACCTTGGCGCCCTTCTTGGTCACCTCGATGAGCTCGGTGAGGGGCATCAGGTGCACGCCCTTCTTCTTGAGCAGGTTGATGGTGGGGTTCTTGTCGATGATGCCGATGCCGTTGCCAAGCTTCTTGGCCGGATCGATCACCCAGATCTCGCGGCCGTCGCACATGGCCTCGGCCACTTCCAGGCCGGCGAAGCCGCCGCCCACGACCACCACGCGCTTGCCCACGATGGCGGTCGGGCCGCTCTTCATGTTCAGGCCCATGCGCATGAACCCGACGGTGCCGCCCTGGGCCTTGATGGCCGCCACGGCCGCCTTCCAGATCATGCCCTTGCCCTCGGGCACGATGCCGTTGCACATGGCCTTGATGTCCTCGGACTTCACGACGTTCTTGCCGTCGATGCCGGGCACGTCGATGGGGATGATGCCGCCGCCGGGCGAGACGATGACCTGGTCGGGGTTCAGGGCGCGCAGGGTGTCCACGTCGACCTTGGTGTTCAGCTTGATCTCGATGTTGGGATGAAGCTTCATCTCCTCGTTCCAGTAGGACACCAGAGGCTCGATGTTGGCGTTGAGCACCTGGGCCATGGTCAGCAGGCCGGCGAGCTTGTCGGACTTCTCAAGCACGGTCACCTTGTGCCCGCGCTCGGCCGCCACGCGGGCCGCCTCCAGGCCGCCCGGGCCGGCGCCCACGACGGCGATGTGCTGCTTCTCGGTGGCGGGCTTGTCCTGGGGCAGGCCCACTTCCACGCCCTCCCACACGTTCGCGTTCACCGAGCACTGGCAGGGCTTGCCGATGAAGATGTTGTCCAGGCAGCGGGAGCACACGATGCAGGGACGCACCTGCTCCGGACGGCCCTCCTCCACCTTGCGGGCGGTGTCGGGATCGGCGATGAACTGGCGCGCCATGCCCACCGCGTCGCCGTAGCCCTCGGTGACGACCTTCTCGCACATGTCGAGCGTGTTGATGCGGGTGCCGGGGAAGACGGGCTTGCTGGTCACGGTCTTCACCTGCTTCGCGAGGTCGATGAACTCGCCCTCGGGCACGATCTGGTTGGCCACGGGGCGGGGCGCCTCGTGGAAGCCGGCCTGCACGGACCAGGCGTCAACGCCGTGGGCCTCGATGATCGGGATGAGCTCGAGGGTGTCGGCGATGCGGTTGCCGTCGGGCATGAGGTCGTCGGCAGAGATGCGCACGAGAATCGGCATGTCATCGCCGCAGGTCTTGTGAATCTCGTCGATGATCTCGCAGAGGAAGCGGGCGCGGTTCTCGGCCGATCCGCCGTACTCGTCGGTACGGTGGTTGGAGTACTTGGAAAGGAAGCGCATCACCATGTAGCCGATGCCCGCGTGGATCTCGATGATGTCGATGCCGGCATCCTTGCAACGGCGGGCGGCCTGGCCGTACTGCTTGACGACCTCGGCGATCTCCTCTTTGGTGTACTCGCGCTCGGGCATGCCCACGAACGGGCCGGAGGGCACGTCCTTGGAAGGAGCGTAGGACAAAAGCGGATCGTCGCCAGAGGCGCGCCACTCGTAGCACAGCTGCAGCTGGGCGGCAACCTTGGATCCGTGCTTGTGGCACACCTCGGCGATGCGCTGGAAGCCGGGGATGAACTCATCGTCCCAGCATCCGCAGGCGCCGGTGGTCGTGTGGTACTTCGGCTCGGTGCCGAAGCAGTCGCACACGTAGCACGACCCGATCTCGATCAAACCGGCATGGCCCTTTGCGCGCTGCTCGTAAAAGTCCACCAAGTCGTCGGTCACGTGGTAGTTGTCCACCTTCTCGATGGTCATCGGCAGCATCACGAAACGGTTGCGCAGCTCGACATTGCCGATCTTAAACGGCTCCACCAGTTTCTGGTACTTCGCCACGGCTAAACTCCTTTCAATTACTTCCCCACAGGTTTCAAGGGTATTAGGTATGATTTCAAGCTTTTGACCATGTTGCCTTCTCATGATCCTCGCATTTGGAAATCTCTACCCAATTTGACTTGCTTTGTCCGCCTTTCGAAGCGCCGACCGAGCTGAAGTCTCCTCGTGACTCTTATTCTACGGAGATTGTTTTGCTTTACGATGGACAGATTTATCTATCTGTGTAGTACTTCATAGGCAAATCTTCATCATCCATAGGCATTTGCCGCATAAGTGGCCGTTTTGACCCCGTTAAATAGGCGCAACTAACCGAGTCATCGGCATTTCCATTGCACATTTTGATTTATCTGTCCCATATTTCTTCGAAAGATCCTATAATGAGCGAAACGGAAGAGAATCGAAGGAGGAACCCATGAACGCGCTTTCCACCATGTTGCTCATCTCCGACGCCTTCGTGGAGCTGTGCGACGAGATGCCCCTGCGCAAGGTGTCCATCAGCGATATCGTCGAGCGCACGGGGAAGAACCGCAAGACCTTCTACTACCACTTCGAGAACAAGGACCGCCTCATCATCTGGATCTTCCGCTACGACATGGGCCAGTGCCTAAAGCAGCACTTCTCCGAGTCGGTACTCCTCTACGACGATAACCCGGAGGATCCCACCTCGCGATTCCCCTACTATATTACCCAGAAGTCCGGCGTGCGCTCGCTCGACCACGCAGAGTTCTTCCAGTGCTTCGCCGAGGTGCTGGAGGGGCGCCGCAACTTCTACCGCCAGGCGCTCGTGGACAACGGCCCCTACTCGCTGCGCAACTACCTGTACGCACTGTACCTTGAGGCCATGAAGCGGGACATCGACATCATTTTGTCCAACCGCTACCTGCCGAAGGACAACATCGACTTTCTGGCCGAGTTCTACACCTGTGCCTTCCTCTACTACTACATCCGCCGCTGCGACGCCCGCGGCGTCGAGTCCATCGGCGGTCAGGCGGGACCTTTCGCAAACATCATCCACAGCTCCCTTGAAAACGAGATCAAGGAAGCCCAGATGCGGCGCAATTTGTAGAAGTAGGCCCCTTCCATAGCTTTTGCCTATTTTCCATTGGAAATTTTCGGGCGGTTTCTATTGGACGAACCTCAAGACGGGCTGTCAAACTGTTCACCAGGGTATACGCGCCCGCGCGCGACGGCACGGGCACACGATCACGAGGAGGCTTTATGGGCAAGTTGACCGACGAGGAGTTCCGCGATTTCCTGAAGACCTGCCGCGAGCTGGCGGAAGGCCCCTTCGAGGAGATGCAGCGCGAGGTGGAGGTCACCAACAAGTTCCCGCAGGAGTTCATCGACCTGGCCCGCGAGAACAACCTGTACCGCTACGCGCTGCCCGAGGAGTACGGCGGATGGGGCTTCACCGAGAAGGAGATCCTGCAGGTGCAGGAGGAGTTCTCCCGGGGCCCGGGCGGCATGCGCATGCACCTGCACTACGCCGCCGACCTGAACTGGCGCATCCTGGACGACTACGGTTGCGACGAGCTGAAGGCCGCCTACATGGACAAGTTCGCCGACAAGACCATCTTCACCTGCTTCGCGCTCACCGAGCAGACCGGCGGCACCGGCGCCGACGTGCACACCACCGCCGTGAAGGACGCGGATGGGAATTACATTCTGAACGGCGAGAAGTGGCTCATCTCTCACACCGACGTGGCCCAGTTCGCCTACGTCATCGCCGTGACCGACCCCGACAAGGAGGGCGACGAGCGCCTCTCCGCCTTCTTCGTGCCCATGGATGCCGAGGGCTTCGAGCTCGTGGACATGCCGCACATGATGGGCTGTCGCGGCGCGGGGCACGCCGGCTTCAAGATGACCGACGTGAAGCTCGAGCCGAAGTACCTGCTCGGCAAGGAAGGCCAGGGCATGGAAGTGGCCATGCACTCGCTGGCCATCTCCCGCGTGCACATCGCCGACTCGAACCTCGGCATGTGCCAGCGCATGCTGGAGATGTCGCTGGCCCGGGCGCGCGACCGCGTGACCTTCGGTAAGACCATCAACACGCGCCAGGCCATCAAGATGAAGCTGGCCGACATGGCCACGGCCACCCACGCCCTGCGCTGCATGATCATCGACTTCGCCGAGGACTACGACCGCGACCCGCACAACCCCTACATCGCCGAAAAGGCGGCCATGTGCAAGCTGTTCTCCATCGAAGCGGTGAAGAAGGTCTCCGACGAGATGCTGGAGATCTTCGGCGGCGACGGCTACTTCGAGGACTCCCCCTACGGCCCCACCGAGCGCCTCTACCGCGACTGCCGGGCGCTGTGGCTGGAGGAGGGCTCCCCCACCATCCAGCGCATCACCATCGCCCGCGAGCTGGAGCGCCACGACGGCGTCGTGGAATACCCCGCCCTCGACTGGATCGCCGGCACCGATCTGTAAGCACCGAACGGCAGCCATCCCCCTTCACGAGCAAGGCCCTGCGACGCAAATCGCAGGGCCTTTTGCATGAAGACGATTGCTAGATCCGATTTCCCCGTAGGGGCTGACCTTGGTCAGCCCTCCCCTGGTAAGTTAAATTCGCTTGAGGAGGGGCGACCAAGGTCGCCCCCTACGGGATCGGTCAGGACAAGACGATGGAACCGGCCTACCCGAAGCGGTACTCCACGCCCATGGTGGGCCGGGGGTTCTCCCACCTCCTCACGATGGTGCCCTCGCAGGCGATGCGGCAGGTGCCGCACTCCAGGCAGCCGGCGTAGTCGAAGCTCGTCGCGCCGTCCTCGCCGATCTTGTAGAGGGCGGCCGGGCACACCCGCACGAGCTTCTTGAACTCCTCGATGTCCGGATCCTCCACAAGCTCGATGTGGGCGTTCTCCTCGTCCACCTCGTACTTGTTCACGGCGATCAGCTCGTCGACGTTCACGGTAATCGGTGCGATCTGGCTCACAGTGCGCTCACCGCCTTCCTTACCTCGTTGGCGGTCTTGAAAAGCCCGCGCTTTTTGATAATGGGTATGATGCGGCGGCGCAGGGGCTCCTGCGGGCGCCCGTCCACGCTGAACATGGCGTTGAACACCTCGGCCGCCATGGTCGGGTAGTCGTTGAACATCGCGTCCCACCCCTCCAAGACGTGGGGCCACTTGCGGAAGGTCGCGAGGTCCTTGATGACGAAGGAGTCCTCCATGCGGCGCTTATAGCCGGAAAGCCCCGCCGCGCTCACATCCCCCGCGTCGATGGCCTCGACGGCCGCCTCGGCGGCCATGCGCCCGCTCGCCACGGCGAAGTCCATGCCGCGCACCTGGTAGCCCATGTTCATGCAGAGGCCGGCCGCCTCGCCGGCCACGAGCGCCCCGTCGAACACGTACTGGGGCACCATGTCGTAGCCGCCCTCGGGCACCATGTGCCCGGAGTGCTCGACCATCTTGGCTCCCCGGATGATGGGCGCCACCGCCGGATGGCCCTCGAAGTCCTCCAGCATCTGGTAGACCGGGGTGTCGTTTCCGCCGCCGGCCGCCGTGGAGATGGTGGCCACGAGCCCCAGCGAGATGGAGTCCCTGTTGGTGTACAGGAAGCCCCCGCCCACCTTGCCGTGGGTGCAGTCGCCGACGAACAGCATCGCGGCGCCCTCGCCCTCGGGCAGAAGGAACCGGTCCTCGATCACGCCTGCGGGCAGCTCGAACACCTCCTTGATGCCGACGGCCATCTGATGGGGCGCGGGACGGGCGTTGCCGAGGCAGCGCTCGGACAGGAGCGTGTTCACGCCCTCGGCCACGATGACGACCTGCGATGTGATCTCGTCCTCGCCGGCGCGGATGCCGACGACCTTGCCGGACTCGTCCTTCAAAAGCTCCTCCACGGCGATGCCGCAGATGTACTCGGCGCCGGCGTCCTCGGCCTTCTCGGCCAGCCACTGGTCGAAGGGGCCGCGCAGCACCGAGTAGGAGTCCTTGCCCTCCT
Source organism: Adlercreutzia sp. CNCM I-6215 (assembly GCF_977072315.1). Classification (NCBI taxonomy): domain Bacteria; kingdom Bacillati; phylum Actinomycetota; class Coriobacteriia; order Eggerthellales; family Eggerthellaceae; genus Adlercreutzia; species Adlercreutzia sp. CNCM I-6215. The sequence continues at coordinate 22,421 of NZ_CDRVMA010000013.1, read as the reverse complement.
CGGCGAGCACGGGGCTCGTGAAGTCGATGGTCATCTCCGAGTCGCTGTTCAGCATGGCGATGCGCTCGTGGGTGATCTTGCGCTCCAGGGGCGCCTCGGACTCGAAGTCGGGGAACACCTCCTTCAGCGAATGGCTGTAGATGCGCCCGCCCGTCATGTTCTTGGCGCCGGCGTAGTTGCCGCGCTCCACCACGAGCACGCTCTTGCCGGCCGAGGCCGCCACGTAGGCCGCCACCGCGCCCGCGCACCCGCTGCCGACGACGATGATGTCGAAATCTGCGTCAGACACGCTTCTCTCCTTTCAGATTCTCACTCGATCCCAAGGGCGGCAGGCCGGCGACCATGGCCGCGCCGGCGCCTCCCACCCTTGATCGATAAGGCCTACAGGGCCGCCGTCAGGGCCGGCAGCACGTCTTTGATGTCGCCCACCAGACCCCAGTCGCATTGCTTGAAGACGGGGGCGTTCTTGTCCTTGTTGATGGCGAACACGGCGCCGGAGCGGTTGCAGCCCACCATGTGCTGCATCTGGCCGGAGATACCGCAGGCCACATACACCTTCGGCGTGAGCGTGAGGCCGGAGACGCCCACGTAGGTGCTCTGGGGCATCCAGTCGACGCCTTCGGTCAAGGGACGGGAGCAGGCCACGCCGCCGTCGATCTTGTCGGCCAGAGCGCGGGCCAATTCAAGCTCGGATTCCTCGGCGAACCCGCGGCCGCAGGCCACGACGGCCTCGGCCTTGAACAGGTCGGTGCCGCCCTTCTCGCGCTCGCGGGAGGACACCAGGCGCAGCGGACGGGCCGGGGCGATCCAGGCCACGGTCTCGGCCACGGCGCTGCCCGCAGGCTCGACGTCGGCGAAGGTGCCAGGGGCCACCGTGTAGAAGGCCACGTCTCCCGCGGCCTTGCGCACGCGCTCGCCCACGCCGCCGAAGTAGAGGCTCAGAGCGCCCCCGTCCTCGAAGGCCGTCACATCAGTGATGGCGGCGGCCCCTGCAGCGGCGGCCAAACGTCCCAGCACCGACTTCACATGGCGGGTCGGCTCGGCCAGCACCACAGCGGGCTGCTCTTTCTCGTAGACGGATTGAATGGTGAGGTAGGCATCGTCGGCCACGGCGCCCTCGGGCACCTCGACGATATAGGCGGCATCGGCGACGTTCTCCGGGGCCTCGCCGAAGACTACGAGCGCCACCTCGTCGGCGAGAGTGCGGGCGCCGGCTGCCAGCTCGCGGGCGGCCTCGGGATGCTCGGCAATAACCAGTGCTTTCATGTTCATGTCTCCTTATCGGGTCGTGGAATTCGAAGTGTGGGGAGGGACGCCTACAGGGCCGCCTTGAGCGCCGCGGCAAACGCCTCGATGGCGCCGTCGGCGGAAGCGTCAGCCACGTTGCAGGCGCGCTCGGCGGCCTCGGGAGCCGCACAGGAGACGACCTCGACGGCGCTCACGGGAGCTACGGGAGCGCCCTTCACATCCATGGGCTTCTTGCCGGCCGCCAGAATGTCCTTCATGCCGGGGATGCGCGGCGTGGCGACATCGGGCGTCACGGCGATGACGGCCGGCAGCGGAACCTCCACTTCCTCCACCACGTCCTCGAGCGTGCGCTCGACGACCATCGAGTCGCCCTCGACCTTGATGGCCGTCACCGCGTTCACGGAAGGAACTTCAAGACGGGCAGCCAGCTGGACATCGACCTGCTGGGCATATTCATCGGCAGAGCCGTCGCCGCACAGGATGAGATCGAAGTCCCCCTCGCCCACGACCGCGGCCAGCTCCTCGGCCGTGCCGGCGGTATCAAGAGCGGTCAGCGCGTCGTCGGCGACCATGACCAGATCGTCGACCCCGCGGGCGAGCACGTTCTTCTTCAGCTTGGAGTCGTCGATGGAGGCCGCCCCCACCGTCACGGCGGTCACCGTGGAGCCGGGGTTGGCAGCAGCCAGCTGGGCCGCCGCCTCGAGCGCGTTCAAATCGTAGGTCGACACCGTCCCCTTCGCCTTGGAGAAGTCCAGGGTGCCATCGGAGGCCACCTGGATGTCCTGATCGTCGGGAACCACCTTGAATGCCACTGCGATCTTCACTTCTGCACCTTTCTCTTTAAGAACTTCTCTCACGTATCGGTTCGTTTCAAGCGGAGCACCTCGCTGCAGCCGATGGCGCTCCGTTGGTGCCATAGTGCCGCGGCTCGCTTTGGCCGTCATCGCCAAAACCCCGTGAAAGCATCGTTACTCAAAATGTAGTGATGCCCCTCAAGCTGGGTATTCCCCATATACCGCGCCCCTTGCGATGCCCCCGGAAGCCGCCCCGCCTACCATAGATTTTGATGCGAGGGACGCATCGTCTGGCAATCAGTTACCAAGAATCTAGGAGGAACCAATGGTTGACTACTTTGGCACCGACACCGTCGTATCCGAGCTGCGCGATGACGGCCTGCTCATCATCCGCATCAACCGCCCCGAGGTGGCCAACGCCCTGAACGGCGTGACCTCCGCGGCCATGGAGAACATCATGAACCACGCCGAGACCGACAAAGCGGTGCGCGCCATCGTCGTGACCGGCACCGGCAAGGTGTTCTGCGCCGGCGAGGATCTCTCCGAGCTCTCCGAGGGCGGCGAGTGCCAGACGGTCACCGAGCACGGCTTCGGTGGCCTCACTGCGCGTTTGTGCTCCAAGCCGGTCATCTGCGCCTGCAACGGCTCGGCGGCCGGCGGAGGCATGGAGATCGCGCTTTCCTGCGACATGGTGGTAGCCGCCGAGAACGCGAAGTTCGGCTGCACCGAGGTGGGGCTCGGCATCATCGCCTCCACCGGCGGCATCGTGCGCCTCGCCCGCGACATCAACCGCAAGGACTGCATGGAGCTTCTGCTCACCGGCAAGAAGATCAAGGCCCCCGAGGCGAAGGCCCTCGGCCTCATCAACTACGTGGTGCCCGCCGAGGAGGTGCTCGACCGCGCCATCGAGCTGGCCGAGGAGTGCCTGAAGAACGCGCCTCTGGCCCTGAAATGGACGAAGTTCATCGTGCATGCCGCCGACCAGATGTCCGAGGAGGACGCCATGCGCTTCTCCGATGCGGCCTACCGCTTCCTGGAGAAGACCGACGACGGCATCGAGGGTCCGGCCGCCTTCGTCGAGAAGCGCACCCCCCACTGGACCGGCCGCTAGGCGAACCGCCTCATAAGCATTCAGCACATGAAGAGCCCGCCACCGAGGCGGGCTCTTCTGCCGCTTAGAGACTGACGCTCCTTACTTCCCAAACTACGCGTCCTAAACCCTGTCTCGAATCCGTGCGGCAAGATCGCCATACACCAAGGGGGGGTCTTTCTCCCATGCTGCCGAAGCTCCGCATAAGCAGGAAGAGCCCGTCACTCAGACGGGCTCTTCCATTCTCGAAATTTAAGATCTTCTGCCGATAGCTGGAACCCTGAGAACCAACGCTCTATCTATCGGCGATGCCGCTCGTCTCGGCGAGGGACTTGCCCCGGGTCTCGGGAGCCATGAAGTATGACAGCACAAGCCCCAGCAGCGCGAGCCCCGCCGCCACAAGCATCACCGGGCCCACACCCCAGGCAGTCAAGGCCAAAGGTGTCCCATAGGTGGCCGCGATAGTGCCGATGCGCGAGAATCCGATAGCAATGCCGACGGCCGTCGCGCGCACCTCAGTGGGAAACAGCTCGTTGGGATACAGCCATTGCAAAATACCCGGGCCACCGCTAAAGAATGCGTACAACCCGAAGGCGAGGATGATCACCGCCACCGACGCCGTGGGCCACAGGCCCAGCACGAGCAGTCCCACCGCCATGAGCGCGAAGCTCATGAGCAGCAAGGGGCGTCGCCCCATGGAATTTAGCCAGAACATGGCCGGAATGGATCCAACGAGGAAGAACAGGCTCACAGCGCTCTCGCCCAAAATGGCCTCATGGCCCTCCCCCAGCCCGAAGGCGGTCATGATCTCAGGTCCGAAGGTGTAGATGGCATACATGGGCACCACCTGGCACAGGATGAACACCCCAAGAAACACCATGCGCTTGAGATACTCGCCGCGCATCAGCGTTGCCAGCGGCGTCTTGTCTGCCGGCTTCGCGGGAGCAAGCTCCACATCGGGACCGAACACACGGTCCATCACGGCTCGAGCCTCGGCAACGCGCCCCTTGCTTGCCAGCCACAGAGGCGATTCGGGAATGTCGTGCCGCCCGATGAGCAGCACCACGCAGGGTACCACGGCGCTGCCGAGCATCCATTTCCATCCGTCTTCCATACCGTAGAGCCCATAGCCCACCACTGCGGCCACGGTGGCTCCCAGATACCACGCCGCCGACACCATGCCCATGGAGATCGACCGATGTTCCTTGGGCGTGAACTCGGCAATGAGCGAAGTCGCGATGGGATAATCGGCGCCTACGAACACGCCGATGAAGAAGCGGGCGGCCACGAGCTGCCAGGCCTCGGCAACGAATACGCTCAGAAGTGAGAACAGCCCGATCGCTACCAGGTCGATGATGAACATCTTCTTGCGACCGATGATGTCGGTGAGGTAGCCCCCGGCGATGGTCCCCGCGAAAATGCCGACGAGCACCGAGGCGCCGATGGCGGCGCTCCAGTCCTCGGTCAGCCCGAACGCCGGCACGATCTGAGTGAGTGCGACGCCGATGAGCGACAGCACGTATCCGTCCAGAAAAGAGCCGCCCGAGGAGAAGAAGGTGATCTTGCGCAGAAACGGCGTCATGGCCACGTCGTCCATGGTCCTCTTCGCCGTTTGGCGCACCTTGCGGGCCACATCCCTGCTGATCTCCTTCGCAGCCGCCGGGACGGGAGGGCTCGCCACCTGCGTCATCGCCTTCACATCGCCTGCCACGACAGCCCTCCTATTCCCATTCGGCGAGACAGGCGCTCAGATACGGCTTGGCCTCGGGCTCATCAGCGTTTACCATGCAGAAGCGGGCCTCGCCCTCGCCCACCTTCCATACCTGGGTGCAAAGGCGCGTGCCCGGCAGCACCGGAGAAGTGAAGCGGCACTTGAAGCGGCGCAGGCGCTCGGGCTGTCCGGGAATGAGCAGCGCGATGAGGTGGCGCATGGCGATGCCGGCCGTGCAGACGCCGTGGTTGATGGGGCGCGCCAGCCCGGTCTGCTCTGTGTAGGCCCAATCGATGTGCTGCTGGTGCCAGTCGCCCATGAACCGGTAGATGAGGGGCCACTGATAGCCGCACACCTCCTCGTAGGTGAGATCCGGCTCGCGGTCGGGATACTCGACGACGTCCTTCGGGGGCCTCTCGCCGCCGAAGCCCCCGTCGTAGATGCAGCAGTCGTAGGTCTCCACGGTGCACAGATGCACGCCGTCGGCGGAATAGGACTTCCCCACCTGTTTGGAGAGCGACCCGCGGCCCTCCCCGCGATCCCAGATGGCCTCCTGCACGACATAGGTCTCCACATGATCGTTCATCTTGAAGGGCGCATGGAAATAGGCGTCGATTCCATAGTGCAGCGAGCCGCTGTAATCGAAGCCGTAATCCAGCGTGGTCGTCATCTCCTCGTTCACCGTCAGCGGCACGCCGAAGATGGGCAGCACCTTAAGCCGCGGGTTCTCGGCATCGTGCTCGTTCATGTACTCCAGATCGGTCTTTCCGTCCCAGCCGGCGCCGCAGCCGAGCGCGCAGATCTCCAAGTCCTTGAAGGTGTAGTCCCGAACGAACGGGCCGAACGTCCTGCCGACGATTTCCGTTGAGATGGCCATGCTGAATCCTCCTTTTGCCAATGGATTTCTCTGGTCTAGTCAAGCGCGCAGAGCAGCTTCTTCTCCACTTTCCCGACACTGGTATGGGGCAGGCGCTCTACGATCTCCATGATGGTGGGCACCTTGAAATCGGCCAGACGGCAGGCAACGAAGTGCGTGATCTCCTCAATGGCGGCCGTATGCCCCTCGTGCAAAACGACAAAGGCCTTCACCGCCTGGTCGCGCACCGGGTCGTCCACGCCGATGACGGCGCATTCGGCTACGGCCGGGTGCATCAAGAGCGCGTCTTCCACCTCGGTGGCCGACACGTTCTCACCGCCTCGCTTGATCATGTTGCATTTTCGATCGACGAAATAGAACCAGCCTTCCTCATCGCGGTAGCCTTTGTCGCCGCTGAGGTACCAGCCCTCCCCATTCACGGTTCTCGCCGTGGCCTCGGGATCGTCGTAGTAGCCCTTCATGAGGCTGATGCCGGGAATTCCCCTCACGGCGATCTCCCCCACCGCACCGGGTGCCACGGGACGTCCCGCCTCGTCCAGGATCTCCACCTCGTAGCCAAGCCCCGCGCGCCCCACGCTCGGCCAGCGGCGCGGGCCATAGGGCAAGTCGGTGAGCGCCCAGCAGATGGACTCCGTCGCGCCGTAGCAATTCTGCAGGCGCACGGAGAAGCGCCGCTCGAAAGCCTCCTTCTCCTCATCGCCGATGGGCAGGTAGTACTGCACCGACCGGACGCGGTGCTCGCGCTCGGCGGCATCGACGGGCTGCATCATGAGCGTGCGGGCCATCATCGCCACCATTTGGATGGCCGTGGCGCCATGCTCGCGCACCTGGCGCCAAAAGTTGCGCGCGCTGTACTTCTCCAGCACGACGAGGCTGGCGCCCGCCGTGAGCACGGGCATGAGCGCCGCCAGCTGGAAGTTCGAGTGGAAGGCGGGCATGGTGGTGAGCATCCGGTCATCGGGCCCTAAGGCGCATTGCCAGTCTCCGTAGTAGCCGGCGAAGAGCATGTTCGCATGGGTGATCTCCACGCCCTTGGGGCACGAGGTGGTGCCGGAGGTAAAGATGATCATGGCCGTGTCCTGGCCGTCCAACGCACACGGATCGTCCAGCGCATCGCCGCACGCGCCCACGCCGGCGTCGAAGTCCACGGCGGCCGCGACGAGTCCCTCTCCGCCGCTGTGGGCGACGAGCACCCGCTCCATGGGATAGATGCGGCGCTCCTCGCAGGTGTTGTTCGGGCACGGGGGCGCGGCCTCGGCGAAGTAATAGCCGAGGCAGTCCGGCTCGCAGATAACCGTGTGGATGCCGCAGCGGTCGAATTGGAAGGCGCACTCGTCGAAGACGAGCTGCATGTTGATGGGCACCGCCACCGCGCCGATCTTCGCCAAGGCGAAGGTGGCCGACACGTACTCCGGCGAGTTGTACAGCTGGATGGCCACGTTGTCGCCTTGCCTCACACCGACGGCCAAAAGGAAGTTGGCCATGCGGTTCACCAGACAGTCGAACTCGCCGTAGGTGAACGAGCGACGGTGGCCGGCCCGATTCTCGCAGGTCAGAAAAAGATGATCGCCGCGGCTTGCGGACAGCTCGTTCCACAAATCGCGGAGATTCTCATTGCCTACGACGGTCGCCATGGCGTTCGTTCCTTCCCTCGAACTTGTCAGTGGGAGGAAGGCCCGCCCTTCCCCAGCGGGCCTTCCCTGCGCATAGTTGACGCGATGCGCTCGCGCGGACGGCACGGCTACTCAGCACACTTCACAATGCCATCAGCCGCGAATCGGGCAATCTGCTCATCGCTGTAGCCGAGCTTGGTCAGCACGTCCACCGTGTCGCCGCCCTGGGCGGGCATGGGGCGCCAAATGCGACCGGGGTTGTTCTGGAACTTCGGGAAGACGCCAAGCCCATGGAAGGTCTCCCCGTCGGCCGTCTCCCAATCGACCCAGGTGTCGCGCAGGCGCAGGTGCTCCTCCTCGACCAAATCCTCCATGTCGTTGATGACCTGAGCGGCAATGCGATGGGCGGCGAAGTCCTCTTCGATCTCGTACTTGGAATGGGCCAGGCAATACTCCTCGAAGGCGCGCTGGATCTCCTCGGCGTGGGGATTCGACAGCCACAGCCCGCTCGTGTCCTCGGGAATCTCCGGCATGCCCCACAGATGCCCCAGGCCGATGGTCTCGAGGAAATACTTGTTCTGGTCGACGCCATAAAGGCACACGCCCAAGAAGCCGTCCTTACAGGCGAACTCGCCAATGCCGCAGAGATTCTGGTTGCGCGCACCGGGGCGAGGCCACTTGATGCCCTCGTTCAAGTAGTCCACGAGGTAGTACTGGCCGATAGCCAAAAGCGTCTCGTACATAGCCAAATCGATGGACTCGCCCTTCCCCGACTTCTCAGCCTTGTACAGGGCGGCCAGAGCCGAGCTTGCGATCATGAGCGTGTTGAAGTAGTCGCCGGCATAGGGCCCCGGCAGCATCGGCTGCTCCTCGGTACCGTTCTGCATGATGATCCCGGCATAGGCCATAACCGTCAGATCATAGGCCGCGCGCTTGACCATCTTGGGATCGCCCGTCTGGCCGAAGCCGGACACGTGCACGATGACGAGCTTCGGGTTCACGGCCCACAGCACCTCGTCGGTCAGCCCCTTGCGAGCCCACGTGCCTCCCTTCGACGCCTCCATGAAGATGTCAGCGTCGCGGATCATGTTGAGGAATATCTCGCGACCCTCCTCAGAGAAGTAGTTCAGAGCCACGGAACGCTGGTTGCGGCGCTCGGCCTGCTTGATATAGGCCGTGTCGCGAATGGTGTCGCCGGCGCCGGTGTTCTCGAGCCAGGTGACGTCCGCGCCCCAGTCGGCCATGAGGTCGGCGGCCTTGGGACAAGCCAGCTCAACAGCGGCATAGACCACCTTCACGCCATCAAGCGGACCGTAAGAGGGTTTCTCGGTAGGGATAGCCATTGTTTCTCTCCTTAAATCGTGTTTCTCTCAATACCTCGCTGGTTCGCCCAAGGAAGTTAGGCCTTGTAAGCCTTGCAAGCACCCTTAGAGGTGGCGAGGATCATCATCTCGTCGGTGCCACCGGAGACGCGGTCGACGCGCAGATCGCGCCAGATGCGGTTGATGCGGTGCTCGGAGGCCACGGCGATGCCGCCCATCACCTGCATAGCGTCGTCGGTCACTTCGAAGGAGGCGTTGGCGCAGTAGTACTTGCACATGGCGGCCATGGCCGGGTCGAAGTCGCCGCCGTTGTTGTCGGCCATCCAGGCGGCCTCGTACAGCATGTTACGCATGTTGGCCAGCTTGATGCACATCTCAGTGATCTTCAGCGAGTTCAGCTGGAATCGGCTGATGGGCTTGCCGAAGGCGATGCGGGTGTTGGCGTGCTTCATGGCGTCCTCGAAGGCGCAGATGGCGGTGCCGTAGTCGCAGGCGCCCACGAGCCAACGCTCGAAGTTGAAGTCGGACACGCCGCGCATAAATCCGTTGCCCTCCTTGCCGAAGATGTCGGACTCCTCCAGCTCCACGTTGTCCAGGTACACCTCGCAGCAGCTGTCCATGCGAAGCCCCAGCTTCGGCAGCGGGGAGAGCTTCACGCCCGGCTTGGACATATCGACGAAGAACTCGGTGAACTGCGACTCGTCATCGGCGTTCTTGGCCATGATGACCAGGTACTTCACGCCGGCGGACGAGGTGATGAAGGTCTTGGTGCCGTTCAGGTAGATTTTGCCGTTCTCGCGCTTGTACGTGGTGGCCAGCGCCCCCACATCCGAGCCTGCGCCCGGCTCGGTGCAGGCGGAGTTCCAGATCTGCTCGCCGGAGCCGAGCGTGCTCATGACGGCGTCGATCTGCTCTTGGGTTCCCTCGCGGATAATGGTCTCGAAGCCGGGCAGCTGGTAGAGCACGTAGGTGGGCGCACCGTAGCGACCGAGCACCTCGTAAACGGCCATCAGCGTCACGCAGGGCTGCTCCAGGCCCAGGCCGCCGTGGGACTCGGGCAGCATGATCTGGTCGAAGCCCAGCTCGCACAGGCCCGCCACCCAGCGCAGGGGGTAGACGTGCTTCTCGTCGCACTCGTGGAAGTAGGTCTCCCAGTTCTCGCTCTCCATGTACTCGCGGTAGCTGTCGACGATAAGCTCCTGCTCGTCGGTGAGTTTGAAGTCCATTCTTCTGTCTCCTTTCAAAGGGTGCTTTGCAAAGGGAACGCGCCCCGCGCGCCCCCGGATTGCCAATAACTAGGCGAGGCCCAAGGTCTCGCGGTAAAAGGTGGCGCCGTGTTCCAGCGCGTCGTTGGCCGCATCGAGCATCTTGGTGTAGTGCAAGAAGGCGTGGATAACGCCCTCGAACAGCTCGAAGCGGAAGGGGGTGCCGTACTGCTCGCAGATGGCGGCCAGGGTGGCCGAGTCGTCGCGCAGCGGGTCGAACTCGGCGGCGGCGATGTAGCAAGCAGGCACATCATGGGTCAGGTCGTTCAAAAACAGGTTCGCGTAGTGCTCCGCCGCAAGGGCCGCGGGATCCTCGGCGTACAGGTTCAGGTAGAACTGCCAGTCCTCCTCGGTGAGGCCGTCCCACGGACCGCCCAGGAGCCGCATGGAGGAAGAGTCGGTCAGGCCGAACCACCCGTAGAACAGAAGCAGGCACTTCACGAAGTCGGCGCCGCCCATCTCCTCGCGCAGATACAGCGTGGCGGCCAGGCCCAGGTGCGCGCCGCCGGAGTCGCCGGCAAAGGCCAGGCGGTCGCCGTCGATGCCCCAGGCCTTCCCCGCCTCGTGCAGGTGCGCGGCCACCGCCGCCGCCTCGCGCACGGCGGAGGGGTACTTCGCCTCCGGGGACAGCCGGTAATCCACGGCCACCACCGGCACGCCGGCGCGCTTCGCCAAGATGCGGCAGATGCGGTCGTGGGTGTCCAAGTTGCCGAGGACGAACCCGCCGCCGTGGACGTAGACGATGGCCGGCGCCGTCGCGCCCTCGGCGATTTCGCAGGGGTAGTAGCGCCGCACGCCGATGGCGCCGAAGGAGCCTTCCACCGCATCGTCGACCACACGGTCCATCTCAGGGGCTCCCTCGTTCCACCAGGCGCGGCCGGCCACGTAGTTCTCGCGCATCTGGGCGAAGCCGGCGCTTGCGTCGTTGGCGTCCCCGGCCAGCTCGTCCTCCTTCGCGAGGACGGCGGCCATCTGCGGGCTGATGCGGGCGAGCACGTCAATCTTGTTCGGCATAATAGGATCTCCTTGTCCTTTCCCGAATCCTGCGGTCTTTCCGATTTCCTCGCGTCGCTAGATGGTGGCCTCGCCGCCGGCGATCTCGGTCGCCTCGGCCTCCTCGGTCTTATCGACGGACTCGGCGCCGAAGTGCTTCTTGATGGTGCGGAGCAACATGACGAGGCAGATGCAGCCGATGACGCCGAACATGATCTCGAAACCGAAGATGCTCGTGTAGGCATCGATGCCCTGGGCGTCGATGAGGCCGCCGTACCAGGTGTGGATGAACACGTCGGGCATGAAGCCGACCACGGACAGCACGCCGGCGGCCGTGCCGAAGATGCGCATGGGGATCTTGATCTCCGAGAGCGGAGAGCTTCCGATGGAGAAGGCGCCGTAGGTGGTGAACCCGAACACGACGACCAGGATGGCGGCGACCATGGCCGCGCCCGGATCATGCGGGAAGACGATGAAGCCGAGCAGCACCGCGATGGACAGGATGAAGGCGCCCAGGATGACCTTGGAGGGGCTCTTCAGCTTCGTGGCCAGCCAACCGACCACAGGGCCGGCGATGAGGCCGATGCCGTAGGTGCGGATGAGGCCCACGACGTTCACGAGATTGCCATCGGCGTTGAAGCACTGGGTGAGGTAGGGCGTGGTATAGGTAGCGCCCTGGTACACGGCGTAGACGCAGAAGTAGGCGACGCAGGCCCAGATGACGCCGGGGTGCTTGATGGCCTCGACGGCCTCCTTCAGGCTGAACAGCTTGGCGTTCTTGTCGATCTCGCCCTTGAAGTCGGGGATGAGGAAGATGGAGGCCACACCGAGCACGGCGATGACCACGGCCAGGAAGATGAGCATGACCTGCACGCCCTGGGCGACATTGGCGATGGCGGCGATGATGCCGGCGTTGATGAGGCCGATGACCAGTCCGGTCACGCCGTAGATGGAGTAGCTGATGCCGATCTTCGAGGCGTACTCGTCCTCCTCGCAGCACAGGCGGATCACCTTGAAGCGGGTGCCCCACCACACGAGGATGGAGGTGATGCCCATGGCTACGAACAGCACGAGGCAGATCTCCACCGACGGCAGCATGGCGTAGATGCCCACGAGCACCGCCGTGGCGAGGAAGCCCACGGTGGCCAGCGTGCGCATGCGGAACTTGTCGGCCACGATACCGGAGGGCAGATAGCAGATCATGGCCGCGATGCCGTAGGCCGACACCATAAGCCCCAGATCGGCGTTCGTGCAGCCGAGCGCCTGCATCAGCGGATCGTAGAACACATTCTTAAGGTACATGGGCGCGTAGATGATGGACGAGCCCATGGAGATGAGCACGACGAGTGCCCACTTGTGAAGCGACGTCAAGTCCTTGTACGTCACTTCCCCCTTGCTCTTTGCAAGCAACGACATGGTGGTGCTTCCTTTCTCTTCTTCTTATCCCGGCACCGCGCCGAGCCTTAAAGGATCTGCTCGGCCGGTACCGCATTGCCGACCGATCTGGTGAGAATTCTGCCTTCTGGAAACCACCGTGGCATCGCTCGATGACCGTGAAAACCTCGTTACCTAGTTTCTTGCGAGGAGACACATTCCAGCGAAAAGTGGGACAAGGTATCGCAAAACCCCTGCGAAAAGCGGAGTACTTAAAAACTTGCGATCCCTTTTTCCCTGATGACCTTTACACTGGCAGCTTGAATTTGATACCGTGGAGCCCTGGTCGACGCCATGTCAGCCGGAGGACCGAAGCGATGTCGCAATCCGCAGGACGGCAAAGGGGAGAGCACCAATGGAAGCAAGCCGCGCCGAGTTCGATTCGCCCGATGTTCGGGAAGGGAAAGGTCCTTCTGCCCTCTTCGATCGACCTTTGCTGAAATACGTGGGATTCGCCTTGCTGCTCGCATGGCACTACGTACTCTGGTTCGTGCCGAGCTTCTTCTTCCACACCCAGCTGCTTGACGAAAGTGTGACGCTCAGCTGGGTGGCAAGCCTGTTGGCGACGGCGGCGTTCCTTTTCGTCTTGGCGGGACTTCTCGGACGCAAGCGTCACCTAAGCGACTATCCCGCCGTCCTTCCGGCCGCCATGATCGTCGCCGCGGCAAGCACCGTGGCCCTGGGTTTCTTCCCCTTCCATCTTGCACCTGCGGGCCTCTATCTCGTCGTGATCATCGCCCTCAGCGCCTCCGAGGCCGCGCTCTGGATACTCTGGGGCGAGCGCTATGCCTGTGTGAAAGCGAACTTCACCATCAACCACATCGGCACCGTCTTCGGCATCACGCTCTTTCTGTGCGTGCTTATCGCCTCCCTTCTGCCGCCGACGATAACGGCGCCGGCGACGGCCCTGCTCCCCCTGGCATCGGGAGCCCTTCTGGCCTTCGCCCGCAAGGACGAAAAGCGTGCCTTTCCCGTACTCCTGCCGCGCAGCGCTACAAGCAACGGCTTCAAGAACATGCTCGGCGTTGGCTTCGTCACGCTGCTCGCCTGCGCCGCCTGCTATTTCCTCAGCTGCATCATCCCATGGGAAGTGCTGCCCACCGGCGAGGACTCCTTCACATTCGGCATTTTGGGCGGGGCTCTGTTCATTCTCGTCATCGCCGGCATCTACACGCTGTCGCGCAACCGCCTCAACATCTTCAAGATCTACCCGGCCCTGCTCATCGCCATCATGGTGGGCTTCTCGCTGTTCCTCTCCTCGACGTTCGCTTACTTCCCCGCCTTCATCGTCGGCATCGGCGTGCAATCGCTCTTCGAAGTGCTGCTCATCATGTACTTCGGCATCCTCACCACCAAAGGCTACGCGACCCCGGCGCTCACTTTCGCCATGGCCGGCGGCTTCGTGCGCCTGGGGCTCGCCGCGGGCAACTCGCTGGCGCTGTGGTACGAGAGTATGGCAGTGCCAGTGACCCAGGCCCTCACACCGCCGACCTGCCTGGCCTTCATGTGCCTGCTCGCCGTCGTGCTCGTGCCGCTCGTGCGCATGGAGTTCAGCATCGTGGCCCTCACCGCTGCGCCGCCCACGCGAAACGAGGTGGAGGAGATCTGCGCCGAAGCGGCAGCCGAGTTCGGCCTGTCGGCCCGCGAAGCGGAGATCCTGCTGCTCATCGCGCGCGGACACACGACTAACTCCATGGCGGAAAAGCTCGTCATCTCCCCTTACACCGTAAACACCCACATCCGCCACATCTACGACAAGATGCAGATCCACAAGCGCAGCGAGCTTCTGAACTACCTGAACATGCAGCGCTCAGATTTCTAGAGCACGACTCGATAGGCAGGAACCGATCCCTCCGTAGGGGCTGACCTTGGTCAGCCCTCCCCTGGCGAGTCGACCCCACTTGAGGAGGGGCGACCAAGGTCGCCCCCTACGGGATAATGCGATAACCTTTCGTGACAAATCCATGGCACACAAGATGAGGTATTGCCAATTCTGCTTATTCACTGTATATTTACAGCAAATTCTTAGGAGGTTGCTATGCCGCAGATCAAGCCACTGTCCGAATTCAACCGGAACCAGAACGCCCTCATCGAGGATCTCAGCCACTCGGGCGAGCCCTTGTACCTCACGCGCAACGGCTCGGCTTGCGTCGTGGTGATGGACTCGGCCGCCTTCGATGCCGCCATGGCCTTCCGCAACGAGATTTACGAGCAGGAGATGCGCACCTACCGCGGCATGCTCAAAGGCATCCAGGAAATGCAGGAGGGCAAGCTTCACGACGCCCAGGACGTCATGGACGAGCTGCGGGCACTCAGGGGCTGGGAGTGATGGCCGCCGAAGGCATGCGCGTTCTCTTCACGGACTCTGTGCGCACGTTCATCCTGGAGAACGTTTACAGTGAGCGGGTGGCGCTCGCCATCGATCGCCAAAGGGACATGCTCGCGCTCTTCCCGGAAATGGGCCGCGAGTACGACCCCGTCTACGATGCGGCGCGCCTCTCGGTTCCGTGCCGGTGGATCGCCATTCCCGACACCCCCTTCACCATCTATTACGTGATCGACTACGACGCCGACGAAGTGAGAGTGTTCTACATCGAGCACCAGCGCATGAACCCCATGGGAAGGTTCTCGTAGCGGAAGCCGTCTCGTAGGGGCTGACCTCGGTCAGCCCTCTGCTGGTGGAGCAACCTCGCTCGAGGAGGGGCGACCGAGGTCGCCCCCTACGAAATCATCCCCGAATCGGTGCGAGCTCGCATAGAGAAACGGAGCCCTCCGAACCGTTCGGGAACTTCCCTACTGCCCGGATTTCACCAATTCCTCGGCCATCTCGCGGAGCTTGAACTTCTGCACCTTCATGGAGGGGGTCATGGGGAAATCGTCCACGAAGAAGACGCGCTTGGGCACCTTGTAGCGGGCGATGCGCGGGATGGCGTAGGCGCGCACGTCGTCCTCGGTCATGTCCTCGTATCCCGGGCGCGTGCGGATGAACGCGCCGACGATCTCGCCGAGCTTCGCGTCGGGGATGCCCACCACCTGGGCGTCCAGCACACCGGGCATGGTGAGCAGGAAGTTCTCCACCTCGAGCGGGTAGATGTTCTCGCCGCCGCGAATGATCATGTCCTTGATGCGGCCCGTGACGCGGAAATAGCCGTCCTCGTCCACGGTGCCCATGTCGCCGGAATGCAGAAAGCCGTTCGCGTCGATGGCCTTGGCCGTCTCCTCGGGCATCTTGTAGTAGCCCTTCATGACGTTGTAGCCCTTGCAGCACAGCTCCCCGTGCTCCCCCGGCCCGCAGATGTGGCCGTCGTTCACGTCGAGCACGCGCACTTCCACCGGCGGATGGGCCCGGCCCACGGTCTCGCACTTGTGGGGAATGTCATCGTCCACCGAGGTCTGGGTGAACACCGGGCTCGTCTCGGTGAGGCCGTAGCAGATGGTCACGTCGCGCATGTTCATGCGCTCCATGACCTCGCGCATGGTCTCCGGCGGGCAGGGGCTGCCGGCCATGATGCCCGTGCGCAGGTGCGACAAGTCGAAGGAGTCGAAGTCCGGATGGTTCAACTCGGCGATGAACATGGTGGGCACGCCGTAGACCGCCGTCGCCTTCTCCTTGTCGAGGGCCTGAAGCACCAGCTCGGCGTTGAACTCCTCAACAATGAGCATGGTGCAGCGATGGGTGAGGCAGGCCATGACCCCCAGCACGCAGCCGAAGCAGTGGAAGAACGGCACCGGCAGGCACACGCGGTCCTCAGGCCCGAGCTTCTGCCCCTCGCCGATGTAGAAGCCGTTGTTCAGGATATTGCGGTGGGTGAGCATAACGCCCTTGGGAAAGCCCGTAGTGCCGCTCGTGTACTGCATCATGACCACGTCGTTGTTGTCGAACTGGCCCTGGGCCCATTCCAGGGAGCTGTCGGGCTTGTGCTGTCCGAGCAGCAGAAGCTCCGGCACGCTGTAGAAGCCGCGGTGCTTCTCGGGCCCCATGTAGATGAGGTTCTCGAGGAAGGGATACTCCTCGGAATGGAGAAAGCCGCGCTGCACGTTCAGCGACTCGGGCACCAGATCGCGGATGATCTGCAGGTAGTCCACATCGCGGTAGGCATCGATCACGCAGAGCGCCTTCATGTCCGACTGCTTCAGCACGTAGTCGAGCTCGTGGGACTTGTACACCGGGTTCACCGTGACCATGACCACGCCGATCTTCGCGGAAGCGTACATGAAGGTGAGCCAGTCGGGGATGTTGCGCGCCCACACGCCCAAATGATCGCCCGGCTTCATGCCGATGGCCAGGAGGCCCTTGGCCAAAGCATCGGTTCGCTCGTCGAAGTCCTTGTAGGTCCAGCGCAGGTCGCGATCGGGGTACACGACGAACTCGTGATCGGGATCGATCGCCACCTGCTGCTTCAGATAGGCCCCAATGGTCAGCTCCGAGTGCAGCGGATAATCGGGAGACCCGGGAACGGGCGCGTCAGTGGTCTTGTTCTCTTCCGTCATAAATCCCTCCCCCGCTTAGAACGGCGTATATACGCACGCCAAGAACTTCGCGTTTTGTCCGTTGTGCGCTCTCACCTGGTGGGGCACGATAGAATCGTAGTAGATGGACTCGCCGGGGCCGAGCACGTAGGTCTCGTTGCCGTACTCGATCTCGATCTCACCCTCCATGCCGTAGAGCCACTCCTCCCCTTCATGGGAATCCAGCTTGTGCGTGGCCTCGCCGGTGGGGCTCACGGTGATGATGAACGGGTCCATATGACGGGAGGGACGGCCCGCCGCCAGGCTGAAGTAGGACAGGTCGCCGGCGTCCTTGGCGGTCTGGAGCGATTTCACGCGCTCCACTTCCTCCATCTGATCGGTGCTGATGTAGGCGGGCCCGTAGGTCTCGTCGTCATCCATGAGGGTGCCCAGGCGCACGCCGAGGGCGCGGGTGAGCTTGATCAGCGGCGCCAGGGACGGCGGCACCTCGCCGGCCTCCAGCTTCTCGATGACCGTCACGTCGCAACCGCAACGATCGGCCAGATCCTGGCAGGTCAGATGATGCGCCTCGCGCAGCGTGGTGATCTTGCGCCCGAGCTTGTTGTCCTCAGCCATAACGTGCCTCCTTGAAATTCGATATCGCACTATTTTACTTGAGGACGGAAAAGGGAAATAAAGAAGCCGATGAGATGCCCCATCGGCTTCGGTGAACGTAACGCCAGGCACGCTCTTCGGCAACGCCCTTAGAGAAGAGGCCTCCTTTAGCGCTTCTCGGCGAGCAGTCGGTTGAGCGCATTCAAGTAGGCCTTCGCCGAGCTGACGATGATGTCGCCATCGGCCCCGCGGCCCACGTACACCTCGCCGCCGGCGGCCTTCACGCGCACGGTCACCTCGCCGAGCGCGTCGATGCCGCGGGTCACGGCGTTCACGGCGAACTCGGACAGGTCGTTGTCGACCTGCACGATCTGATCGATGGCCTTGTACACCGCATCGATCGGGCCGGCGCCCCAATCGCACACCGTCCGCACGTCTCCCTCGGGCCCGCGCAGGGTCACCGTGGCCGTGGGCTTCAAGGGGAAGCCGCAGCTGACCTGCACGCCCTCAAGCGTGTAGATGGCGCACTCCTCGCGATCGCGCTCGTTCACGAGCGCTTCCAGATCCTCGTCGTAGACTTCCTTCTTCTTGTCGGCCACGTCGAGGAAGGCAGTGTAGAGGCGGTCGAGCTCCTCGCCCTCGTATTCGTAGCCGAGTTCCTCCAGGCGGTGCTTCAGGGCCGCGTGTCCGCTGCGGGCCGTCAGCACGATCTGGCTTTGGCCCACGCCCACCTCGGCCGGATCGATGATCTCGTAGGTGTCGCGCTTCTTCAGCACGCCGTCCTGGTGGATGCCCGAGGAATGGGCGAAGGCGTTGGCGCCCACGATGGCCTTGTTGGCCTGCACGTTCATGCCGGTGATGGAGCTGACCAAGCGGCTCGCCTTGATGAACTCGCGGGTGTTGATGTCGGTGTGCGCATCGAGTTCCTTGCCGTGCATGCGCATGGCCATGACCACTTCCTCCATGGCCGTGTTGCCCGCGCGCTCGCCGAGGCCGTTGATGGTGCACTCGATCTGCGTGGCCCCGTTGCGCACGCCAGCCAGCGACAGCGCCGTGGCCATGCCCAAGTCGTTGTGGCAGTGCACCGACACGGTGACGTCGTCGATGCCGGCCACGTTGTCCATGAGGTACTTGATGCGCGCGCCGAAGTCCTCCGGCAGCGAGTAGCCCGTGGTGTCCGGGATGTTCACCACCGTGGCCCCCGCCTTGATGACTGCCTCGATGACCCGAGCGAGGAACGCGAAGTCCGACCGGCCCGCGTCCTCGGCGTAGAACTGCACGTCTTCCACGTACTTCTTGGCGTAGCTGACCGCGTGCACCGCCCGTTCGATGCACTCGTCCTCGGTGATGCGCAGCTTGTCGCGCATGTGCGAGGGCGACACGCCGATGCCGGTGTGGATGCGGGGACGCTTCGCAAACTTCAGCGCATCGGCCGCCGAGTCGATGTCCTTGTCCACGGCGCGGGTGAGCGCGCACACCACGGCCGCGTCGCCGGCCAGCTCGGAGATGCGGCGCACCGACTCGAAGTCGCCGGGGCTTGAGATGGGAAAGCCGGCCTCGATGACATCGACGTTCAGGCGAAGGAGCTGGCGGGCGATGACGAGCTTCTCCTCCGTGTTCATAGAGGCGCCCGGCGACTGCTCGCCGTCGCGCAGCGTGGTATCGAAGATGTCGATCTTGCGTGTCATGCCGTCCTTCTTTCTTCTTTTCTTCTTCCGACAGTTCGCGCCCGAGACGCGGACATAGTTGACCGAAAGCATCATAGCAAAAACCAGCGGCGCCCCCGTTAAGAGGCGCCGCTGGACACGGTTAAATCTTTCTATAGCCCGACATCGGAGCCGTCGATGGCCGCTACAAGGTGATCTTCCACAGGTTGCGCAGATCGATGGCCCCGCGTAGGCGGTCGAGCACCGCTTCGGACACGTCCCCCTCGACATTCATGTACACGAGCGCGCAGGACTCCTCCGGCTTGGTGCCGATCTGCATCGTGGTGATGTTGGCCGCAGCGTCGCCCAGAATGGTGCCGATAACGCCGATGCGGCCGGGCGCGTCCACATACTCGAACACAAGCGACGTGGTCGCCGGCGCGATATCGATCTTGTAGCCCATGAGCGAGATGATGCGGGGCGTGTGCTCCGTGCCGAACAGCGTCGCCGCCACCTCCACCTCGTCGGCCACGATGCGCACCGAGGAGGCGTACTCGCCGGCATCGCGCACCGAGGCCGTCGTGACGGAAATGCCGTGCTGGGAGGCCACCGACTCCGCGTTGGCCGCCGAGAAGGCCCCGAGGCGCCGGTAGGACAAGCCGCCGTCGAGCACCGCCGCGAGCAGCGGCGCCGGGTCGGCATCGGCCAGGCCGCCGGCCAGCTCCACCTTCAGGCTCTTCGGCGTGTGACCGAGAATCTGGCTGGCCATCGATCCCATCATTTTGCAGGCGTGCACGTAGGGGCCGATGGCGTCGAAGACCTCCGGCGGCAGCGGCGAGAGGTTCACCGCCGTAGCCACCATGCCGCCCTCCAGGCCCGCTTCCACGTACTCGGCGATCTGGGTGGAGGCGCGCCGCTGGGCCTCGTGGGTCATGGGCGACAGATGCGGCGTCAGAATGGCGTTCTCGAACTCGTGCAAGGGCGAGTCGGTGCAGGGCTCGGCCTCGAAGGAGTCCACAGCCACGGCCGCGATCTTGCCGGCGGCCACGAAATCGGCCAGGGCGTCCATGTTGAAGATGCCGCCACGGGCCGCGTTCACGAGCACGACCCCGTCCTTCATGGCGGCGAACTCGTCGGCGCCGAACATGCCGAGCGTGCTCACCGTGCGGGGCAGGTGCACCGTGATGAAGTCGGCCTGGGCGAGCACCGGCGCCATGTCGTCGTAAAGCGTGACGCCCAGATGCAGGGCGCGCTCGGGCGAGCAGTAGGGGTCGTGCCCGATGAGGTTCATGCCGAAGGCCGCGGCCCGCTCGGCCACAAGGCCGCCGACGCGTCCCAAACCGAAGATGGCGAGCGTCTTGCCGAACAGCTCGCTGCCCATGAAATCGGCGCGCCGCCACTGGCCCTCGTGCATGGACGCACTTGCCTCGGGAATGTGGCGCGCGGCGGCAAGCAGGAGCGCCATGGTGTGCTCGGCGGCCGAGATGACGTTCGAGTTCGGCGCGTTGCACACGATGACGCCGCGCTCGGAGGCGGCCTCGATATCGATGTTGTCCACCGTCACGCCCGCGCGCCCGATGATCTTCAAGTTCTCGGCGGCATCGAGCAGCGAAGAGTCGACCACCGTGTTCGGATGCACGATGAGCGCGTCGTAGGGAGCGATGGCGCCGATGAGCTCCTCGGCCGTGGGGTCGATGAGCATGTCAACTTCATAGCCGTGCTCGGTGAGCGAATCGATGCCTTCCTGCACCAAGTCCTCGGTAACCAGGATCTTCTTCGTCATGAGCGCCACCTTCCGCATTCGTCGCCCTCGCAGGGCTTCCGCTTTATCACGGGGAGGCTGACGCCTCCCCCTTTTGTTTGGTCGTTAACCGTTGTTCTTCTCGAACTCGGCCATGAAGGCGACGAGCGCCTCGACGCCGGCCTTGGGCATGGCATTGTAGATGCTAGCGCGCATGCCGCCCACCGAACGATGGCCCTTGATGGACTCGATGCCGTGGGACTTCGCCTCGGCCACGAACAGCGCATCCAGCTCGTCGGAGCCCGTGACGAAGGGCACGTTCATGAGCGAGCGATCCTCCTTGCGGGCGGTGCCGCGGAACAGCTTGCTCTGATCGAGGTAATCGTACAGAATGGCGGCCTTCTCCTTGTTGCGCTCGGCCATAACGGACAGGCCTCCCATCTCCTTCAGCCACTTGAACACGAGGCCGCAGATGTAGATGCCGTAAGCCGGCGGGGTGTTCGACAGCGACTTCGCCTTCGCCTGGGTGGTGTAGCGCATGATGGTGGGTGTAAAGGGCAGCACGTCCTCGCGCACCAGATCGTCGCGCACGATGACGATGGTCACGCCGGCGGGGCCTATGTTCTTCTGCACGCCGCCGTAGATGAGGCCGAACTTCGACACGTCCATGGGCTCGGAGAGGAACATCGAGCTCACATCAGTGACCAGCGGAATGTCACCGGTCTCGGGCAGCGTGTGGTACGTGGTGCCGTAGATGGTCTCGTTCTGGCAGATGTACACGTAGTCGGCCTCAGGGTCGAACTCGAGGCCGGCCACGTCGGGCACGTAGGAGAAGTTCTCGTCCTCGGAAGAGGCCACGCAGCGCGCCTCGCCGTAGAGCTTCGCCTCTTTCCAGGCCTTCTTCGACCAGGAGCCGGACACGATGTAGTCGGCCTTCTTGTTCTGCATGAGGTTCATGGGGACGGCCGCGAACTGCTGGGTGGCGCCGCCCTGCAGGAAGAGCACCTGGTAGTTGTCGGGAATCTGCAGAAGCTCGCGCAGGTCGGCCTCGGCCGTCTCGATGATGTTCGCGAAGGGCTTGGAGCGATGGCTCATCTCCATGACGGACATGCCGGTGCCATCGTAGTCGAGCATCTCGGCGGCCGCCTGGCGCAGCACCTCCTCGGGAAGCACAGCGGGACCGGCGGAAAAGTTGTAGACCCTAGCCATGAGGCGATTCTCCTTCATCACGCGCCCGAAGCCCCTGCGGCGGCGCCGATGCGCCCCGTCCTGCGTCATGCCCCGAGCAGCCGTCAGTTACTCGGCCATTGTAACCCCATATGCGAGCCGCGCCCTCAACATAAGAGCCGAGCGGTTCGGAGGCGGAGAATCCACGCCCTTGCAAAGTTTTTGGCAGAAATGGTCACAAAATCGAGTTCTGGGTTTTGCATCTCACTAAAATATACGTTTTTCGTTTATTTTAACGGTCACTCAACTAGTTTCGAGCCCGATTTCGGGCGGATGGTGAAGCAATTATCATAATCTGGGGGTGCGGACAGTTACTTGGACAGCGGCCTACGCCGCCAGCCCCAACCGCCTCCTGCGGTTGTCTATCGTATCGTAGACGGTCCTGCCGCCCTCCCG
>NZ_CDRVMA010000012.1:0-108898 GCF_977072315.1 Adlercreutzia sp. CNCM I-6215 | reverse complement strand
GCCTTGTTTGCCAAAACGGCCGCCTTTCCGGGCTGATACGACTTGAACACCCGTATCGTATCCCGACTGGCGGCGTTTTGACGCAAGGGCGGAGCCTTCGACGCGCACCCGCATAGCGGGTGGTTTTTTGCCCGCCGCGCTTCGCGCGCCGTGCAGGCTCACGAGCCTGAACAACAAAAGAGCCGCAAGCTGCGGGGCCTGCGGCTCTTCGAAGAGAGAGCTATCTTGTACCGGAGCAGCCGATTAGGCGGTCTTCTCCTTAAGGTGCAGGGGGAGGTACTTCAGACCCAGTAGCAGCAGGAAGCCACCGAGAGCCACCACGCCCAGGGCTACGCCGAACTCCAAGGGGGTCGGCCAGTACACGAGGCCCTGATAGCCGAACAGCGACATGCCGGACTCCCAGTTCGTGATGGTCATATGGTTGGCCACGTCGGCGAACTCGATGTTGGGAATCTGGAAACCGCCCACCAAGATCTCGCAGCGCTTGCAGAACACACCGGCGATCACGAGCGCCGAGGCGAGAACCACGCCGCCCTTGGTGCGCAGGCGCGGCACGAACAGGATGACGCAGGCCAGCACCATGCAGGCGATCTGCGTCCAGAAGAACGGCGCCAAGGGGCCGGTGACCAGCATCGCCACCACATTGGCGCCCTCGCCGCCGGGGAAACCGCTCGTCAGCAGATCGCAGGCGAAGAAGTACAGATCGACGCAGGTGAACACCGCGAGCATCTTCGCCAGGTTCACCATGGAGGAGCGTTCGATGGTAAGACGCCCGGCCTTCTGCAGGGCGATGACCACGATGAGCACGAGCGCCGTGCCGCAATCCAGCGCTGAGGCCACGAACCACGGGCCCATCAGGGCGGTGTGCCAGAACTCGTGGGCCGCCGACAGCGAGAAGATCCAAGCCGTCACCGTGTGCACACCCACCGCCACCACCAGAGCAATGATGGAGATGACGCGGATGGCGGTGTGCGACATCTTCCCCGCATCCTCGCGCCGGTAGGCCCACAGATACACGATGGAGAGAATGAGATAGGTGGAAAGCACGATGATGTCCCACATGAGCGGCGATGAGAGGTTGGAATAGACGAACAGCTCCCACAGGCGCAAGGGACCGCCCAAGTCAACCACCACAAAGCCGATGGCCACGCAGGTACAGCAGATGCTCGTCCAAATGGCCACCCGCGAGATGTCCCCGAAGCCCTTCATACCGAAGGCGTTGGGGATGGAGCTGATGATGAGGCCGCCGGCGGACAGGCCCACGAAGAACATGAACAGGGTGATGTAGAAGCCCCAGGAATCGAGGTTGCGCATGCCGGTCTGAATCATGCCACCGGACAGCTGCACCATCCACAGGGCAACGCCGATGACAGCCACCACCGCGCAAGCGATGATCCCCACGGTCAGTCCGCGATGAGACGCGGCGCTTCCTTTCGCATCGTTCATAGCGTATCTCCCTTCCTAGACGAGATAATAGACAGAGGGCTTGGTGCCGAATTCGGCGTGCAGCTGCGTGTACTCACGACTGGCCAAAAGCTTGGACACTTCGGAGTTCGGGTCGTCCAGGTCGCCGAAGTGGCGGGCGCGGCCGATGCAGTCGGCCACGCAGGCCGGCTGCTCGCCGCGGGCCACGCGCTGGGTGCAGAAGATACACTTCTCCACCGTGTGCTTCTCGTGCTTGGCAGCATCGGCGTCGCCCAGGGCGAAGTCGGCGTAGTAGGCCGGCTCCTCCCAGTTGAACGAGCGGACACCCGTGTAGGGGCAGGCGGCCAGGCACATGCGGCAGCCGATGCACTTGTCGTAGTCCTGGCGCACAATGCCCGTCTGCTCGTCCTTCCACGTGGCGCCCACCGGGCACACCTTGGTACAGGCAGGGTTCTCGCAGTGCTGGCAGGCCACGGGCCAGTGCTGCATCTCGGGATTGTCCCAGGTGCCACCAGCCGTGTCAGGCGCGTTGCCGCCCTCGGTGAGCACGCGGTTCCAGATAATGTCGTTGGGGATGTTGTTGGCCACTTTGCACACGACCGAGCAGGTCTTGCAGCCAGAGCAGCGCTTAAGATCGATGACCATTCCGTATCTCATGGGTTCCTCCTCCTCTTATTCCTGAGACTCCGCCACCACGCCGTCCCACGGCTCAATTTCCACGAGGCAATCGTGGTAGGCGTAGGTGGGGCAGGTCCAGTCCACAATCTGCTTGCTCGTCAGGTCGTTATTGCAGCCGCTTAGGTACTGGGAGCGCTGCCAGCCGCGGTCGATATCCAGACAGCCCGGGCGAATACCGGCGCTGAAGGTGGCCTTGGCCACCGCATGGCCGCGGTCGTTGAACAGGCGCACGTAGCTGCCGTCCTCGATGCCGCGGGCCTCGGCATCCACGGGATTGATGCGCACACAGGGCTCGTTGATCTCCATCTCGCGCAGCAGCGGGTTCTGGCCGTAGTAGGAGTGCACGCGGAAGCGACGGGTGCCGGCGGTCACGATGAGCGGGTACTTCTCGGCCAGGGGGTTGGCATCGAAGCCACCGGCTGTGACGGGCCACGCCTCCATGGGCGGCTCCCAATGGGGCAGCGCGATGCTCGCGGGATCCATGGGCTGGCCGTAGTTCTCGATGGGGCCAGGGTTCTCCTGATAGAACTGCAGCTTGCCCGTCATGGTCATGTAGGCCGGCATGGGAACGGCGCCCACGTACATCACGCCGGCTTCCTTCAGCTTGTCGGCATCGATGCCCATGGCGGCGCTCATGGCCGTGTTCACCACGTGCTTCATGCCCTCGTCGAACTCCTCTTGGAACCACTCGTCCAAGCCGAGCCCACGGCCGATGAGGTTCGCCATGTCGTAGTCGGACTTGGCCTCGAACTTCGGCTCGACGGCCTTATCGGCCCAAACCAGACAGCCGTTCATGCCAATGGGGCCGCCCACTTCCTGAATGGTGGCCGCCGGCAGCACGATATCGGAAATGTCGGCCGTATCGCACCACTCGATGTTGGCAGTCACAAGGAAATCGAACTTCTTGTACGCCTCGATGGTCTTGTTACGGTCGGGAGCTGAGTTCACGATGTTCGCACCGAAAGAGATGAGCATCTTGAGCGGTTGCTCTACCGTGACATCGGGAAGCTCCATCACCTGCTCGCCCATGTGCGCGGTCACGCCCGGGAATGTGTATTTTCCCGTGTCGAGCAGGTCGTTGAACATAAAGGTACCCAGCGACTGGACGATAGCGGGATGCTCGGTTTCCGTCTCATCGAAGCCGCTGGAATTAAGCGGGTAACTCATACGGGGCTCAGGCACCATACCGCGCATAATACGCAAAACACTCACTGCCGCAATGGTATTGAAACCGTGCCCGTAATGGTCGATGCCATAGCCTTGGAAGATGTCGGCCATGCCAGGACGGCAAAGTAGGTCGGCGAAGGTGCGAATGGTTTCCTCGGGAACGGTGGTCGCCTCGGACACCATCTCGATGGGATACTCGCTGATGCGGTCGATGAGCAGACTGTAGGCCGTATTGCAGCGCTGGCCGGCGACCTCGATGCCCTTCTTGCGCAGCACGGGGTTCTGCGCCGTGGAGGCGTAGCCCATGGCATTCGTGGCCTCGTCCCACACGGCAAAGTCGTCGGCATCGGCCGCCACGCCCTCTTCCAAGTCGCTCTTGCGCAGGAAGCGGCCGTCGGACTCCTTCACGAGGAACGGGGCGCAGGACTTCTGCTGCATGAAGGCATCATCCGTCTTGCCCTCTTCCTCGATGATCTTCGCCAAACCGAGAGCGAGCGCGGCATCGGTGCCGGGCTGCAGCGACACGAACAAGTCGGCCTTCTGTCCGATGGTGTTCTTGTTGGGGTCGACGACGATGAGCTTGCAATCGTTATTCTCAATCGCGTCGGCGATGTAGTGCCAGGCGTTAGGCCAGGACACGATGGGGTTATGGCCCCACACGACAAAGGTGCTCATTTGGGAGACGAGATCCATGTCGACGCCGCCCTGATAGTAGAAGCCGCCCGCCGTGTACATGGTACCCTGCGTGAGCGCGAAGTCGGTGGTGCGGTTCTGGTGCGAGAACTGGGCCACGTTCTCCAAACGGTTGAGATTGTACATGTTGCGAGGCTCGGTAGTGCCGTAGGTGAAGGAGCACACGCTGCCCGAGCCAAATTCTGCCTGGTACTCCTTGATCTTCGTACAGATGGTGTCGATGGCCTCGTCCCAGCTGATGCGCTCCCACTGACCGGCGCCACGCTCGGTGCCCTCGGCGCGCTTCATGGGGTACTGGATGCGCTTCTCCTGCACGATGAGCGTGGGGATGGAGGCGCCGCGGGCGCACATGCGCTTCTGGTCGATGGGCGCGCCCTCGATCTCCTTGGCGCGCGTGAGCACCACGTTGCCGTCGCGCACCACGGCCTCCAGCGGACAACCCATGCAGGCGTTGCAGTAGGTCGTGCAGATCTTCTCGTCGCTTTGGGCCGAAGCCGTCTTGGGCGTAAGGGCCGCGAACCCCGCAGCCGAAACGCCGCCCGCAACGAGCGCGGCCGCGGCCGTGGTCTTGAGGAACCCTCTTCGCGTTAGAGCTCCCGTCGTGTTCTGAACAGACTCCAAGATGTCCCCTTTCCTCGTCTCGTGTACCCGTCGCGTTATTGACGGGCATCTTCTGGCCTCATTCTGAAATCGCGCGAGGCTTGAGGGGAGAATCTTTAAGTTGTTCGCCGGGAGCTTTTGGTTTACGAAGGAGCTCGCTTAGATATGGAGACGAACCGCCGTCAGTCCTTCCAGAGGACGAAATCTTCTTTGCCGCTGAAAAACCGCAGCAAATAGGGATCGCCAAGCCCCTTCTTCGCAATGGTGCAGTAGAACCATTTCATGGGAGACTCTTCAAGGGGAATGCACACCACGTCTGGTGCAACGCGGGGAAACCTCAGATCGCGGTAGGCATAGGTGAGCGTCACCCCGGTTTGCACCATTTCGAGCCGATTGTGCAAACCCGAACGCGTGCACACAATGTTAAGCTTGACACCGCGCTCTTCGGTCGCCTCCACCAGGCGATCGTGCACATCGAATCCAGCTCCTTGAGAGGTGAAGGGACGTCCTTCCAAATCCTCGAGGCGTATGAAGCTTTTCTCAGCAAGGGGATCATCAGTACGGACGGCGATGTGGATGCGTCCCCCAATGGCCGTGTCGTAATCAAAGAGGGACTCGTTCACCACGGTGGCGATAAGACTCGCATAATCAAGATCGCCCTCAAGGATTTGTTGGCGCAGCTCCACGCAGTTTGCTTCGGTGAAGCGCATTCCCTTAGTCACGAGCTCGCTTGTCGAGGAAAAGTCGATGACCTGTCTCATCTCGCCCGAGGTCATAACGTCGCTTGCCTCCACCGATTGCCCAAAACGCACGATCCCTTGGCTCTTTAGCTTGCCGAGGTTCAACTCGGCCTCCATTTGCGCGAACGCACTCAACACCGGACGCGAGGCGCTGAACAGCAGATCGGCCGCCGACGTGGGGAAGAGCACGTTACCCCGGTTCTCGAACAGCGGCTCCCCCATCTCCTGTGCCAACCGCGCCACCGACTTGCGCAATGCCTGCCGCGAAATGAACAGCGAGTCG
This sequence comes from Adlercreutzia sp. CNCM I-6215, assembly GCF_977072315.1. Taxonomy (NCBI): domain Bacteria; kingdom Bacillati; phylum Actinomycetota; class Coriobacteriia; order Eggerthellales; family Eggerthellaceae; genus Adlercreutzia; species Adlercreutzia sp. CNCM I-6215. Next base: position 103,312 of record NZ_CDRVMA010000012.1, on the reverse strand, counting down.
GCCGCCTGCGTGAAACTGCGCATCTCATAAACCCGAGAAAAGTACTTGATCTGCTGAATGTCCACAGCCCCTCCTCGCGTCGTGACACCTCGAGCGCTCATTCAGAAACGAGTGGCTTTTAGCCACCAGCCAATACGATGGAAGGCCCGCACAAGGACGGACCTTCCATTGATGCCGGCTCGTTAAAGCTTAACATCCCAGACCATATGAGTGTTAAAACTATTTAAGCACCGTAAGCAAACGCTTCGTAGGACGGATCCTTTTTGTACTCATCTCCGCGATAGGAATTCTCCGCGTTCACGCCCGCCTTGGCTTCAATGGTCTCGTTATAGGGGATATCGTAGGACACCGTACGCTTAACGATGACCCACTTCCCATCGCGCCTCTCCCAAAGATCGTTGTAACGTACTCGTTGGTGAGCCAAGACATCACCAGGATTTGGGTTTGCGTCTTTTACGGCAGTTGCCTGTGCTTTGCCATCGGGCGAAAAAATTTGATTGATGTGCCCATAGGTGCTGGAACCAGCCGTCCCATTGTCGACGTTCACATCGATTCGCATGGCAGAGTACATGTGATGAGTCCACTTGCAACCGTTAAGATGATCGCCCAAGCAGCTATCGATGAACTGACGACCCGTCATGTTGGGGAAAATATCATAGTAATACGAACCGTAGTCAAGCAAGCTGTCTTCAGCGAAGACGCTGTAACCCAGCTCGTAGTCGATGCGATCGACAGCTTGAATATAGTTGAAAAGCTGAGCTCGAATTTCTTCGATGGACGCCAAGCGGTCAATCTCCTTTGCCAATGCCTTCAAATCCACGTCACCGGTAGACGGAAGATCATTGTTCGTGGCACAGCCCGTCATTCCAGTCAATGCTGCTGCTCCTGCGGCAACTGCAGCCCCTGCCAAGAAATTGCGACGATCCATTTTGTTAACCCCTTTCGTAGTTATTTGCTGGAACCTTTGTCCCAAGCTTCCCATGCTCCTGCTCCCTAAAAACTCTTGTTCGAACTTGGTCAATTCGTACTATCGATATGATGGGGCTAGCGAATGCCATCTCCAGCCCCATTCGCATTGCGCCGCGCCACCAAGCGGGAGGGGGAACTTGGTGGGCGGCATCGAAGTAGTTATGCAAGCGGTTCCAGCGTGACTACGTGCTGGCCGGCGATGCGACCGGAGGTGTAGGTCCAGCCGAGCGCCTGGCCGCAGCCGGCGTTCACCTTGCCCTTGAAGCCACCGACCATGTTGCCCACCGCGTACAAGCGCGGGATAACCTCGCCGAACACGTTGAGCACCTGGGTGTTAGTGTTCACGTCAACACCGCCAGCTGTATCGGGCGAAACGGCGATGACGCGACCTGCGAAGAAAGGCGGCTGCATCAGGGGCATTGCGCCCTGGCGACCCAAGGCATCGGCACCGGCGGCCGCACCTTCATTGAAGTCGTCGATAGTCTTCTTAAGCGTGTCCGCATCCAAATCAAGAGCCGCCGCTAACTCTTCCACAGTGTCGGCCTTGACGATATAGCCGCCGGAAAGCTCTTCCTCGAATCCATCGCTGCAGTACATGACAGGGCCGCCGAAATCAGCCGTCGCGTCCGCGAGACCCTGATCCCAGATGTTCCACACATAACCGTTCGGCTGCTTCCAAACATCGCCCACCACGTTCTCGGTGGGACGACCGCTCTCCAGAACGTGGCGCTGGCCGTCAGTAGAAACAAATATACCCGGCATGGAAATGTAGCCTGCGGAATTATCCTCAACCTTGCGCTCCAGACCAGGGGCCACATTGTAGGCGCACCAAGGATTCACCAGCTTGGCACCGAGCGCGCAGGCCATCATAATGCCGTCGCCCTGCTGCCACGGCGAGCCATAGGAGCCCATGACGGGGCGGTCGTTAAACATGCCCGGCATGGCCGGCGACATGAAGCTACGCACCATGTCGGCGTTGCGGGAGAAACCGCCCGTGTTCAGGATGACGCCCAGACGCGCCTTGATGCGCTGCTCCTTGCCGCCATCTGCGACGATAACGCCCTCCACCTCGCCGTCAGCGTTGGTCAGCAAACGCGTGACCTGGGTATCGAACATGAATTCCGCACCCTGCTCCTCGGCCTTCTTGCGCAGCGGCTCGGTGAAGCCGGCGCCGATGCCGTCGGCGTTCTGATGCATACGCGCCACAGCCGGCGTCACGTCAGTGTAGTAGTCGACCATGGTTCCCTGGGTCGACAGGCGATCGGTGGAAAGGGCCGCACCCTGCTCGGCCAACCAGTCGATAGTCTCGCCGGATTTCTCGGCATACAGGCGGCGCAGCTCGGGGTTCTCGAAGCCCTCGGCCACGGCCGTCAGATACTTGTCGAACTCCTCGACCGAATCATCGATGCCGGCCTCTTTCTGCAGCTTCGTGCAAGCACCCTGAATCATACCGGCGCACAGGGCTGAATTGGACATGGTGGCGCTGCTCATCACTTCGCACACGACAACTTCCTTGCCCGCCGCAGAGGCCTCAACGGCCGCAGCCAGGCCACCGCCGCCGGCGCCGGCGATCACAACGTCCACTTCTTTGTCCCACGCCGAATCGCTCGTGGAGCTCAGTTCCTGAGAAGCGGACGTTTGGGGCGCGCAGCCAACCATGCCGGCAAAAGCGGCGGCACCACCCATGAGGGCCGCGCCCTTCAGAAAGCTACGGCGATTGAGACCTTCGTTCAAATTCATGTTTCCCCTTTCCTTACATTAGTCGCCCTTCGGCACGACCCCATAGTGCGCTGGCGCCAGGCCGATAGCTAAATGCAAATGCGCGATTCTCTATCACGTTTCATGATGGCTGTTCGTGAAATCCGATATCGTCGTCTCGGACGTCGTGCTCCTGCTTTGCGCAACATGCGATAATGCAAAAAGCAAGGGAGGAGGTCCGCTATGAGAACCGAGTACTTGCGAGAGTTCGTCGTCTTCTCTCGCCACTTAAGCTTCACCGAAGCCGCCAAAGAGTTGTTCATCGCCCAATCAACGCTAAGCACCCATATTGCTGCGCTCGAAAGCGACGTGGGCTTTTCGCTCATCGATCGGAAAGCGGGCAACCGACTCACCGACAAAGGGGCCGTTTTCCTCGACGGCGCCCGAACGCTGCTGGACGGACTCGACGAGGCGCTGGCACGGTGCCGAGAGATGGGCGATCCCGACGCCACTCTTCGCATCGCTGTTCAATATCCAACGCCCTCGTTCGCAGCCAAGCTCAAAGAGCGCCTATCCGTGCCCTTTGCTTTCGTCGAGCACGATTACCGGGATCCCATCTTCCAGCCCATCGTCAATGGCACGGCCGACATCGTGCTCGATTACGACTACACGCCTTTCGCCTCGCTCGTAAAGGAAGCGAGCGCCCTCGACCTGGTAACGAGAACATGCTTGGCCTTCCGCATGAGTATCAGCATGATGGCGTCGAACCCTTTGGCAAGCAGGCCCGCTCTTTCGCGCAACGACCTTAGTGGCGCGTCCATCATCATCAACGATGCCCACAATTACGACCGCATCCGCTATCTTTACGAGCGCATGCTGGGTGACAATCTGGATCTGCACTTCAGCCTGCAGCCTATCAACGGCATGAGCGGTCTGGCCTTCGCCACCTACGGCGATGGGCTGCATATTTGCGGGCTGTCCGAAAACCGCCACTGGTTCGCCGACCGCGCCGACGTGGTGCTCTTCGAAGAGCTCGACGGAAAGCCCTTCGGCATGCCCACCTCTCTCACGTATTCAGCTGACGCCAGCGATTGGGTTCGTGAAGGTGCAGCCATCGTTCTCGAGTGCATGGAGGCTTGCAGAAAGGAAAACGGACTTGCGAGCTAAGCGCTAACTGAATGCGCTAGACATAAAACTGATAAGTTACTCAGGCAGGTGGCGCGTAACTCTTTTGAAAATGTCGCAATAAACTCCCAGTTTCTTACGACATTTCGGATTATAGGAGGAAGACTGGCGCCTTTTATCACGACATCGAAACGCCCCGCGCCCTGCGACGATAGGCACAAATTGCCTGTTTTCGTTGCAATCACTTGAAACGAAAATTGTTTTCGTTGCATAATGTCTGCAACGATGCGACGAAAAGGCGGACACTATGCGCGAAACAACCACTCTCGAGTTTAAGCAGCAGCTGTCGAAAAGCTACCTGAAGACCGTCAGCGCCTATGCCAACTACGGCACGGGGAAGATCATTTTCGGCATCGCAGACGACGGCACGCCCGTCGGATTGACCGATCCGCAAGACACCTGCCTTCGCGTCGAACATGCGATTAACGACTCGATCGATCCAGTGCCTCGTTTCGAGCTGTCCATCGAAGAGGACACAAGAACAGTCACACTAACGGTGCATGAAGGCCCCGACAAACCCTATCTTTTCTCTGGACGCGCCTATCGTAGAGCCGACACCTCAACCGTCGAAGTGAGCCGCCTTGAGTACGGCAGGCTCGTCTTGACGGGTGAGCATGTCAGCTTCGACGCCCTCGTCGCAAAAGAGCAGGACCTCGCATTTGGCCATCTCGAGAAGGAGCTCGCCTCCAAACTGGGGCTCAAACCCCTCGATCAAAATTCCCTTATTTCGCTTGAGCTTATGACACCTTCCGGCGAATACTGCAACGCGGCCGCCCTTCTCGCCGATAGCAATCATTTCCCTGGCATTGATATTGCGCGCTTCGGCGAGAGCATCAACATCATCAACGCCCGGCACACGTTCGAGCACATGTCGGTTCTTGAGCAGATGCAACGCACGCTAGAAGTGTTCGACACCTACTACGCCTACGAAGAAATCGTCGGATTCGAGCGCATAGCGAAGACGCTCGTACCGCGGGAGGCTTTTCGGGAGGCTATCGCCAATGCGCTTGTCCACCGTTGCTGGGACGTTCGCGCCAACATAAAAGTGGGCATGTTTGCCGATCGCATTGAAATAACCTCGCCAGGAGGACTGCCTGCCGGAATCACAGAGGAGCTCTACCTCGCAGGAGGCCCTTCAGTGGCTCGCAACCCAATCCTTGCGAACGTTTTCTTTCGACTGGGACATATAGAACGGTTCGGTACGGGCATCCCGCGCATCCTGGACGAATACGCCCATGAAACAGTATCGCCCTCTTTCGCTCTGCGCGATAGCTCGATTACGGTGATGCTTCCCGTGACAGTGCTTGAGAACGTAACACTCGACGAGGAAGCCATACTTGCCGTGCTCGCCAAGGGCTCTGCTCTCACACGATCCCAGATAAGCGAAAAGACGCAGCTATCGAAAAGCAAGGCTATCAGAACTCTGAATGCATTGGTTGAGAAAGGACTCGTAACTAAGGTCGGCGAAGGCCGCTCCGTCCGCTACGAGAGAAACTAGCGGGAGAAAGCCCTTCGATATTTCTCTGTAACACCAAACCGCATCCTCCTCGCAACGAGCAGCTCAACGGTCACAATCCCATTGCAGCCGTCTCGCACGCCGATGGCATAATCGTGGGGCGCGGCCGTGGCGGCCGCGTTATGATTCGCTCGTTATGGAATCTTTGCAGCGAGACATATCGGATGAGAGGGACGCGCGTCGGCCCGATGGGCGCGACGAGCTCGACAAGTCAAACAGCCCGGCCACCCGCCCTAAGCGAAATCGACGCGATAAGCGCGACAACGGCATCGATATGCTCAACGGCCCCTTGCCGGGCAAGATTCTGCGGTTCGCCATTCCCCTGGCGCTGAGCAGCATCCTCCAGCAGTTGCTGAACTCGGCGGATGCCTCCATTGCCGGACAGTTCGTCAGCAGCTTCTCGCTCGCGGGCATCGGCGGCGTGAACCCGGTGACGGCTATGTTCGTGAACCTGTTCGTGGGGCTCTCCATCGGCGCCAACGTGGTGGTGGCCATGCATGTGGGTGCCGGCGAGTTCCACAGCATCAAGAAGAGCGTCCACACGGCCATGGCGCTCTCACTCATCGCCGGGGTGGTCCTGGGCGGGGCGGGGCTCGCCCTGGCCCCCTGGGTGCTAGATGCCATCGGCATGCCCGAAGACTCCCTCGCCGACGCGCTCACCTATGTGCGGCTTTACTTCTGCGCCATCCCGTTTCTCACCATCTACAACTTCGGGTCGGCGCTACTGCGGGCCCACGGCGATGCGAAACGGCCGCTGTACGCCCTCGCTGCCGCCGTCGTGGTGAACTTCGTCCTCGACCTCGCCTTCGTGCGCCTGTTCGGCTGGGGCACCGCCGGCATCGGCATCGCCACCGTCATCGCCGCTGCCCTGAGCGCCGTCATCGTGGTGGCGTTCCTTATGCGCGAGGAAGGCCCCTTCCGCCTGCACCTGCGCGAGCTGCGCATCTGCGGCCCCGAGCTGGCCGGCATCCTGCGCATCGGCATTCCCGCCGGCATTCAGGGCGCCGTGTTCTCGCTTTCCAACACCGTCGTTCAGGCGACCATTAACGGCTTCGGCTCGGCGGCCATCGCGGGCTCGGCGGCCACGTTGAACTTCGAGTACTACACCTACTTCTTTGTGAACGCCTTCGGTCAGACCGCCGTCACCTTTACCGGCCAGAACTTCGCCGCGAAGAACGCCGACCGCTGCCGGGCCATCTTCCGCTGGTGCGTACTGTTCGGGTTCACCTCGTCGCTTATTTTGGGCGTGACGTTCACGGCGTTGGGCACCCGGGCGCTAGGGCTGTTCACCACAGACGCGGCCGCCCTCAGCTTCGGTCTCGTGCGACTGTGGTTCGTGGAGCTGCCTGACTGCCTGACCACCTTCTACGAAGTGCCCGCCGGCGCCATGCGGGGCATGGGCTGGTCCACCCTGCCGGCGGTCATCACCATCCTCGGTTCCTGCGTGCTGCGCGTGGCGCTGGTGACCTGGGTGTTCCCGCTTTCGGGCACCTGGGACACCCTTATGGTGATTTATCCGGTCACCTGGTCGTTCATGATCGTGGCCATGCTCGTCTCCTATTTCATCGTGCGCCGCCGCTGCTACCGGTCTATTGAGCCTGCGGCTGCGTAGGACGGCGTGCCCCATTGGATCCGTAGCGGCGTGGGACGGTCGCGCCCCATCGAACCCGCAGCGGCGTAGGTCGGCATAGGTCGACGGTTTCCCGTATAATGGGCTCAACGCCGAACCCTCAGCCCCAACGTCCCGCGTCCCAAGTCGCGGCGCCCCATGCTCCGAAAGGCGGTGAACCTCGTGACCCTTGCCCATTACGTGCTCATGAACAAAAACACGCCCGTGTTGTCGTTCGACTACGACCTGGGTGACCACAAGGCCGTGCGCATCCGCGAGGTGTTCGCCCCCGAGGCGGCGCCGTTCGGGTTCGTCGATCGCCGGGGCGACATTTCCAAGGCCGAGTTGAACTACTGGTGGCGCCACCGCGCCATCCCTGCTTCCCGTGCGCATGTCAAACGTCTTCTGGAGAACCTGCAGCTGGAAAGCACGCTGGTGCTCGCCGAGAAGAGCTTCGGGCTGTCGCTTTCCGACCGCTACTGGCTGAACGACGAGGACGATCCCGCCTCGTGGGACGCCGTCAACTTCTTCGACAACGACTTCTCTGATGACCTGGGATTTCTCACCTTGGGCCAGGACTTAGCGGGGTCTTCCCCCGATGCGCCGGACTACCGCACGGTAAGCCTGTCCTCCCCCAACAGCACCTTGGGAGGCGACCTTCTGAAGAAGTGGAAGATCGTAAACGGCGAGCGCGTGCTGCTGAAGTCAGGAGTGGGCTTCGTGAATCAGGAGCCCTACAACGAGGTGGCCGCTACGGCGTTGCACCGTCGGTTGATGGAACCCGGCGAGTTCACTCCCTATACGCTGTTCGAGGACGGACGCCGGGTGTACTCTGCCTGCCCGAACCTGCTGGGGCCCGACGAGGAACTGGTGGCCGCCTGGGACGTCATCCGCAACGTGAAACAGCCGAACAACTTGTCCGATCTGCGCTTCTACGTGAAGCACCTGGAGGATCTGGGGCTTGACGCCGACGCCACCATGACCTCGCTGGCCAAGATGTTCGCCGGCGACTTCGTGCTGGCCAACCGCGACCGTCACTACCGCAACTTCGGCATCATCCGCAACGTGGAGACGCTTGAGGTGACGGGCATCGCGCCGGTGTTCGACTCCGGATCGTGCTTGTGGTCCGACGCGGAGTTCCTGGAAGTGCCCGGCGATTTCCTGTATATGGCCAAGCCCTTCAAAATGAACGGCATGAAGCCGGTCGACCAGCTGCGCCTGTTCGACGGCTATTTCGACTGGTTCGACCCGGTCATGCTGGACGGCTACCCCGAGGAAGTGGGCGCGATCCTCTCCCAGAATCCCAATATTCCCGAGCGACGCGTGGCCACTATCGTCGACGCTGTCCGCAGCAAGGTGGATCTGCTCACTCGCATCGCGCGATAGCGTCTCTTCCCTACCGCGTCGCCTTCAGACGGCTGAGCACCTTGCGAGCCTCATTCAGGTTCGCCTCGATATCGGCGCCCACCACGTCCAAGTTTTCGGCGGCGGCGAAGCGCGTCTCGGGAATGCCGAACATGCTGGCGATGCCGCAGAGGTACTCGTAGCCGTAGTTCATGGCGCTCACCTGACCGCCGCCCGTGGTGATGTAGGTGAGGTGCTTGGCGCGGCACAACCCCTCGCAGCGTCCCTCCTCCGTGTAGTGGAAGGTCATGCCCATAACGGCCGCGTGCTCGATGTATATCTTCAGCGCTGCCGGGAACGACAGATCCCAGTAGGGAGCGCCGATGACGATCTCATCCGCCTCGGCGAAGTCCTTGCCAATGTCGAACATGGGGTCGTCGAACAGGCCCTTGGCCTCCAACTGGGCGCGATAGGCCGCCGAGTCGCCGTAGTAGGGCTCGAGGCGCATCTCGGACAGGTTCACTTCCTTCACGTCCTCGATACCTTCCAGATACTCGCGGCACAGCGTAAGCGTGCGCGACTCGTCTCCGCGCAGGCAGGCATTCACGAACAGCACGGTCATGGCGTTCCTCCTTTTCCCATTGAACGACGCCATTGTACCGCGAGCCGCCACTCACCTCGCGCCACCTTCAGCCACGAATCGACATCCGCAGCGTCAGACACCCTCATTCGGATGCCTCAGGAGACGTTCGCAGGGCATCCGCGCAAAAACAATCGGCAAATCTGGCAAGTTTTCGGCGGTTTTCGACATCAGGGGACGCAGCAAGGGATACGCATTATGGCCTGCACTACGTTTTCCCAGGTCGGAAACATACCTGGAGGAAGACCTCGCAGCTACTTGAACCTCCGGGGTGCGAAATACGTCGAACAACGCCGAAAACTTGCCAGATTGGCACCCTGCGACTCGCGCGCACTACAGGCAAAGTCGAATCAACCCTCGGGAAGCGCCCCTGCTTCGTAACGAGGCAGGGGCGCTTTGCTTACAGGAGACGCGCCAGGTGCCGACGATGGGCATGGCGCACGATAATCGCAGGTGAGCTTACTGTGTCCTGCTCATTATCTACCATGCCCCAAGGAGGCGTTCTCATGAAGATAGCCATCAAGCGCGTGTACGAACCTTACGAAGAAAGCGACGGGTACCGGGTGCTCGTCGACCGGCTGTGGCCCCGCGGCCTCACCAAGGCCCGGGTGCACTACGATGAATGGGCGAAGTTCCTTGCGCCCTCAACCGAATTGCGGAAGGCCTTCGGCCACGACCCATCCCATTGGGCCACTTTCCAAGAAAAGTATGTGGCGGAGCTGGACGCGAACCCCGAGGCGCTAAAGTTCGCGAAGAAGCTGTCCAGCCCCGAAATGGCCAAATACCCGCGTGTCACCCTGATATACGCCGCCCGCGACGAAAAAGAGAACGAGGCCGTCGTCCTTCAGAAGTGGCTCCCCGCGCACGAATAAGAAAAAGCGAAAGCGATTTTCGGACACTCCCAGGCAATATCAGCGACATTTTTAGCTCAGAATTTTGAGTTGTTAGACTTTGCAGCAGAAAAGAGCGTCGCAAAAATCGCAAATCGCAGCCATGGCGCTACGCCTATGCAGGGAAAACCTCTTCGAAGCCCCAACCTCCGCAGAAATACGTGAAGCAAAGCTCTAACAACTCGAATTTTTCGCCCGAAAGTAGGATGCAGATCGACCGGGCAGCCGATTGAGCGGACAGCAGATCGACCGGGCAGCCGATTGACCGCCCTGATCTTCCCTATCCTCTCCTCTGCTCCCGAATGGGCAGGTTGGTCACTTCCGCTTCCAGGGGCAGGGGCACGTCGTCGGCTTCGGCCTCGGCGGCGAGGCCTCCGTCCCAGGCGTCGAAGTCGGCCTTGCCCGGCAGGATGATGTTCAGCACGATGCCCACCACCGAACCCACGGCCAAACCCGAGAGCGCCACCGTCACGCCGCCCACTTCGAAGGTGACGGCCCCGGCCGCGCTGTAGGCGATGCCGAGCGAGAGCACCAAGATGAGCGCCGTGATCAGCACGTTGCGGCTCAGCATGAAGTCCACGTGGTTCTCCACGAGGTTGCGGATGCCCACCGCCGAGATCATGCCGTACAGCACCAGCGACACGCCGCCGATCACGCACGCCGGCATGCAGGAGATGACCGCCGCGAACTTCGGGCAGAACGACAGCAAGATGGCGAACCCAGCGGCGATGCGCACCACGCGCGGGTCGAAGACACGGGTGAGGGCGAGCACGCCGGTGTTCTCGCCGTAGGTGGTGTTGGCCGGCGCGCCGAACAGCGACGCCACGATGGTGGCCAGGCCGTCGCCGAGCAGCGTGCGGTGCAGCCCCGGCTCGGCGATGAAATTGCGATTGCAGGTAGAGCTGATGGCCGACATGTCGCCGATGTGCTCGATGATGGTGGCGAAGGCCAAGGGCATGATGGTGATGATGGCCGTGATGGCAAGCCCCGCGTCGAAGCTGGGGCCGAACAGCGCGAACACCGTGTTGTCCCACAGCACCGGCAAACCGATCCAAGGCGCCTCGACCACCGGCGTAAAATCGACGATGCCCCCGATGGCCGCGGCCAGATAGGAGCCCACAACACCGAGAAGGATGGGAATGATGCGGATCATGCCGCGGCCCCAGATGTTGCTAATGACGATAATGATGATAGCCACGAGCGCGATAGGCCAGTTCGTCTCGCAGTTGGCAATGGCCGAGCTTGCCAGAATAAGCCCGATGCAGATGACGATGGGGCCCGTGACCACCGGCGGAAAGAACCGCATGATGCGCTGCGGACCGAACGCCTTGAACAGCGCCGACACCACCAAGTACAGAAGCCCCGCGCAAGCCACGCCCAGACAAGCGTAGGGTAGCAGATGCGCTTCCCCGTTGGGCGCGATGGCCGCGTACCCCGCAATGAACGCAAACGACGATCCGAGGAACGCCGGCACTTTCCCCTTCGCAAGGAAATGGAACAGCAGCGTGCCCAAGCCCGCGAACAGCAACGTGGCCGAAACCGAGAGCCCGGTAAGCGTCGGCACCAAGATGGTGGCGCCGAACATGGCGAACATGTGCTGGATGCCGAAGACGGTCATCTTCGGCGCACCCAATGTACGGGCATCGTAGACGGCATCGGACGCATCGGGGGCGCCCATGGTGGGCACGGTCTTGGGATCGCTCACGGAAACCTCGAATCTTCGCGGGAATCGGTCGCCGCCCATTATGGCACGGCTTCCGTTGCCGCCGGGTTTCGCGCCCGCAAAGGGGCCGAGCGCCCCGCAAACCGCCCGGCGCTCTCATGTTAAGAGCCCCCTCTTTCGCTGAAATGGGCAAAACCGGGCACTTCTCGTAATTTCTCGCGGGTCTTCTCGTCGCTTCCCGAGCGTCTCCCCAGGTGACATCTGCGCATTTCTCGGCTTTTCGCTCGAAAGACTACGAGAAGTGCCCTATTTTGCCCAAAGGACCGCCCCGAGATAGGAGGGGCGGCCCAAATCGTCAGCTCCGGAAACGAAGGTTAAGGCAGACGTTTCGGAGGAAGTGAAATGGCGACCATCGCGCACTGGCCGCATCGACCCGACCAGCCACGGCGAGCACAAAGGTGGCTAGTCGAACTGACGCAGGGCTCGGCCGAGACGCGCGAGGCCCTCGCGCAGCACCGGTTCGGGCGCGCAGTAGCCCAGACGCGCGCCGCCGGGGAGCTCGAAGCGGTTGCCGGGCACGAGCAGCACGCCCTCTTCCTTCAGCAGCTTGATGCAGAACTCCTCGTCGTCCATGGGAATATCCCACTGGATGTAGGCCACTGACACGCCCTTGGGCGCCTGCCAGGTCACACGCGGCTCGCTGTCGATCCACTCCTGGGCGATGGCCATATTACGGAACACGATCTCGCGGTTGCGCTCGAGCACGGCCTCGCGATTCTGCAGAATGTAGGTGGCCAGCGCGTCGTTGAACTCGCCGCAGCAGATCATCGTGTAGTCGCGGTACACGCGGAACTTGTCGGCCAGCTCGCGGTTCGACACCGTCCAACCGATGCGGGCACCGGGCACGGAGTAGGTCTTCGAGATGGAATTGGTCACGACAGCGCGATCGTACAAGTCGGCCATGGACCAGAAGTTCTCCGTGTTCTCCAGCGGCAGGTACACCTCGTCGGAGAGCACGTAGGCACCCACCGACTGGGCGATTTCCACGATCTGCTCCAGCGTCTCGCGATCGAGCACCGCGCCGAGCGGGTTCGAGGCGTTGTTGATACAGATGAGCTTCGTATCGGGGCGCACCAGTTCCTTCAGCTCGTCGATGGAAGGGTTCCAGCCGTTCTCCTCGCGCAGGTGCCAATACTCCACCTCGGCGCCCAGGGTGCGAGGAATCTCGTAAAGCGGCTGGTAGGTGGGGTACTCCGCAATCACGTGGTCGCCCGGCTCTACCAGCTGCATGAGCGCCATCAAATTCGCGCCTGTGGTGCCGTTGGTCTGCAGGATGCAATCCGGGTCGATCTCGGTGCGATAGAGCTTGGCCACCTCGGCCTTGAACTCCGGCGAGCCCTCGATCCAGCCGTAGTTCATCTTCTCCTGGTTCAGGCGGTCATAGAAGGTGGCGCCCGCCTGGCCGTCCAGCTGCAGGATCTCCCCCATCGTCATAGAGGCGATCGTGGACTGCGCGATGTCGTAGGTCGCGCTCTTCTCCCACACGTTCAGCCAGTCTTCAACACCGATAGTCTTGATGTCCATGGAACTTGCTCCTTTATCGACTAGATGCTGATGACGCCCATGGCGAGCAGCACCAGGGACAGGACGCCGAGAGCGGAGATGACGCCCATGCACACCTTCTCGCCCATGGTGATGGCGTTGCCGTAGTCCTTGCGGGCTTTCACGTAGATGAAGAAGCCGGGGATGTAGCCCACGCAGGTCAGCAGCAGGAAGGACCAGCCGTTGAACAGCACGCCAATCACCTGGAAGGCCACGGCCACGAAACCGATGGCGGCCTGGACGCCGTTCTTGTTCTGCACGCCCCACTTAGCCTGATAGGCAGCAGCGAAGGCCCAGGTAATGACGATGGCCACGGTGCACATGGAGAACGCGAAATCGTAGGCATCGGCCGAGAACAGCAGGATGATGAGGAAGGCCTGGGTGCACGCGCCCACGATAAGCAGACTCATGGAAGGAGCGTTGTGGCTGTTCAGCTTGCCCCACGAGGCCGGCAGCAGCTTGTAGTCGGCCATTTCGGAAGTCGTCTCGGCGGGCAGGATGGTGAACGACAGCCAGGAGCCCAGGATGGAGATGATAATAGCGATGGAGATGAACGGGCCGCCCCAGCCAGGAGCCATGGACGAGAACACGTAGACGAGCGCGGGATAGTCGAGCGCGGCCACCTCGGCGGAGGACATGTAGCCGTAGGGCAGCACGGAGGCGCCCACGTAGATGAGCATCAGGCAGATGAAGCCGATGAGCGTGGCCTTGCCCACGTCGGTCTTGCGGGCGGCGCGGGAGGACACGACCGAGGCGCCCTCGATGCCGACGAAGCACCACATCATGATGATCATGCAGTTGAAGATCTGGGTCCCGACGCTTCCCAGCGGCGCCGCATCGGGGCCATACTGGCCGGCGGCCACGGCGTTGTCGTACACGTTGCCCCAGAAGTCGGCCGTGAAGATGCCGGCGTTGAACAGGAAGATGCCGAAGATGAGGGTGACAGCGATGGCGGCCACCTTGCACACCATGACGATGGCGTTCAGGAAGGCAGCGCTCTCGACGCCGCGAATGACTAGGTAGGTGAGCGCCCACATCACGATGGAGGCAATGATGATGCAGGGAATGGTATTGCCCGGCAGAAACGCGGGGTAGAAGTAGCCGATGGTGGACATCATCATCGTGGCGAAGGCCACGTTGCCGAGCCACGCCGACAGCCAGTAGCCCCAGCCGGAGATGAAGCCGGCGAGCGGGCCCCAACCGGCGTCCGCGTAGGAGAAGATGCCGTGCAGATCGCTGCGCTTCTCGGTGAGGTTGTTCAACGAGAACGCCAGCGCCAAGAAGCCGACGCCCACGATGAGCCATGCGATGAGCACCGCTCCCGGGGAGGCGACGCCGGCCAGCTGACCGGTGATGGCGAACACGCCCGAGCCGATGCACGAGCTGATCACCATGCCGATGAGCCCAATGAGCCCAATGCCCTTCTTTTTCTCTTCCATACTTCAATCCCTTCTCTTGCCGGTCTTATACCCACGAGCGCCCTGTGCGCTCGGTGTCCCCATGCAAGGGCCGCCCCATGGCGACGCGGCCCTGCGCTTGAGACGGCTCTCTCCCTTAACGAGCCGCCTGGCGAAAACGAACGCCCTGTCGTCCCACGGTGGCGGCACCCGTACCGTGCGAATGACCTATGAGCGATCGAGCTTATCGCCCGCGCGAACCACTATGAAAGAGGTCAACTAAACAGAAAAGCGGTAAAATGGGTGTATCAGAGGTAAGCAACGGGGCGTAATCGGAGTGCCAAGACCGATACACCTTCGATAAACGCCTGATGAGAGCCGAGGAGATGCCCGTGGAATTTGCCACCTACTACTTCACGCTTCTGGTCATGCTCGCCTCGGTGCTGGCCGCCGCCACGTGCTTCTCGGCTTACCTGGTATCGCGGTCGCGCGCGATGATCCTCTCCTTCGGGGGCTTTCTCTGCTATTTTCTCGATGTCACCTTCATGCTGCAGGACAGCATTGCCGCCGTCGTGCTCGGCGGCAATGCCGGGGCCGACGCGGGCTACCTGCTCATGCGCTCGGTGGCCACCATCCTCATCGGCGATGCGTGCCTGACCTTCTTCTGGCTGCTCGTCTGCGACTTCGTGGGCGAGCGGCGCCGCGGCCTTATGGCGGTGCCTCCCATCGCGTTCCTCCTCCTGAGCCTGGGACTGCTCATGGGCGCCGACACGCCAGAGGGACGCTTCTGGTTCTACTCGCTGCGCATGATCTACGTGTTCTGGATGCTCGGCTTCGGGCTGTTCCGCTACCTTGCTTGCCGCGACGAGACGGAGCGAACGCGCATGGCCCGAGGCCGGGTGGTCTTCGTCGTCGTGGCGGTGCTGGCGGCCCTGGTCGTGGCCGAGGACGCGCTGCTGTTCCTCGTGCTGCGCACCGACGGGTTCATGCTGGGGCCCATCCTCGTCTCCGCCGAGCGCAACTACGCGGAGAACCTGCTTTTCCTCGCCGGCGCCCTTCTGGCCATCGGCTACGCCGTTCGCTCGCTGGCCCTGCGCTTCGAGAAGCCGCCGGCCGACGAAAGCGACGAGCGCGCCGCGCGCATCGGCGACAACCTGCTCATTTACGCACGGCGCCACGGCCTGACCGACCGCGAGAGCGAAGTGCTGCGCCTCATTCTGCAGGGGAAGGACAACCAGAACATCGCCTCGACGCTCACTATCGCGCCGAGCACCGTGAAGGTATACGTGCACCGCCTTCTGCAGAAAACGGAATGCGAGAACCGCCAGGCCCTCATCCAGGATTTCTGGCGAAGCGCCTAGCTGCCTAGCCGCCACAAGAAGGCTGACACACGGCGTAAGACGCTCCCCTACGGAATGAGGTCGTAGGGCATTTCCCGTTTCACCAGGTAAAAGACAAGCAAGATGATCACCATCCACGGCACCCAAAGGTAGGCGAGCACCAGGGTGGCCGAGCGCGCCGCGTAGAACGCTACGCGGTAGCCCGTCGTGCGGGGATGGGTCTCGAAGGTCATGCGCACGAACGAGCCGCCCGGGGTGGATCCATCGTGGAACCAGGGGATGACCACTTCCACCACGACAAGCGTGATGAGCGCCAAACCGTTGATGATAAGGGCGGCCGTCTGATTCGCCGTCATATCCGGAAACGTCGGCGGGGTTAGACCGGCCACCTCAAAGCCTACGGCCACCGCGCCGTAGGGCACGACCGCCACCAGCCACACGATGACGAGGTCGATCCACAGGGCCACGCAGCGACGCACGAAGCCGGGATGCTCCGTCGGCTCTGCATCGGCCAACTGCCCTGGAGGTACTACGCGGCCGAGCAGCCATGCGCACACCCAGCCGAGGGCAGCACCCAGGGTGTTGGTGATCACGTCGTCCACATCGCAGCAGCGGTAGGCGTAGGGGTAGATGCCGAACAGGCCCGTGAGCTGGGACACCTCGATGAGCAGGGATGCCGCCAGGCCCAGCAGCACCGACGGAAGGAAGCGCAGGCGCAAAAGCCGCCCGGCGATAAAGCCCAGCGGCATGAAGAACACTACGTTGAAGGCCAGCTGGAACACCGCTTTCAGGCCGTCCTTCGCGATATCGTTCATGAAGTTCATCGGGTTGAAGTTGGGGGCGACGCCGTAGGCGATGCCGAGACCCGCGTCTCCTTGGGGCAACGGGTACAGCGTGAAGCAGCCGAGGCCGCAGACGTAGAGCACCGTGAGGTAGGCCCCCACGAACGTGCCGAAGCGCAACCGGCCGTCGCGATGGTAGAGGTAGGCCAGAATCGGCAGCGTGAGCAGGAACGAAAGCGCCGGCCAGAGCACCAGTGCCGCAGCGAAATTCTCGCTGTAGTTCCCTAAAAAATGCTTGACTGCGCCCACGGCCGCCCTCCTTGCTTATGTTCGTGCCTCTCTGTCTCTCGCAAAGCCAGCATAGCGAACGCGCCGAAGGAGCGCAGCAAAGGTGACAACAAGGTAAGTGAAGCGATAGCAGCTCGTAAGGAGCACCTCCCTCCTCCGGTACCGGCCCGGCATGAATCATGAGCCAGGGGGCGGTTCTTCTGACTCACGTTCTGGTTCATTTGCCCTAAGGCGGCGGTGGTGCTATGCTGGGGACTTTCTCCGAGCAGATCAAATCCACCGTAGAGGAGAGAGCTATGAACATCACCGTGTACTGCGGGTCGAACTTCGGCGACAACCCGCATTTCGAAGAGGCCGCCCACGACTTGGGCGCCTGGATCGCCCGCGCCGGCCACACCCTCGTTTACGGCGGCAGCTCCGTCGGACTCATGGGCGCCGTCTCCCGTGCTGCCATCGAGGGCGGCGCGCCGGTCATCGGCGTAGAGCCGGAGTTCTTCATTGAGGCCGGCGTGGCCCAGCACGACCTGACCGAGCTCATCGTCGTGGAGACCATGGGCGAGCGCAAATCGAAGATGATCGAGCTGGGCGATGCATTCGTAGCGCTGCCGGGCGGCGTGGGCACCTTGGAGGAGATCTCGGAAATCTTTACCCGCGTGCGCCTCGATATGGGCCCCCACGAGTGCTTCCTGCTGAACATCGACGGGTTCTACGACCCGCTTCGCTTGTTCCTGCAGTCGATGGTCGAACGCCGGTTTTTCGACCAGTGCGACCTCGACCGCTGCCACTTCCCGCGCTCGGTGGAGGAGCTGGAGCGCCTTTTGGCCACCGCAGGCACGCGCCGCATCGTCCGCTGCGACGGCCCCCTGCTGCAGAAAGCAGGGTAGAAGCTTGCTAGCCGATGACCGTTAACTGGTACTGGGCCTTCCCCGCTTCTTTCACCTGGTACAGCGTGCTGTCGGCCGCCGCGTAGAGCACCTCGAAGGGCATCGGCGGCGTCAAGCAGCAGGCCGCCCCACGCTGATGGTGGGCGCCGCGTGATAGGTCGGGTCGACGACCTCGTCGGTGGCCCGCTGGCCGGCGAAGGGCCCGCGAGCCAAATGCTCGAGCACGCGCTCGGCGGCAGGACCGGTCGCCAAGCCCGGGGCAAAAATGAGGAACTCGTCGCCCCCAATGCGGGCCACGATGTCCTCCTTGCGCATGACCTGGGACAAGAAGATCGCCAGCTTTTTCAGGACGTAATCGCCCTCGGGATGCCCGTAAGTGTCGTTCACGGCCTTAAAGTCGTCCACGTCGACGACGATGAGCGTGCAAGGGCGGTTCTCGGTACGCAGCGCGGTCTCGATACGGTCGAGGGCGGCGGCGCGGTTGTAGAGCCCCGTGAGGCTGTCGCGCTCGGCCTTGCGTCGGAACTGGCTCTCGCGCATGGCCGCCTCGCTCGTGTCCAGCAGCCGGCCGACATGGCGCACCGGACCGCCTTCCTCGTCGTAGAGGACCACCGATTGGTAGCGGTACCACACCGGCTCCCCGTCGGCACCGGGCGCCGAGGTTTCAAAATCGACGAGTGAGTTCTCGCCGATCTGTGTCATGAGCGGCGTCAGGTCGTGGGAAGTAATAGCCAGCTCGCACGGCTTTTGGCAGCGGCGGTTCACCACGAAATCCTCTTGCTGGGGCGCGCGACCGAAGCGACCCTCGAAATCGCCGTACACGTGGGCTTTGCCCGTGCCGCACTCGATATCGAAGAGCACGTCGTTGGAGAGCGCCGTGAGAATTTCCAGCCGCTCGTTCGCCCGACGCAGCTCTTCCTTCTCGCGCACGCGCTCGGTGGCGTCCATGATCGTTGCGTAGAACCAGCGGGTGCCGGAGGCGTCTTCCACCAAATGCCCCCAGTCGTCCACCCAGCGCACCTCGCCATCGGCGCGGATGATGCGGTAGCGCACGTAGTCGCTGTCGCTGCGCTCCATCTGCTCGCTGATGGACGCGCTGACCCATTCCCAATCGTCGGGATGCACGATGCCCTTGAACGTATTGCCCGTAAGCGCGCGGAACTGCTCGGCATCCGAGCACCCGAACAGGCGCACGAGCCCCGAGCTCACCCGGTCGATCGCGCCGGCCTCCTCGGCCTTGTAACGGAGCATGCCGCCAGGGAACTTGTCGAGAAATTCTTGCGGAAGCTCTACGGGAGCCACCGTCGCCTTGGCCGTCGGCGCGCAGGCCGGCTCCGCCGGAGCCGTCGCAGCGGTCGCGGGTTTTTCACGTTCGTCCGTCTTGTGAAAGAGGCGGCTCAAAGACACCATGAAACCTTCCTTTTCCTCAACCTCTCATAGGCCCGAAGCGGCAACGAGACACGCTGCCATCCTCGTGAGGTAAGTTCCTATGATAGCACTCTGCCCTTTCGCCGCTCCTGCAAAATCGGATGGAAGATATGCAGTTTTGTCAACAATTTTCCAGACTGAACGGCCGAAGCAAAACGGCCATCCACCACGGAATATGCTTTATCGCTTTGAAACAGGAGCTCAGCTTACTGTTATGCGCTTCAGGAACTGCTCGTAGTCGGCTTCGTTCTGATCGGCGTAGCTCTGCGCGAACGACACCATGGACGCATCGAACTTGTCCGACGTTCCCAGGTAGGAGGCCATGGCCACACGCTCGCCCGTGCGGGCGTGGGCGCGGGCGAGCGTCCAGGCGCACAACTGGCCGTAAATCTCCAGCTCATCGGCGCTGACATGGTCCAAGTCGACTGACATCTTCCAATTCCACAACTGACGCACGTAGTAGTCGCGCCGGCGGCCATGCTCGTCCCGGGCATGGGTCCAACCGAGCAGCACTCCGCTGGTTGTCTGCATGAGGCGCTGCCCCGCCACGACGCGCTCGCCATGGGAAAGGCAGGGGCTTCGGCCGCAGAACCGCTCGAGCACCGATGCGTTCGCCTCCTTTATCTGGAGCACCAGCGGGTCGGCCATCTGATTGCCCGAGAACGCCGCTACCCAGCAGCGGGTGCCCACGCTGCCCACACCCACCACCTTCTGCGCCGCACCGATGAACCGGTAGTTCTTCAGCAGCTCCTGGTAGGGCGGCCTCACCGTCGCGCGATAGTCATCGAGCATACGCACCAGGCTGCGTCGGACGCGCCGCTGGTTGTCCAGGGAGAGAAAATGGCTGAGGGGCACGATGTCCGGCGGGTCGTAGACCATCTGCGGCTCGCCGTCTTCCATGTGCACCAGTTTCTCGAAGGCTCGCTCGTTGGTCTTGGAGAATGCCCGCTCCAAATCGTCGGCCACCTGGCGCCGATCGGCCTTGGACACCTTGTCGGCAAGTCCCTGAAGTACCTCGGCCACATCGAGGTAGGCCCGCCACACATCGAAGGATCCCTGCGTGGCGAAGAACGCCAGGGACTCCCGGTAGCTCTGGGCCGCCAGACGCACGGCCTCGCGGCACCATTTGTCACCGAAGCCGCGCGTGCGCCCGCAAATGGCGACGCTGGCCACCAAGCGCTCCACGTCCCATTCCCAATGGCCGCGGGCGGTTTCGTCGAAATCGTTCAAGTCGAACACGAGGTGCGATTCCGGGGAGCGGTAGCCGCCGAAGTTCGCGATGTGCGCGTCGCCACACGCCTGCACCAAAAGCCCCGTGGTGGGCAGCGTGGACAAATCAGCGGCCATGGGAAGGGCCGCGCCGCGAAAGAAGGCGAACGGCGAGGCCGCCATGCGGCGGTGCCGCTCAGGCACCAGGAAGGACAGGCGATCGGCATCCTGCTGGAAGATGAGGTCGACCGCCTCGCTGCGGCCTGGACGTACCTCCCATTTTCCCAGATCGCTGCGAGGCAGCTTTTGTCGACAGGCCTGCCCCTTTTGCTGGGACGCCTCGTATTCAGGCCCTCGAACGGGCGCTTCCCGGGTCTTCACCTGGCGGCTCGCCACCTTGTGCACGAGCGAGGAGCCCGTCGCGCGGCTCGCCAGCCCTTGCCCGGTTAGCGATTTGTGGAGCGCCTCTGCCTTTTTGCCCATCAGGCTCCTCTCCCTTCGCGCCCGCTCTCAACCAATAGCTCCTCGATGCGCTGGGCGGGCACCGCGCCGACGATGTCGTCCACGGGCACGCCGCCGCGAAAGAGCACGAGGGTGGGCACGCTCACCACCTTGAAGGCCCAGGCTATGTCGGGATAGTCCGCCGCGTTCAACTTCGCAAAGCGCACCTCAGGATGCCGCGCGGCCGCTGCTTCCAGCACCGACTCCATGGCTCGGCACGGACCGCAGCCCGGACTCCAGAAATCAACGAGCACCATCCCTTCCGCATTGGTCACCTGCGCATCGAAATTCTCTTTCGTCAGTTCCACCATGCCGCGCTCCTTCCCCGCTTTGCACTGAGCCCAGTATAGCGAGCGAGAACTCCATCGCTCGGATCCTTCGCGCATCGTAGTCGGATTGACAAGCATAAAATGCTCTCTTACACTGGGCGACATTGGAATCGACCTAGGTTGGGTGTTTCGATGGCGGAACTGCACGACGCCACGTCTTTGAGTGCCGCCGGGCTGCCGCTGCCGAAGAATTGGCTCGCCATCATCGCGTTCATTTGGGCCGGGCAGGCCGCCTCTATGATAACGAGCTACGCTGCCGGCTATGCGGTGGTGTGGTATGTCACCGAGAGCACCGGCAGCGCGCTTATGCTGGCGGCCATGAACATCGCCGTCATGCTGCCCGTGGGGCTCATCTCGCCCTTCGGCGGCATCGTGGCCGACAAGCACAACCGCAAGCTCATCATGATTGCGGCCGACGGCGCTGTGGGCGTTATCTCGCTGGTGGCGGGCGTGTTCATTTTGGCCGGCGACGTGTCCATCCCCTTGCTGCTCGCCGTGTGCATCGCGCGCGCCGTGGGCCAGGCCTTCCACAGTCCGGCCATGATGGCGGCCATGCCCATGCTCGTGCCCGACAAGCATCTGTTGCGCATCAACACCTTGGATCAGCTTTTGGGCTCGGTGGCCTCCATCGGAGCGCCGGCCTTCGGCATCTTCTTGTACACCACCCTCGGCTTCTCCTCGGTGATGTTCCTCGATTTCGCCGGAGCCTGCGTGGCCATCCTCGGCCTGGCCCTGGCGAAGATTCCCACGGTGGTGGATGCGACGGCCGAAGGTCAGCACGTACTGGCGAACCTGCGCGATGGCTGGCGCGCCATTGCGAAGACGCGCGGGCTCGTGCTGTTGATCGGCGGCGTCACCGTCGGCATGATGATCTTCGGGCCGCTGTCGGCGGTGTTCCCGCTCATGACCTATCAGCATTTCGGCGGCGACGGCTATGCGGCGTCTCTGGCCGAGGCGGCCTTCGGGGTGGGCATGCTCGTGGGTTCGGGCGTCCTCATCGCCTGGGGCGGCGGCAAGCGCCTGGCGGGGCTCATCGCCGTGGCGGCCGTCATCGTGGGCGCGGCCACGGCAGCCTGCGGGTTTTTGCCGCCCGACGCCTTCCCAGCCTTCATCGTTCTCGTCGCCGTCATGGCCGTAGCCTGCGCCTGGTTCAACGGCCCCACCATGACGCTCACCCAGCGCAACGTGCCCGACGATAAGATGGGCCGCGCCATGGGCCTGCTCACCGCCGCCATGGGGCTCGCCACTCCGATCGGCATCGCGATCGGCGGCGTGGCCGCCGAGGCCATGGGCGTCGCTCCCTTCTTCATCGTAGACGGCCTCGCCTGCCTGGCCCTCGGCCTCGTGCTGTACCTCCCCAAATCCGTGCGCGCATTGGATGAAGGATAGCGACGAGGCGAGACTCCTACCTTGCTTTTTCGCGGAAGCGAGAGGGGGATGCCACTTCGACCCCGAAATGGCAAGCCTCGGATTTTCCCCTCTGCCATAACTGCCCTCAACTGGCATTTTTCTGCCACTTGAAGGCAGTTATGGCAGAGAGCCTCAGCGCCCATCGGCCATTACGGGGTCGAACTGGCATTTGTCGAAGGATTTCCGAAATCCGCGCAATTGTTGCACTCACTGAGTGCACATTCTGACCCAATACTGCACTCATTGAGTGCATTTCCGGCCTCCGAACACGCTACTCCCCCAGGCTCATCTGCAGGACGTAGACGCGCTGGCGCAGTTCGTTGGCGACGGGCAGGGAGATTTCCCCGTGATCCTGCAAGTGGCGGATTTGGTCGAGCTCGATGGAAAGGGCGTCGGCGTCCACCTCGTCGGCGTAGCGGGCGGCCTCGGCGAACTGGCCGCCGAACAGGGGCTGCATGCCGTCGGGAAGGGCCTGGTGGTGGGTCAGCGTGATGTCGGGGCGATCCTGCTGTTTCACGTCCTGGCCGTGGTTGATGCGGTTCCACAGGGAGTTCAGCACCATGCGATGCTCCTCCAAAAGCAGCTGCGCGGCACCCTGGCGGCCGTCATGCTGGTCGACAACATCCTGCAGATAATCGATGGCCGCATGCTCAAGTTCGATGGCAAACAGACAGGTGTCGTAGTAGACGCGCTCGTCCTGGTCGCTTTCCACCGCCGGCGGCTTCGTGCGCTGCCACAGAAGTCGCGCTCGGCCGCGCAGAGTGGAAAACCGCGAGCCCACCTTCACGTCGGCACCATCGTAGCCCAGCGAGCGACGCACCTCGCGCAGCATGGCGTAGTAAGGAGCCTGCGTGCCGTTGTCGTAGCCACCTTTCTCATGAATGGCATCGGCGGCTTTCTCCTGCACCTCGCGCACCTGGGTCGCCAGAGCGCCGATCTGCTGGCTGCACGTATCGTCCACCGACTCGCGCGCACGGGCCAGGCGCACCCAGTAGTGAGCGATGGTCAGGCGCAAAGCCGGATCGTACTGAGTGTTTTCGTCGGAGGCCAGCATGGCCTGCAACTCGCGCAAGGTGCCTTCCAAAACGCGGATGGCAGCGCGGGACAGTTCCTGCTCGTTGGAAGCTTCCGCCACACGCGGCGAGAGCAGCGGCAGCAGGCCGTCGGCCAGGAGCAACGTGCACAGGATGACGCTCGCCGTGAGGAACACGATAAGATCGCGCTCGGGAAAGGACGTCGCGCCGTCGGGCATCGTGAGCGGCAACGTAAAGATGATAGAAAGGGTGACGGCGCCCTTCGGACCGCCCACGGTAAGCACCAGCGCGTTCTTCAGCAAGCTGCCGATGCGCTCGCGCCAATGGGGGCGGCGATGGCGCAGGTGCGGCGTGGGCGAAGGCTGGTTCGTCTCCACCGTTTCCACCTTCGACGCCTTCTTCCGCAGCGTGCGGCGCCGGCTGCGACGACGGCCGACGCGATAGACCTCCTCCATGACGAGCACCCACCCGAAGCGGCACCCCACGATAAGTGCCGTGACCAGGGCCACCACCCCCAAAAGAAACGGCAGCGAGAAGTGGTCGGCAATGGCCGGCGTGAAGGCCTGGGGCAGCTGCATACCCAGAAGAACGAACACCACCGAGTTGATGAGGAACACGATGATGCGCCAGAAGCTGCGGGACACCAGCTGGCGCTGGGCGATGGAGGCGGAGGTGAGGCGCTGGGAGCGATCGGCCATGATGAGGCCCGCGGCCACCACAGCCAGAATGCCAGAGGTGCCGAGCCATTCGGCGAACAGGTACACGAAGAACGGCGAGAATACCTCGTAGAGCACGTTGATGGTGGTGCTCTCGTAGCCGCCGCGCCGCAGGGCCCGCATGGAGTACAGCCCCACGACGCCCACGACCACGCCGGCAGCGATACCGCCGAGAAACAGGCGGCCGAACTCCTCAGCGGCATCGAGGGCCAAGAAAGCCCCGGTGAGGGCGGCGGCACTGGCGAATTGAAAGGCGACAACGCCGGACGCGTCGTTGATGAGCGACTCGCCGGAGAGCAGCGTCGACTGACGCCTCTTCAGGCTGACCGACGACGCGAGTGCGCCCACAGCGGCGGCATCGGTGGGGGCCAGGGCGGCGGCGCAGGCGAAGGCGGCAGCCAACGGGATAGAGGGCACGAACCAGTTCAACACGAAGCCCACCACAAGCACCGTGAGCAGCACAAGCCCCACGGCCAGCGACAGAATGGAGCCCTTGTTCTCCCACAGGTCGCGAGGGTTCGTCTCGCGAGCCTCGTTGAACAGAAGCGGGGCGATGAACAGCACGAGGAACAGCTCGGAGGAGATGCTCACGTCGCGGACAGCTGGAACGGCCAGGGCCACTACCGCGCCGACGGCGATCTGCACGAGCGGCAACGACAGCCGCGGCACAACTTGGCACAGCACCGCCGAGCCGATGACACAAGCCAGCACAATGAGCGCCAGTTCCAAAACTTCCACGTGCGCCTCTTCTCCTCACGCAATTTCCCATTGACGGCTTCTATTATGCCGACGCCGCGATTTCCGTGGTGCCAACGTCCCGCACCCGTTTCATCCCCGTCACGCCCCCGTCACGTCTCGCGCTGCGGAAAAGCATCCCAGGCATCGCAGGCCCATCGCCCCGTTCATCCGCGTACTGCCCCGTTCGGCAGAGCACGCAGGGAATTCGCACAGGATTTTGCGATAGGGAGAACTCAACGGGCGCAAAAAGGGCGTTCATACTCTCCCTATCGCAAAATCTTGCACACAACGATTCCGAAGCACTCTCCCTATCGCAAAATCCTGCACACTTGACCGCAGTTCGCCGCCAAACCGGAGGGCAGGCTCCGTCGCCCCCTGCCCCTGTACGCTATAATCTCGCCATCGGAAAAGCCGCACTGAAACCGAGGAGGTCTCAATGGACGAGAACGTTCGCCCCGACGACATGGAGCGCATCACCACCCCCGAGCTGGCACAGGCGTTCATCGACGAACAGGTTGCCGCCATTCGCGAGCAGGTGGGCGACAAGAAGGTGCTGCTGGCGCTGTCCGGCGGCGTGGATTCCTCGGTGGTGGCGGCGCTGCTCATTAAGGCCATCGGGAAGAACCTCGTGTGCGTGCACGTGAACCACGGGCTTATGCGCAAGGGCGAGTCCGAGCAGGTCATCGACGTGTTCCAGAACCAGATGGACGCGAATTTGGTGTACGTAGACGCCACCGACCGCTTCCTGGATCTTCTGGCCGACGTCGATGAGCCCGAGACCAAGCGCAAGATCATCGGCGGCGAGTTCATCCGCGTGTTCGAGGAGGAGGCCCGCAAGGTGGGCGACGAGGTGGACTTCCTCGCCCAGGGCACCATCTACCCCGACATTCTGGAGTCGAAGGACGGCGTGAAGGCCCACCACAACGTCGGCGGCCTGCCTGAGGACTTGCAGTTCGACCTGGTGGAGCCCGTGAAGCTGCTGTACAAGGACGAGGTGCGCGTCGTCGGCCGTGAGCTAGGGCTGCCCGAGAACATGGTGGAGCGCCAGCCCTTCCCCGGCCCGGGCCTGGGCGTGCGCTGCCTGGGCGCCATCACCCGCGATCGCCTGGAGACGCTGCGTGAGGCCGACGCCATCGTGCGCGAGGAGATGGAAGCGGCGAACGTGGGCGCCTGGCAGTACTTCGCCGTGGTGCCCGACATACGCGCCACCGGCGTGCGCGACGGCGTGCGCGCCTACGAGTGGCCGGCCATCATCCGCGCCATCAACACCGTGGACGTCATGACCGCCGAGGTGCCCGAGCTGGACTGGGCGCTCCTCAAGCGCATGACCGATCGCATCACCCACGAAGTCCCCGGCATCTGCCGCGTCTGCTACGACCTCACGCCCAAACCCGTGGGCACTATCGAGTGGGAATAGTAATAGAACATTTGTTTGTGATTTTCATACGGTTTCTAGCGGTTCCAATGGCGACCGATGACGACATTTCAGAACGTCCGCACCTGCAAACCGCATGATTCCGAAATCAGATAGAAACTCACAAGGCTCCTCGAAAGAATCGAGGAGCCTTTTCGTTTCCGCAGGTAGACGCATGGTCGGTTGTCACCCCATGGCAAACGGGCATGGGTCGAACGAGCCTGAAACGACTCGAACGGAACCGAAGGGAACCGACGCGAACCGAAGAACCTGCAAGCCGACGAGAGGCAATGATGGCGGGAGGCTTGCAGGTGCCGCCGAAAATCGACGAAACTCAAACGAAACTCACCCGGAAAAACGAAACTCAAGAATGACGGATGCCCCTGGCGGAGAGCCTGGAAGTGTCATTCTCGCAAACTCACGAAGACGGTCGGATTTCGCTATTACTCCTCCCGAGTAGCAGCAGAGGGCTTGCGGGCCAAACTACCAATCCCTGGAAGTGGGCAAGCGCAACCCTTCGAGATCGTCCCTGAATTCTTCGAGCATGCGCTTGAGGATGGGAATCGCTTTCAGCTCGCGGGTGGCTTGGTCCTTCGCCTCCTGGGGATAGTCCTCGGGAAGTCGCTCTGCGCCGTACGGGTCGGGGGCCTCTGACATCTCCTCCTCGAATTCGGAATGACGTTCGCGAAGAAGGATCTCGAAGCCTTTACGTTCTTCCTCGTCTTGGAAGATGACGACGGTTTCGAGGAACCGCCTGCGCGCTATCCTGGCATCGCCGTAGTTCTCGTCGAAGAAGAACTCGTTCAGGTTCCAATCCAAAGAATCCCTTGTGTAGTAGCAATACATGAGATTGAAATCCAGGCTGCGCCGATTCCAGCGCACGAAGGAACGCGACGGGGCGGGCGCGAAATACCTGCCGCCGTCGAGGGCGATGCCGAGAGTGTCGAATATGCGAGTCTGGAAATAGCGGATCTCGATCATATACCAGCTCGGACTAGGGTCTGTCTGGTTCAGCATGTAGTACTCGTAGCCGTCCCGCTCGTCGTCCGAATAATGGCAGACGGTAAACTCCGGAGCGTACAGATAATACTTGTCCTCCGTGCCGACCACCTCGGAGAGAAACCTCCAATGCTCCTTGTCTTCGAGCATCACCTTCACCCTCGCAAGAGGAGATTCGTCGAGCGAGAAGTGATGGCGCCAGATGTCCTCCACTTCGTTCCACGACGCTCCTTCGTCTATGGGCGTGTTCGAGTCGACGCGTCGCGTGTGGACCATATGCGCGCGCACTTTCCCCGACCCTTTCGAGAGGGAATAAGGCATATCCTCCCGCCTGCTCACGACGCATAGGATGTCTATTGTTCCCCCGTCAAGCTCCATTGGCTCCACGACCGCGAAGGGAGGCTGACCGTTGTCCCATTTTGTCTTCGAGAGCATATCGACGATCATCTGGTTCGCCTTCCGTTCGGCATGATCATTGTTCTCGACATCGCACACCGAATAGCCCTCTTCCTCGTCTATGCCGATGAAGAGGTACGACACGTCGCTCTCGAGATTGTTGGCAAGGCATAGTATGTCGTGGATCAGCTCGGAATTGTCTTTGTGCCACTCCTTCTTGAAGTCCCAGTAGGCGCCTTCGCGCTTCAATGCGATGAGCTTCGGAGCCTCTTCTTGGATTCTTGATAGAAGGCTGCCGATAAGGCGCGCCCTCGAAATCCTCCTCGAATCGCCTAGCATCCGCCAATCCCCATCTTCCAGGACTCGTATTCCTCGGGGGTTATCTCTCCGCGGTCGAGCGCATCCACCTGGGATTCCCAGGCCTTGATGGCGGCGGCGAGCTTAGGCGCCTTCTCCGCGCCGGGCGCGACGGCGAGCCTGCCTCCGCCGACGGGCCTGAGCCCGAACTCCTCCTCGATCCTGAAGAGGAGCTCGAGGGCGTCCCTGACGGATTCAGCCTGGACGGGCATGAGGGCCTCGGGGGCGACCCCGAGGGCGCCTGCAATCGCATCCAAGGCGGAGCCCTTCAGCGCCCTCCTGCCCGCCTCGTAGTTTCTGATGGCCGCGTCGGTGCAGCCGGCCCTCTCAGCGAGCTGCCGTTGCGTCATCCCCCGCGACTCGCGCAATGCCCGTATGCGGCTTCCCGTCGTCATCTCTCCTCCTCTGATCGTTTTCCCCATGATACTAGAGAACAAAAACGTTCTCAATTTGTCTTGACCGAACATTTTCGTTCTGTTAGTGTCACGAATTACAGAACGTTTCTGTTCTGTTCATCGAACGAAGGAGGAAGATATGGAGCAGAATTCTAAGCCGGTGATCATGGGCGTCGAGGAGGTCATGCACGCCCTCGGCATCAGCAGGCCCTACGCCTACCGCATCATCAGGATGCTGAACTCCGAGATGGAGCAGAGAGGCTACACCACCATCAAAGGGAAGGTGAGCCGAAAGTATTTCTACGAGCGCTTCCACTGCGGAGACGCCGCCCCCAGACAAGAGGCCCGCTGATGCCCGCCTACATGAACGGGAAGACGGGCTCCTGGTACGTCCAGTGCTACTACAGCGACATCGACGGCAACCGCAAGCACAAGGTGAAACGGGGGTTCGCGACCAAGGGCGATGCCTTGGCGTGGGAGGCTGATTTCCTGGCCTCTGCCGACGGGTCCATGTCGATGCCCTTCGAGGCGTTCGTGAAGAGGTACTCCGAAGACGTGAGGCCAAGGCTCAAGCTCAACACCTGGCTCACCAAGGAGCACATCATCCGCACGAAGATAGTGCCGTTCTTCGGGCCGAAGAGGATGTGCGACATCACCCCCAAAGACGTGGTTGACTGGCAGAACAGGATGGTGGGCTCGTACGACGACGAGGGGAAGCCGTACAGCGGCACCTACCTGAGAACCATAAACAACCAGCTGAGCGCCATCTTCAACCACGCGGTCAAGTACTACGGCCTGGGAAAGAGCCCCGCCACCCCGACAATCAAGATCGGCGAGCGGAAAGGCGCAGAGATGAGGTTCTGGACGAAGGAGCAGTACCTCGCGTTCAGCGAGGAGGTGATGGACAAGCCAGCCAGCTTCTACGCGTTCGAGATCCTGTACTGGTGCGGCTTGAGGGTCGGCGAGCTCCTCGCCCTCGAACCGAACGACATCGACCTTGGAAAGTGCCTCATCCACGTCACCAAGAGCTACCAGCGGATTCGGAGGAGGGACGTCATCACCTCCCCCAAGACGCCCAAATCGAAGAGGGATGTGGTCATGCCGGAGTTCCTCGCGGACGAGCTCGCCGATTTCCTCGGATCCATCCCTGAGGAGCGGCGCGCCTGCCGCATCTTCTGCTTCACCAAAAGCTACCTGCACCACGAGATGAAGCGCGGCTGCGCCGCATGCGGGCTCGAGCCCATCCGGATCCACGACCTTCGCCACAGCCACGTCTCGCTCCTCATAGAGATGGGGTTCAGCGCGATCGCCATAGCGGACCGGCTGGGGCACGAGACCTACGAGATGACGCTTCGCTACGCCCACCTCTTCCCCAGCAAGCAGTCGGACATGGCAGCGGCGCTCGACCAGGGAAGGAGGCCCTGATGTCCAGGCCGATCGTCGACTACAAAGGGCGCCGGCGCACCAAGACGATAGCGTTCCGGGTCTCGCCGGAGGAGGACGAGGTGATAAACGCCCTCGTCGCGGCAAGCGGCATGACCAAGCAGGACTACATAACCTCCAGGCTCGAGTGCCGCGACATAAACGTCAGCCCGAACGTGAGGGTCTATAGGATGCTGCGCGACCAGATGAAATCCGTCTACGTCGAGCTCAGGAGGCTCAGGAGCGCCGACGGCATCGACGAGCGCCTCATCGAGCTCATGCAGGTGCTGACGCGCGTGTTCGTCGACCTCGGCGCCGACGAGCTCGGGGCGGTCGGGGACGACGTGGCGCAGCAGGACGCGGCGGTTCTCAGGATGGCGAGGGGCTAGCTCCGCCGGGCGGCCCGGCAAGGGCTTCCCCCGAGCAGCCGACCCTCAGACAGCCTCCTGGGGGCATTCGCGGCACGGCGGGCTCCGTTCGATCGGATCGCCTTGCCTCCTCCTTGGGCATCAAAGGCTCGCACAGCCGCCCGATGCGCCCCGCAAGGGTCGCGATGCTTTTCCGATTTCTTTTGCCGCCCGAGAGAAAAGGCGAAAGCGGCAAAACAAAGCGCCCTCCGGGCTTCGGAAAACCAACGGCCCGATGGGGCGAGGAACGCGCCTTCGCTTCCTCCCTTGCGGGGCGCGGCAGGCGGTGCGGCCCCGATGCCACAAGGCGGGGCAAGGGGCTCCGCCCCAACCGAACGGAGGTCACCATGAACACCAATCCCACTCTCCAGGACAGGGCGGTCGAGGCGGCGGCCCGCTTCCTCGAGGTCCGCGGCTACGAGACGCTCGCGACCGGGTGGAAGTCGCCCGAGACGAGAGGAACCATCGACCTGGTCGCACGCGACCCCGAGTCCGACGACCTCGTGTTCGTCGACGTCTCCGCGCGCCCGAACTCCGGCGCCGGCTTCGGCGACGGGAGGAACGATCGCGAGACGATGGAGCTGCTCGCGGTCTCCTGGCTCGTCGAGAACGACTTCGCCGAATCGGTCGGCGTGAGGTTCGACAAGATCAGCATGATTGTCGTCGGAGAGGACCGCGCGCTGCTCAGGCACCACATCAACGCCTTCGGCGAGGCCTAGGACCTCCGGCCCGCCTGGGCAGGCCCCCTCCGGACGGAGGGGGCCGTTTGCAGGCGGCTCGCCCCATGGCGAACCGCCACCCCATGGCGAACGGTCAGTATTAACAGAACGTTTCCGTTCTGTATACTCGGGGTAAACGCCATCGACGATCGCAGAGAGGACGGAGGAAGCATGAGGACGCTCGCGATATCGAACTACAAGGGCGGGGTCGGAAAGACCACCACTGCAGTCAACCTCGCCACCATCTACGCCAGGCGGGGCCTGAGGACGCTCCTGATAGACCTGGACCCGCAGGCGTCGGCCACGGACTTCTTCGGGCTCTACGACCGCGCCGCGGCCGAGCGTCGGGGAGCCGTCGAGCTCCTCTACGGGAACGCGCCCGTCGGCGACGTTGCCTTCGAAACCGAGGCCGATGGGCTCTCCGTCGTGCCCTCGACCATAGAACTCGTCGACCAGAACGAGCTGCTCCTGCGCGAGCAGCGCCTTCGCTTCGCGCTCGACGACTGCGCGGGCGACTACGACGTCTGCATCGTGGACTGCAGCCCCACGATGAAGCGCCTCGCCTTCAACGCCTACCTAGCCGCTGCGGGCGACGGCATGGTGATCGTGCCGGTGAAGCTCGACTCCACCGTCATGCGCGGCACCGCCCTCACGGTCAGCGCCATCGAGTCCATCTCCGACGCGCTGCGCGTGCCCACGCCCGCATGGCGCATCCTGCGCACGTGCGTGCCCGGGCTCATGACCAACGCGGAGGCCACCGGGGCCGACGTGCTCGACGCGTACTTCCCCGACAACCAGTTCGCCACCGTCATCCACGCGAGCTCGAAGGTCTGCGAGGGAAGCTGGCAGTGGCAGCCCGTCGCGGCCTTCAAGCCGAACAGCCGGCCCGCCAAGGACTACGAGGCGCTCGCCGAGGAGGTGCTCCATGGCTAAACCCACGACATCGGGGTTCACCATCTCCGGGCTGCTCGACAGGAGCGCATCGACCCGCAACGACTACCCCGTCGAGAGGATCCCCATCGAAGAGATAGCCGATCACCCCGCCAACGCCGCCTACTCGATGGACGAGGCCGGCATCGCGCAGCTCGCGAAGAGCATCGAGGAGGAGGGGCTCACCGACCTGCCGCTCGTGCGCAAGCTCGACGACGGCGGCTGGCAGATGGTGAGCGGGCACCGCCGAAAGGCGGCCTACGCACTCCTCGCGAAAGAAGATGAGAAATACGCCCAGATCCCCTGCCGCGTCATCCGGGGCATCACCGACGAGCAGTCGGTCATGCTGCTGCACGCCGCCAACTACTTCGTGCGCAGCCTCACCGTGACCGAGCGCGCGGCGGCGAGCCGTGCGCTCGGCGTGGAGGTCGAGCGCATGCGCGCCGAGAACCCCGAGCTTTCCGGCGTGCGCACCGAGGACATCAAGGCGGCGATCATATCCGAGCAGACCGGACGCAAGGTATCGGGCAAGACCATCCAGCGCCAGGAGTCGCTCGCGCGCAAGATCGAGGAGAGGCTCACGCCCCAGTGGCGCGAGGCCGCGCTCGCGGACGCGCTCTCGGCGGACGCCGTGGGGATCCTCGCCGATCTGGATTCCGATGCGCAGGACCGGCTCCATGCGACATGGCGGGCGCAGCCCCTGGGCAAGAAGGAGACGACCGAGTTCCTCAAGAAGTCGACCGCCGAGCCCGCCGCCGAAGAAGACGTGAAGGGCCCCGCGCCCAAGCCCGCGGCGGCGCTCGCAAGCGCCCTTCGCGCGCTCAGGCGCTACGAGTCGAAGGCGGAAAACCCGCCGAGCGGGCTGGACAGGCAGGTGCTCGAGAAGATCTCGAGAACGGCCAGCAGGCTCCTTGGACGCATTTAGTCCCATGCAGGCGCCCGAAGGGGCTCCTGCACCGTTTCCAGCAAGTAGCCTATCTCGTATACACGAGATAGATGGCGGCCTGGGCGCACGGCGCACCCCGCCCCGGAGCCCAGAGCCCGAAGCGGAGGCGACGCCGCCGGGCGCGCGAAGCTGCCGCAAGCTCCCCGGCCCGCGCCATGCGGGGGATGCCCCGCGCCCCTGGAAAGAGCGCCGCCCGAGCCTCCACCGCATCGGGGCGGCGGAGGATGCGAAGGATGGAGAAGATGACGAAGGTCTTGAGATACGACAACGTGCTGACCGCCCGCGT
This sequence comes from Adlercreutzia sp. CNCM I-6215, assembly GCF_977072315.1. Lineage (NCBI taxonomy): Bacteria > Bacillati > Actinomycetota > Coriobacteriia > Eggerthellales > Eggerthellaceae > Adlercreutzia > Adlercreutzia sp. CNCM I-6215. The sequence continues at coordinate 69,869 of NZ_CDRVMA010000012.1, read as the reverse complement.
GAGCGACGCGGACTTCCGCGCGGTCTGTGAGCGCGCCGACGAGGAGGGGCTCACCCGCTCCGAGTACCTGCGCTACGTCGCCCGCATGGTCGCGGACGATGCCGAGAACGCGAAGCGCGGAGGCGTGCTGCTCGACGGACTCTCAATGCGCAGGCTCTCCCGCGAGCTCGTCAGGTGGGGGCACCACTACAACCAGGGCGTGCACGCCCTCAACTCCATCAAGTTCGCGCTGGACCACGGAAGGGGCGACCTGGAGTGGGTGTCCAGCAAGCTCGACGAGTGCGCGCTTCTGCTCGCGCAGGTCGACGAGGGTCGCTGCGAGATGGCGGGCGAGCTTGCCTCGCTCGAAGGCCGTGCCATAGTGGGCGGAGACTAGCATGCCGCTGCTGAAGCCCATAGCCGGCCACACGGGATGCGCCGGCATAAAGCACTACCTCGAGAAGGGAGGGCGCGCCCTCGGGATCATGGTCATGAACTTCGCATGGCAGGAGGAGCGCGCCTTCGAGGACGTCTCGGCCGCCCCGGCCGGGTTCGACTGGGCGGACTCGATGGACGCGACGAGGCGCGCCTGCGGCAACGACACCCCGTATCGGGGCAAGCCGGCGAGGACCTTCAAGCATTTCGTCATGTCGCCCGATCCTCAAGACGGCTTGACCGCAGACCAGGTGGCGGAGCTCGCGAGCGCCTGGGCGCTCAGGCACTTCGCCGACTTCGAGGCGGCGATTGTCCTGCACGACGACAACGAGCGCAGGATCCCCCACGCCCACATCGTCGTCAACAACACCAACCTCGCCACCGAACGCAGGCTGCAGACCCCCGACCCGCTGGAGCTCAACCGCAGCCTTCAGGATCTCGCAGAGGAACGCGGATATCGCTTCATGCGCAACGACACCGTGAGGGAGGAGGACGAGGGGCAGACGCGCAAGGCGACGCCCGCGACGCTGCAGAGCGTATACATGCGGCGCGCCGAGCGGGAGATCCAGAAAGAGGGTGGCTACTCGTGGGTCGCAGACATCCGCAACCGGGTCACGGTGGCCAAGGCGCTCGCCCGCAACGAGGACGAGTTCATGGCCGTGCTCGAGGCGCTCGAAGTGGATGTTTCGCAGAACTCGGAGAAGTCGTGGCGACGTGACTGGATCTACTCGCTTTCAGACCACCCCACCTGGCGCATCGGAGGCGAGAAGCTGGGGCTCTCCTTCGGCCAGGAGGCGCTCAGGCGGCGCTTCGACAGGATCGCCGCCTGGCACCCAGCCCCGGCGGCATCCCGACGGATACTCTCCGAAGCCGAAAGCGCCATCGAGCTGAACGACCTGTCGGAGCTGGAACGTCTCGCCGGCGCGATAGAGGCGTTCATGTCCGCGAACGCGCACAGCCTGGCAGACCTCGACAGGAGGATCGAAAGGCTCGAAGGCCGCGCCGACGGCGATTCCGCCGAACGGGCGGAAGCGCTGCGCGAGGTGCGCGCATACGCGGCGGCGAACAGGCTCCTGCCCGAAACCGCGCAGACAAGGCGGCAAAGGCAGCCGCAGGGCGAGGAAGCGCCCGTCAGGCGCGGCGACGCGAAACCGCGTAGCCGCGAGACGCAGGCACAGCAGGAACGGCGGCGAGAAAGGAGGGAGCTCCGATGAGGGTGGAGGTCGCCTACCGCGGGCGCATCGAGGCGTTCGACACCGACCGTTTCACCGAGGCGCAGCCGTTCTCGGGCAAGAGCATGCTCGCCGATCTCACGCTCGACTACGCAGACGTCGAGAAGAAGGGCCTCTGGCTCACGGCGCACTGCTACGCCGCGAACGAGGCCTACCGGACAGACGGCGGAGAGGCCCCCGAGGCGAGGCGCGAGAAGGGCTGGAGGTTCCAGCTCGCCACCCCGAGAGAGGCCGCCGGAATCGAGAGCGTCACCCTGGACGGCTCGACGGTGCTCGCGAGGCTCTTCGGCGAGCTCGTGGACGTCGCCAGGGTAGATCGCGCTTGCGCCCTCTTCGTCGGGCCCGGAGGGTCGCTCGCCAGCCGCATCGTGAGGCTGAGCGGCTACCTGGCGAACGACGACGAGAGGCTGGCGGCAAGCCAGGCGCTCATGGCGGAGGCGGTCGGCGTCACTCCGCTTACACTCGAAAGGGCGGTCGAGGCCGAAGCGGCACAGGAGGTGCCAGCAGACGACATGGAAGACGATTGGATGGAAGGATTCGGAAATGATTAAAGCGGTGTTCAGGGGAATCGGGGCGTTCGTCCGCTGGATGTTCAAGGCGGTGTTCCGGTTCATGTAGGCAAGGCGCACCTTCCAATCGCCGTTTCACGCGCAATTGCATGCGAAAAGAAGGATAATTGAGAAACGGCGCGCATTCCGTCCCTCGAGACCGATCCCTATCCAAGCACGAAAGATCGAAGCTATGAACGAAATCGCAGAAGATAATAAAAGAAAGCCCAAGCTCACCGTCGAGGAGCAGATAGAGCACCTGAAGTCCAAGGGCGTGACCTTCGAGCTGTGCGACGAGGGAGAGGCCTCTCGCATCCTCTCCGAGCAGGACCACTACTTCCGCCTCGCGGCGTACCGCGTGCTCTTTCCCAAACGGGTGGGCGGCAAGCACGACGGCGAGTATGCCGAGCTCGACTTCGGGCAACTGGTCGACCTCGCGGGGATAGACCAGGAACTGCGCAGGTTCCTGCTGCCGCTCACACTCGACGTGGAGAACGCCGCCAAGACAAAACTCGTCGAGAAAATAACCGACAATCGCAACGAGGACGGCTACTCCGTCCTCGCCGACTACCTCACGCACCTCAACCACGCCGAGCGCAACAGGCGCGAAGGCGAGATCTCGCGCTTGGAGAACGACGCCTACCTCGGACCGCTCGTCGAGCGCTATCCGCTAGACGAGATGCCGGCATGGGTGTTCCTGGAGCTGTCGTCGTTCGGCGCGTTTGCCAGCTTCTACCTCTTCTGCGCAAACCGATGGGGCGATACGGAAATGAGAGATGACCATTACCTTCTCAGGCGAGCGAATTCGCTCAGGAACGCCGCTGCCCATTCGAGCGCCATCATCAACGGCTTGGGTATCTCCTCGGCCACGTCGACGAGATACCCCGCATCGGTCGCGAAAGCGCTCGGCGACGCAGGTGTCTCGAAGCGCCTGAGACGATCCAAGATGCGCAATCCGCGAGTGCTCCAGACGACGGTGCTCGCCTATGCCTGCAACCGTTTCGTCACCCGAGAAAGGCAGGCGAGAGCATACGACGGATTCCTGGCATTTAGGCAACGTGCAGAGGAGAACTCGGATTGGTACAGGGGGAACACGACTATCATCTCGGCATACGACTTTCTGTCAAAGGTCTTCCAGGCATGGCTGAGCCAACGGTGATACTGGTAAATCCTATATGCTCGATTTGACAAACGGGCCGCAATCACGATAATTATAGCCAGACAGAAACCTTCGGGTTTGCGGGGCGGGATCGCGAAAGCGTTTCTGCCCTATTTTTTTGGGGTATGTAAATATACTGGTTGAGTTCGTTAAATCAGTGGTTGGTGATACCACTTACCAGATTTGTTGAACAATTGGTTGGCCATTAACCCAAATGAGGGACCTAGGTTGTAAAATACATGGTTGGGAATGTATTTTACGCAGAGAGGTCCGACCATGGCCGATAAGACCGCGTTCGACTACGTTAATGAGATATGGAGCATCGCGAACTACGTGCGCGACGTCATCCGCCCCGCCGACTACAACAAGCTCATCCTTCCCTTCGCTGTGCTGAGGCGCTTCGAGTGCGCCCTCGAGCCTACGCGGGCGGCCGTAAGCAGACAGGCCGCCAAGGGAGTCTGGGACGACGACGACCCGAAGTACTGCGCCCTCTCCGGCCACTGCTTCTACAACGTCACGAGCTTCACGCTCTCCAACCTCGGGGCGACGAAGACCTGTGACGCCCTCATGGCCTACATCAACGGCTTCTCCGTGAACGCCCGCGAGGTCCTGCAGCGCTTCGAGATGCGCCAGACCTGCGAGAAGCTTGATGAGAAGGGCATGCTCTACGAGGTGTGCACACGCTTCTCGGGCTTCGACCTCGGGCCCGAGACGGTCTCCGACCGCATGATGACCGACATCTACGAGCACCTCATCCAGCGATACGGCGAGGAGATCTCGCAGGACGCCGAGGACTTCATGACGCCGAAGGACGTGGCGAGGCTCGCCACGGCGCTCCTGTTCGCGAACGAGGACACGCTCCTCAACGCCGACAACGGCGACATCCGCACGCTCTACGACGGCAGCTGCGGCACCTGCGGCTTCATCTGCGACGCGCTCGACCAGCTCGACGAGTGGCACGACAAGGGGCACTTCAAGAGCCCAACCAAGATTGTCCCCTACGGCCAGGAGCTCGAGGACGCGACCTGGGCCATGGGCAAGGCCGCGCTCATGCTGCGCAATATCGCCGGGGGCTCGGGAGACGTGCTCGACCAGATGACCGACCTGTCGGCCGGCATCATGCTCGGCGACACCCTCGACGACGACAGGTTCGAGGGACGCACCTTCAACTACCAGCTCACGAACCCGCCCTACGGCAAGGAGTGGAAGAAGGAGAAGGACGCCGTCCTCGAGGAGATGGGCCGTGGGTTCGATGGCAGGTTCGGCGCCGGCAAGCCCGACATCGACGACGGCAGCATGCTCTTCATGCAGAACGTCGCGGCGAAGATGGCCCCTCCCAAGGAGGGCGGCGGGAAGGCCGCCATCGTGCTCTCGGGCTCCCCGCTGTTCAACGGGGATGCCGGCAGCGGGCCATCGGGCATCCGCCGCTGGCTGTTCAGCGAGGACCTCGTCGACTGCATCGTGAAGCTGCCGACCGAGATCTTCTACCGCACGGGCATCGCAACCTACATCTGGGTGCTCAACAACCACAAGCCGGAGAACCGCAAGGGGTACGTGCAGCTCATCGACGCCTCGGAGGAGAAGACCGCCCTGCGCAAGAGCCAAGGGAACAAGCGCTACGAGATCGGCGAGGACCAGGCCGCGTGGATCGTGCGCACCTACGTAGACGGGCACGACCACGGCAGGTCGGTCATCGTCCCGGTCGAGAACTTCATGTACCGCAAGGTGACCACGCAGCGCCCGCTGCGCGTTGTCATTGAGCCCTCGGTCGATGGGCTGGATGCCCTCTTTACCCTCAGCAAGCCCATGGAGAAGCTGTCGGACGCGAGCCGCGCCGCCATTCGCTCCTGGGTTGAGAAGAACGAGGGCGCCTCGCTCACATACAGCGAGGTCCTGGCTGCGACCGAGAAGCTTCACAAAGCGATCGAAAAGCCCAAGCCACAGAAGGCCGCCCTCGCCGACGCCCTCGTCAAGGTCTTCGGACGTCGAGACCCGTCCGCGACTCCCGCAATCGATGCGAAGGGCAATCCGGTGTTCGACCCCGAGCTCAAGGACACGGAGAACGTTCCAATCGGCATGGAAATCAACGACTACATGGCGACCGAGGTGCTGCCCTACGCTCCCGACGCCGTGGTGGACGAGTCCGTAAAGGACGAGCCGAAGTACGACGCCAAGAGCGGGCTCACGGCCAACCCGCTCGGCGACGGCGGGGTTGGCGTCGTCGGAACGACCATCTCGTTCAACAGGTATTTCTACAAGTACGAGAAGCCTCGCGACCCGCAAGTCATCGCTAAGGAGATCCTCGAGCTCGAGGACGGCCTCGGCGAGCTCATGAGGGGGTTCCTGGCATGAGGGAGACGAAGGACAGTGGCGTTGACTGGATCGGCGAGGTGCCGGTCAACTGGGAAATCGTTCCGATAAAGGCGGATGTTTCAATTGGACATGGCTCCGACCCCACAACGCCTGGTGATATTCCGGTTTGGGGCAGCGGGGGCGAACCCTTTAAAACCTGTGGCGAGCATAAGAATGGGCCAGCGGTGCTTCTTGGACGAAAGGGAACATTAGATTGCCCCCAACTTGTTACCGGGCTCTACTGGAACGTCGATACAGCTTTTGATGCGAAAATCACAAGTAAAAAGCTCTCACTGAAGTTCTTCTACTATGCTGCAACCTGTGTTGACATTAAGCCATATATGACCAACACGGCTAAGCCGAGTATGACTCAATTTGACTGGGACAATTCGAGAATCCCCCGCCCTCCACTTGCGGAGCAGCGACGAATCATCTCATACCTCGATGAGCGCTGCGCGGCCATCGACGAGGATGTCGCGAAGCGTCGCGATGTCATCGGGAAGCTCAAGGAATACAAGAAGTCACTCATTGCGCATGCCGTGACGAAGGGCCTCGACCCGAACACAGAGATGAAGGACAGCGGAGTCGACTGGATCGGCGAGGTGCCGGCGAATTGGCGTCTAACGAAAATCGGACAGGTCTATGACCTGCGCAACACGAAAGTCAGCGATTGCGATTACGAGCCATTGTCCGTAACCATGCAAGGCATCGTTCCTCAACTTGATAGCGCTGCCAAGACCGATGCGCATGACGATAGGAAGTTGGTTATGGAGGGAGACTTCGTAATCAACAGCAGGTCAGATAGACGTGGATCATGCGGAATAGCAAGACAAGATGGCTCCGTATCCCTTATCAATACGGTACTTATCCCCCGAGAACATATGGAGCCACGCTTCTATGACTGGTTGTTTCACACGACCCTATTTGCTGATGAGTTTTATAAGAACGGTCACGGAATAGTAGACGACCTTTGGACCACAAAATGGGCAGAGATGAAGGGCATCACCATAGTTGAACCCCCATTTGAAACGCAAATAACCGTCGCGAACTACCTCGACGAGCGCTGCGCGGCCATCGACGAGGCAATCGCCCGCCAGGAGCAGCTCATCGAGAAGCTCGGCGAGTACCGCAAGTCCGTCATCCACCACGCCGTGACCGGCAAAATCGACTGTATGGAGGCCTAACCATGACAAAGGTCGATATGCATATCCCAGGCAAATCCGATCTCGACGTCAGTTTCGACGGCAGCCGGAAGATCCATCAGGAGGCGCCGTTCGAGCGCTACATATCTCGCAAGGTCGCAGGGCTGGAGCATTCGGGCTGGGCCCTCTCACCTGACGATACGGGGTTCGACCCGAACGACGCACTCGTGTTCGACGACTTCGTCGCCTGGCTCGAGGCCACCGCGCCGGAGAAGCTCGACAAGATGCGCCGAGAGAAGGGCGCCCGCTGGGCCGACCAGCTGAAGCGCGCCCTGGTGAAGAGTCTCGAGAGGAACGGCACCGTCCTCACGCTGCGCAAGGGCTTCCAGATGGCGGGCTATCAGACCATCGAGTGCATGGCGGGCTACCCGGACGACGAGCGCGTGCCCGGGGCGAGGGAGCGCTACGACGCCAACATCCTGCGCTTCATGCACCAGGTCCACTACCAGACCGCCGGGAGCAAGTCTCTCGACTTCGTCCTGTTCGTCAACGGCATCCCCGTCGCCACCGGCGAGGTCAAGACCGAGCTCACCCAGACCGTGCGTGACGCCATCGACGAGTACGCCGACGAGCGTAAGCCGGTGGAGCCCGACGGCGGCAGGAAGAACCCGCTGCTCATGTACAAGAGGGGCGCCGTGGTCCACTTCGCCGTCTCCGAGGACGAGGTCTGGATGTGCACGAACCTCGGCCCCTTCCCGAGCAAGTCGGCGAGGCCCCGCTTCCTCCCGTTCAACCTGGGACGCGACGGCGGGGCGGGCAACCCGGACGCGCCGGAGGGCGAGTACAGGACCCACTACCTCTGGGACACCATCCTCCAGCGCGACAACTGGCTGTCCATCTTCGACCGCTTCGTCTTCGAGGAGGTCGAGGACAGGCAGGACGCGAGCGGCCGGTGGCGCAGACAGGCGACCCAGATCTTCCCCCGCTACCACCAGTTCGACGCCGAGAGGAAGGTCCTGGCCGACGCGCGCGAGCACGGGGCGGGGCGCCGCTACCTCATCGAGCACTCGGCCGGCTCCGGCAAGACCGAGACCATCTCATGGGCTGCGCACGACCTCGCGAGGCTCCGCCGCGCGGACGGCGAGAAGATGTTCTCGAGCGTCGTGGTGGTCACCGACAGGCTGTCGCTCGACCAGAACATAAAGAAGACCATCTCCCAGCTCTCCAAGGTGACGGGACAGGTCGTCATGATCGGCCGCGACGAGAGGGGCAACGCCGTCTCGGACGGCTCAAAGAGCTCCCAGCTCGTCGAGGCCCTGCGCCAGAAGAGGGAGATCGTCGTGGTCACCATCCAGACGTTCCTCTACGCCTGGCCGGACATCGCGGTGCTGCCCGAGCTCGACGGCGCCGGCTTCGCGGTGATCGTCGACGAGGCGCACAGCTCCCAGGAGGGCAGCTCGGCGGCGTCCCTCAAGACCGCCTTCAACGCGGCGGCGGACAAGCTGAAGTTCGAGAGGATGCTCGACTTCGACGACGACTCGGGCGACGACGGGTCGGTCATGGACGCCTACTTCGCCCAGATGCAGGCGAGCAACCTCATGCCGCCGAACGTCTCCTTCCTCGCGTTCACCGCGACCCCCAAGGCCGAGACCAAGACCCTCTTCGGCACGCCGACGGGCGAGGAGGACGAGGACGGCAACCCGGTCATGGGCAGCTTCCACCTCTACCCGATGCGGCAGGCGATCGAGGAGGGCTACATCATCGACCCGCTCTCGGGATACGTGCCCTTGAAGACCCTCACGAGAATCGAGGACGAGTCCGAGGACGCCGACGGGAGACTCGTCGACGAGCGCCGCGCCAGGAGGAAGATCGCCAAGTGGCGCTCGCTCCACCCGACGAACGTCATGGAGAAGGCCAAGTGGATCATCGACCACTTCGTCGACAACGTGGCGCCGCTCCTGAACGGCGAGGCCAAGGCCATGATCGTCACCTCCGGGCGTCCCGAGGTCGTGCGCTACAAGTACGCGATAGAGGCGTACCTCCGCGCCCGCCCGGACCTCGACCCCGCCAAGGTCGAGCCGAGGCTGCGCTTCAAGGTGCCCGGCGAGCCGCTCGTCGCCTTCTCCCAGAAGGTCCTGGGCGACAGGTGCGTCCTGCCCGAGGACGAGTACCTCGAGGACAACCCGTTCGCCCTCATCGAGCGCGGATACGAGTACACCGAGGCCAACATGAACCCGACCGGGCAGGGCCCGGTCGAGAGGGCGTTCGACCGCCCCGAGAGCAGGCTGCTCATCGTGGCCAACAAGTTCCAGACCGGGTTCGACCAGAAGAAGCTAGTCGCCCTCTACGTCGACAAGCCGCTCGGCAACGCCATCGAGATCGTGCAGACCTACTCGCGCGTCAACAGGACGTGCTCCGGCAAGGACAGGGTCTTCGTCGTCGACTTCGTGAACGACCCCGAGACGGTTCTCGCCGCCTTCAAGACCTACGACAAGGGCGCGACGATGAGCGCGGCCCAGGACCCGAACGTCGTCTACGACCTGAAGGACGCCCTCGACGCGGCCGACGTGTTCGCGACGCGAGACGTCGAGGGGTTCAAGGAGGCGCTCTACAGGTCCAAGGGCCTCGCAGCCGGCGGGGAGAGCGATGCCTACAGGACCGCCCTCTACTCCGCCGTCTCCGGGCCCGCCGAGATCTTCCGCGAGAGGTTCGCGGCGGCCAGGGACTCCTACGAGACTTGGCTGGAGTGCGCCAACCGGGCGGAGGCGGCCGGCGAGGCCGAGGAGGCGGAGAGGGCCAAGAGGAGCGCGGACGAGGCGGCGGGACGCGTCGCGGAGCTGATGACCTTCAGGAAGAAGCTCTCCAAGTACTGCTCCGCCTACACGTTCCTGTCCCAGGCGCTCGACTTCGGCGACCCCGACCTCGAGGTGTTCTACAGCTTCGCAAAGCTGCTCGGCCACAGGATCGCGGGCACCTCGCTCGACGACGTCGACGTGCGCGGCCTCGTGCTCCGGGACTTCCGCATATCGGCCCAGAAGGTCCCCGAGGGGGTCGAGGGCGGCGAGCTCATGCCGATGGGCGCGGGCGGCTCAGGCGCCGCTCCCAAGCGCGACACCATGGCGAGGATCGTGGAGAGGCTGAACCGCACGTGGGGCGACGAGGGCGACCCCCTCGTGAAGGCCCGAGCCGTCAATGCGGTCTCCGACGCCGTGGCGGCAGACCCCGTGACCAACACGCAGATCACGAACACGAGCAACACGAAGGAGGCTGTCCTCGCGGACGGGCGCCTGCGCAACATCGTCATCAGGGCCCTCATGTCGATGATGAGCAACGAGCTGGGAGACCTCGCCGAGCAGGCGCTCGACGACCCGCAGGCGATCGAGCCCCTGGCCGACCAGGTGTACGACCTCATCTCGCAGGGGAAGCGCTACGACATCGCCGAGCTCGCCTCCTACCTCTCGAAGGGGGAATAGATGGGCGCGGCGGGCTACGTCGAGGAGCTGCTCGGCGTCCGGGGCTGCGAGCTCATCGGCAGTGCGACCAAGGTCGATTGCGGCAGGAGGCTCCAGCAGTTCGACCTGAGATACCGCGGGCCCGTCCCCGCATCGTGCCCCGAGTGCGGCGGGACGCTGCACAGCCACGGCGCGAGGACCGTCGGCGTTGTGTCGACGCCACACTTGGGCATCCCGACGAGGCTCGAGATAGGGTTCCCGCGGATGCGATGCCCGGAGTGCGGCTACGTGTGGCGCCCGGCGATAGGCGGGGTCGACGCGGGTCACCGAATGACGGAGGCGGCATACGCCGACATCGCCCAGCGCTCACTCAGGCTCACCTTCCGCGAGGTCGCCGAGGAGTACCCGCTCTCGCACGTCACCGTGAAGAACGTCTTCGAGGACTACGTCCGCGAGAACGCCTCGAGGCTTCGCTTCAAGGTGCCGGCGTTCCTGGGCATAGACGAGAAGAACCTCAAGAGGGTCGGCATGGTGACCGTGATCACCGACCTCGAGCACAGGACGGTCTTCGACATGGTGCCCGGCAGGACGCAGTCCGACCTCGACGCCTATTTCTCCTCGTTGGAGGGCCTCGAGCGCGTACGATGGGTCTCGAGCGACATGTACCGGCCGTTCTGGAGGAGCATAGCCAAGTACACCCCGAACGCGACATGGGTCATCGACCACTTCCATGTCGTGAGGGGAGCCAACGAGGCCTTAGACGCGGTCCGCAAGGGCCTCCAGGGAGCCCTCGACAGGAAGGGCCGCCTTGAGCTAAAGAAGGGCCTCGCCTACGCCCTCAGGAAGCGGACACGCGACCTCAGCCCCTACGAGGCGTCGGCCCTAAGGGCGCTACGGGAAGACCCCTCCTACTCGACGCTGATGACCGCGTACGACCTCAAGGAGGACTTCTTCGGCATTTACGACGACCATCCGTCCTCACGCGAGGAGGCTGAGGCGGCGTTCGACGCCTGGATTCGGGAAATTCCCGATGGCAGGGAGTTCGATCCGTTCAGAGCCCTTGCTCGGACCGTCCAGAACCACCGCGAGTTCATCTTCAACTACTGGGAATGCCCCAGCCGCATCTCGAACGGCTACACCGAGTGCGCGAACCGGCTCATCAACGAAACGGACATGAGAGGGCGCGGATACTCGTTCGAGACGCTTCGGGCAAGGACCCTCTACCGCAGGCAGAACCTCGACCGCATCATCGCGAGCAACGGGCTCACGATCGGCCCTCGCATCGATGCTCCCGGCCCGCTCTTCGTGACCGAGCCCGACCGCGAGGACGAGGCCGTGGACGAGTTCATAGACCCGAGGTCGGGAGTGAAGGTCGACGCAACGACTGGGGAGGTCCATTAATGGGGAGCATATTCACCGAGCATGTATTTCCTAGATACGTGGGGCGTCAAGTGATGAAGCCCCAGATGAACGGCTTTAACGACCCCACCCTGAGGGATTTCTCCCTGCTCGACTCATCCGTCTTGATGAAGGAAAAACTCAAGGGCGAGATGTTCGAGGAGGAGTTCATCCGCTCGTTCCTCAACGCCGCGAAGGAACTGGCGGCCGCCGGAAGAAGGGCCATCGACCGACCTGGGATGTACGTGATGCTGAAGCACTCCTATGCGATCCCGGTCCTGTTCCTCACGAGACACTGCATGGAACTAGCTATCAAGAGGGTGATTAGGAAGTGCGGAGTCGAGCCCAAGAGAGAGCACAGCCTCACGAAGCTGTGGAGCTCACTGCTCTCGAGGTTCCCAGGGCAGAGGTGCCGTGAGGACAACAGGGCCATCAAAAATATGGGCGCATTCGTAGAGGCCGTAGCCGACATCGACGACAACGGCATCAGTCTTCGCTATCCGCAGGACAGTTCAGGAAGGCTCACGCAGGATAGGCCGCTCTTCGTGAATGACGAGGAAGTCGCCTCATATCTAGAGAAGTTCGTAGAGCAACTAGAGCTGATTGACTTCGACATGATACATAGAGACGTTAAATAAGTGGTTGGATTATTGCAGCTCCAGCTGTTAGAAAGATGGTTGGATGAGTTGATTTAGACTCAACAGCAACCAACCAGAGATTTACCAATTTCCAACCACTTGTTTTACATACCCTTTTTTTGCCGAAAGCAGCCTAGGGTTCCCGCTTGCCCTCGGCGAGCATTTCCTCACGTTCGCTCATGGCGCCCACCCGAATGCAGGCGTACCCCACGATCGCGCACGCCATCATCGCCATGCCGATGAAGAAGCATATGGTCGATTGCATCACACCACCTCCTCCCGCGCATACACTATCGTCCTCTCGTGCCCGTTCCACCTGCCGTAGCTGCAGGTGCAGAACGCCTTGACGCTATCCGCCTCAACGTCGACGTCGAGCACGACGTCCGCTTCGGCCAGCAGCCTCTCGAGCCAAAAGCCGAGCTCTCCGTCGTCGGCGAACTCCAGGCGCTTGTGCTCAGCGTTCGAATCCACGACGTCCGCCGCGATGACATTCAGGCGAATGTCCCTCTCGGGTGTCTGCAGGAGAATCTCCTGATGCTCCTGCGCGAACCCCCTGTCCGAGTAGTTCGCGAATGCCGAGAACATGCTGCCGTCGTTCATGTGGTGGCCGAACATGAGAGCGAGCGGGCTGTCGATTCCCCGCCCCGCGCAGCCGGCGTCGAGGTAGGGGCATCCGTAGGGGTTCCAGCCGCGGTAGACGTCGTGGTCGAGGTAGAAGGTCGGATCGTCGGCGCTCGCCTGTACCACCGGATAGTCAATATCAGTCCCCGGGACGCTCACCCACGCCACGATGTCGGGGTTCACCGACAGCCAGAATTCCCAGTCGACCGTCGGGGCGCCATCGGATGCCGCATCGCTTCCCGAAGCATCTGCCAAGATAGGAGAGGGGTCTACATCTGCCGCCCTGTCATGGATGCTGAAGAGCCACAACCCCAACGCCGCAGCACCGACCAGCGCTGTCACCGCCACCATGATTGCAAATCGCTGCTTGATATTTGTGCTCACTTGAACCTCCAGGAAGACGGGCGGGGAGGCTCATCGCCGCCCCGCCCTCTTCGATCGACCGGGACCCGGCTACTTCTCGGGACCCTCGTCAGTGGATCCCTCGCCAACTGATGCGTTTCGACGGATGCGGCCGCGAAGCGCGTATGCGCCCGCAGCGCCGCCGCAGAGGATCAAGGCGCTGATCAGAACCCATACGGGAAGCAGGTCGCCTCCCGTCTTGTCGTAGGGGGTGCCGAGAGTCTCGGGGTTGTCGACGACCACGGTCTGCCCCTCGTCCTCGAGGTCCTGATGTACCGCGATGACGTTCCCGTTCACGTCGAGCACCTCCTCGAACGCCACGAGGGAGGCGCCCTCCTCGAGCTGGAAAGCATCGAACTCGAAGGTGATCTCTACGGTTCCCTCAGAACTTTCCGCCACGAACTCCGCGGTTGAGGTCACCGGATTGCCTTCCGAGTCCTCAAGGGGCATGCCAGTCGCCTTGTCCATGATGGTGCCGTGGGCAGTATAGGTTTCTCCTGCGACGAGCCCCTTGTACTCGACGGTATCCACGACGGTGACCGTCCCGTTCTCGACCATGTGGTCGCCGTCGGCGGCGTCGACGAGCGTGGTGCCGATCTCGACGACCGTGACGGACTGGCCCTCGTCCTCGATATCCTCGTGCACCGCGAGGACGGTGCCTTCGGCGTCGAGCAGCTTCTCGAACACCACCAGGCGGTGACCGCCGAGGCCGGAGGAATCGAATGAGAGCTCTACCGTCTGGGTACCCTCGGCAGCTTCGGGCGTGAACTCGACGATCGCGGCCACGTCAGTCGCGAGAAGCCCCTCGCCGCTTTTCAGCGGCTCGCCCGTCTCGGCATCCATCAGCGTCGCCTCGAGCGTATAAGAGCCTCCAGGGGTCAGACCCTCGAAGGCCACCTCGTCAGCGATGATGACCTCGGAGCCCGTCACGAGCTTGTCGCCGTCGGCGGCGTCGGCCGCCGTGGTGCCGATGTCGACGAAATGGACCGTCTGGCCCTCGTCCTCGATATCTGCGTGGACTGCTACCTCGATGCTATCCTTCACGAGGCTCTCGAAGGCCACGACGTCCTCGCCCGCGAGCAGGCTCGCGTCGAAGGTGAACTCGATGTCCACCGACCCGTTCGTGTTGTTCGCCGTGAACTCCTTGGTGGCGGTCACGGGATTGCCCTCGGCGTCGAGCAGCGGCTCGCCGGTGGACTTGACCATGAGCGTGCCCGTGAGGGTGTACGTGCCTCCGAACTCGAGGTTCTCGTAGTAGACGGTATCCACAATCGTCGTCTGCTCGTTTGCCTGGGCGATCTGGTCACCGTCGGCCACTTCGGTTGCCCGCGTTCCGATCCTCGGCCCCTCCTGGTCGTCGAGCGTCATCCAGACGGCCTCCGCCACGCCGGAGTCGCGCTCGATCCAGAAGGCCTTGGTCACGAGCTCGTAGCCCTCGTTCGCCTCGCAGGGAAGCTCCTCGAGCGTGTACTGGCCGTACGGCAGCGCGCCGAGCGCGTCGTTGGCGGGAGCCGACGAGCCGTCCTCGCCCAGCCCGAACCAGATGCCCGCCGACGGGTCCATCATACCGGCCGTGATGCGGTCGGCTTCGAGCAGGACGTCGTTTCCGTTGGTGTTGGCGGTGTGCCTGTTCCAGCTCGCCTCGGTCGAAGCCTGGCCGTTGCGGTCGGTGACCAGCACGTGCGTCTCGCCGGTCGCCACGTTGGAGATGGCGAAGGGAACCTGCAGGCTCGCGTTGGTGTCCTCGGCCTTCTTGGAGAGCTTGAGGTCGTTGCGGACGACCTGGTTGTAGAAGGTGAGCTCGCCGCCTTCCGCGTCCGCCGTCACGACAAGGCCGTCGGTCCGGATCTCGAAGGTCTTCGGCTCGCCGTCGGTGAGCAGGTAGGAGTCGTTGGTCGCGGTCTCCTGGATGGTGTAGGTGCCGTAGGGCAGCGCGTCGGGCGCGGTCTTCGCGATGTAGGAGCCGATTTCCTCGTCCCACTCGGTCTCGATGGCGGCGACGACCTCGCCCGGCTCGTACCAGGCATCGCCTACGAGGACCTTGTTCTCGGAGGCGTTCGTTATGGCGAACTCGATGCCGGAGAGCGTCGTGCCGACGCCTTCTGCTGCATGCCCGTTCCCGCCGACCGCCTCGGACTCGCCGAGCTCCGCGTCGGCCTTGGTCACCTGCACGCCGCCGCGTATCGCGTCGTCATGCACGGGGTCGCCGGAAAGGTCGACGACCTGGCCGTCGCCCTCGATGGCGAACCCGAGCTCGCCTTCCCAGGGAAGGTAGCCTTCCGGAGCGTTCGCCTCAACGATGCGGTAGGTGCCGCACGGCAGCGCGTCGCTCGCGGTCTGCGCGGTGTAGGCCGAGCCGTCCCAGGAGGTGGAGATGGTCATGACCGTCTCGCCGTCTGCGTAGCTGTGGCCGTTCACGTAGGAGTTCATCCCCGATGCGTTGACGATGGCGAACTCGGCGCCCTCGAGCGAGGCGTCGCCCTGCTCGCCTGCGCCGGCTTGCGCATCGACCTTGGCGATCTTCACGCCGCCGCGCTCCCACGTGAAGCTGGCGAGCGTCTGGGCGTCTGATCCCGCATGGATCCTGATGGCCGAGAATCCCGTGGAGACCTCGTTCGCACGTGCGTTGACCTGGCTCCACACGTCGCCCGCGATCTCGCGCTCCGCCCAGGAGGCGAACTCGGCGCTCGTGCCGTAGGTCGCCTCGGCGGCAGATCCCAGGTTGGCGTACGAGAGCAGGATGTGGCTCGCCACGCGGTACTTGTCCTCGTCCATGCCGCTTCCGTCGTACCAGGAGCTGGGCCACATGGACGCGTCGAAGCCGGGTGCCCCATAGGAGAACCACATGGCCGCCGCCAGATCTCCCGCCTCACTCGTCGGATAGGTTCCCGCATCGGGCGTGGAGCGCGACGGCTCGATGCAGTAGGCGTCGTTGCCGTTGGCGCTCATCTGGGTCGTCTCGTATCCGGCATAGGGGATGCTCTTGCCGATCGAGACGTTCACGTTCCCGGAGGCATATGCCTTGGTCGGGACGATGGCGACGGACAGCACGAGCGCCATCGCCATGGCGACCCGCACGATTTTCGAGGAGGTTATCCTCTCCATCGTCTTCTCTTTCATTTCTCGCGCACCTCCTCCTACATCGCGATGCTCTCGCGGCTCTGGGCGGCGCGCCTATCGCCGTTTCCCAGGCGCTCCGAGCCCTCGCGCGCGCCGCGCGCCTTCTCGGAGAGGCTCTGCAGGTACTCGCTGCGGTTGCGGTCGAGCGCCTCCTTGATCTGCGCCGGCATGACGCGCACGATGTCCTTGGCGGGCTTTCCTCGCTCGTCGAGCACCGGCTGGCCGTCCTCGTCGAGCACGCTTTTCTTGAGCCACACCTCGCGATCCGTCAGAAGCGGGATGTCGCGGTAGTTCTCGCCGCGGTAGCGGGATTCGTTTACGAACATCGGGCTGAACTGGTAGTAGCTCACGTCAACCCCGTCGACCACCGTGCCCTTCGGCAGCGTCACGGAGTTGAAGGTGCGTACCTCTCCGGTCTCCCGGTCGGTGTACTCGATGTCGGTCCGCACGAAGTTCTTGTGGAGCGTGAGGTAGGTGTTCTTCTTCTCAGGCATTTCATGCCCCTTTCTTTGCATCCTTTAGGCGGGCGTAGTTGTGGAAGCCCCGCCTGATTGCCTTGCCTTCGGTTTCGGTCTCAGCCATCCAAGGCGACCACCCCCTTTCAAAACGTCAGTTCCCGGATCAGATTCCCGAGACGATGTCGCGCGCCCATGCACCGCTCTTGACGAGGGAGAGTATGAGCAGCACGCACATCGCCAGGTACTGCAGCGCGTAGGTGAGCCCCGTCGCTATGCCGTCGATGGGGGTGCCCGTCGAGGTGCTCGCCCCGGTGAGGCCTCCCAAGATGAGCGGGAAGGCGACGAGCAGGATCAGGATGATGAGCCCCGCCAGGCACACCGCGGTGAAGTTCTTCAGGTAGCCGATGCCTATCTGGCGCGTGTCGTCGAGCGCCATGAGCGAGAGCGGGATCGGGCCGAACGCCGCCATGACGTAGAGCTGGATGGCGCGCGCCCAGCACACGACGAGCGCCACGATGTAGGCCCCGAGCACCACGACCCAGCTGATGACGGATACCAGGAGCAGCGCGATGAGGGCCGGAACGTCGTCGTCTTCGGTCACCACGCTCACGGCAGAGAGGTCCATCGCGCCGCCCGCGCCGAAAAGCGCCATCGTGCGGTCGATGGCGAGCCCCACCACCGAGTAGATCGCCTCCATGAGCTCGAAGCTGTTCTGTATGAGGAACAGGAACACCGCGAAGAAGACCAGCAGGAAGACGACCTCCTTCACGCCGGGGAAGGAGGCGTTGCCGTCCATGCGCTGGCTTATCTGGATGAGCTTCACCGTGAACACCAGCCCGAGCACCCCGCATCCGATGGGAAGCACTGCGGCGTCCCAGACCCCTCGCGCGATGTCGTACATGGAGACATCTCCTGCGGTCGTGAGCATCTGCGAGAAGTCCGCGCCGATGATGCCCTCGTAGCCGATGCTCGAGAGCACCGCCACCTGGTTGGTGAACATCCAATTGCACGCATCCCGCAGAAGCCCGGCGAGCCATGCGTTCACGTCGTCGGCGATGCTCGCGTAGGCGGGAGACGCCGGGACGAGCATGAGCGTCGCGAAGAGCAAGGTGGAGGCGAACGCGATGCGGAAGCGCCTGTCTGAGATCATCGTCGCCACCCGCCTCATAGCGCGCTCAGCTCCCCGCTCGCGCGGTCTAGGGAGAGCTGAACGATCGTCGATGCTGCGTCGTTCAGGTGGAAGGACGTTGTGAGGACGTCCTCGTTGCAGTCGATGTAGACCTCGCCGTCCCAGGTGGCGAGCGTCGCCGTCGGGGATGCGATCGACGCCCTCTGCGCGATGGCGGAGGCGATCTCGGGATCCTCGGCATCGAGGAGGTCGTTTAGCTCAGAGGGGTGCGCGGCAAGCTCGAGCCCGGCATCGGAGCCTTCGGCGATGAGGTAGTTCTTCGACAGCGAGAACGCGTCGCAGGAGATGCTCTTTCGGCCTCCCGCATCGCTTATGGAGAGCAGTGTCTGGGAGGCGGCCTCACCCGCCGAGCGCGTGAAGGATATCTGCGCCGAGACGCCAGCGTCGGCGGACTCCTCTGAGAGCACCTCGTAGTACATCACCTGCACCCCGGCCTCTCCAGACTCGACGATCGTCGAGTCGGAAAGCGTGAGCGTGCACGCTCCGTCCTCGCTTTCCCAGGTGGTGCCCGCATAGCCCGCGAGCGACTCGTCCGCCTTCTCTATCTTCTGGCTTCGCTCCTCTACGGGAACGACGGCCTCGGGTTCGCTCGGCTCTATCGCGCAACGCGCGAGCCCTGCCCCTATCAGGATCGCTGCGGCGCCCGCGGCGCATATGGCCATCAGTTTCGTCTTCTTGTCCATCTTCTTGCTCCTTGTCTATCGATACGACAGGGCGCAGGTGAAGCTCGAGATCCCGCTTGCGATCTTCACGACCTCGCCCCGATGGGGCGCGTGGATGTAGCGGTCGCCCCCTATGTAGATGCCGACATGCCCCATGCGGTAGAGGATGTCGCCGGGCTGCGCCTCCGAGAGCGCGATCTTCTTTCCCTGCGCGTACTGGGCCTCGGTGTTGCGCGGTATCGAGATGCCGGCCTGCTTGTAGCAATACTGGGTGAGCCCGCTACAGTCCAGGCCGACGCCCGGGGTCGTCCCGCCCCACACGTAGGGGACACCGAGCTGGCTGTAGGCGGCGGAGACGATCGCATCTGCCAAGACCGCCCCGGACCTGAAGTCCTCCAGGCTCATGCCGTCGAAACGGTAGAGGTTGTAGGTCTCCATGGTGGATTTCAGGCTCTCGACGTAGCTCGAGCTCGTCGCCCATCCCGCGTCCTTGAGCCCCTCGGCCATCTTGTCCGAGTCGTGGTTCGCAATCGCCTCGCGTATGAGCGCGTTTGACGCGTAGCGATCGGCCTGCAGGAAGACGCGGCTGCGGAAGCGGATGCACTCCGCGTCGCCGACGAAGCTGATGAAGTCCGCCGTGATGGTGACCTGCTCGCCGCCGTACTCCTCGCCGGTCCTCCACGAGCTCTTCCCCGCGACCTCCTCGCACAGCGCATACGAGCTCGACCACTTCATGCCGAACAGGTTGTGGTCCTGCGTGGCGAGCCCCGAGAGGTGGTCGCCCTGCCCCGACTCGACGATGATCTGCGCGATCGTGCATCCTGCGGGGTGCCCGTACTCCTCCTGACACGCGAGCGCCTCCTCGACCATCTCGTAGGTGATGTAGGGCGGCAGCCCCTCGAGGGAGGCTTTGGACGCCTCGTTTTCCCAGAACCCGAAAAGGGCGCTCACGATCTGGGAGATTGCGAGCACGGCGAGCAAAAACGCCATGATCGCCGCGAGCACGCCCGCCACGGGGACAGCAACCGACGAGCCCGCGCTCACGACCGCGCCCTTGCCGCCGGCGGATGCCGCAGCCTTCGCAGCCCCGGCAGATGCCTGGCTGACGGCCGCATGCCGGGCCTTCGCGGCAGCGCCTTGACCGAAGGCCCCCGCCTTGGCATGCTTTGCGGCCCCTTTCAGCGGGCCTTTAGGCTTCGAGGCGGCAGTAGCCTTCTTGGAGGCGGAATGCCGTGCGATGACGGAGCGTGCGCCGCGGAAGGTGTTGCTCGCCTGTCCGATGCCGGAGAGCTCCTCGGAGTCGTCCGCCTCGGACGCGGCGGCATCGGCGATCGCGCGCTTGAGGTTCCCCTTGGCCTGGGCGGCGAGGCGGGATTTCACCTTCGGCCTGCCCGCACCGACAGGGGAGGGTTCGGCGAAGTCCGCCCTGCCCCGCCCCGGAGATTCGCCCTTCGATGAGAGCACCTCGCCCGCGCGCTCGGTCGATCCTTTCACGATCCCCGCCGAGATGGCGTCTGGCCGGTCGTCCATCCCGAGCGCACGCGCCTGCTCGCGGCTTGCCGCCTCGAGCCGTGCCGATCCGTCCGAGTATGTCGCCGCGCTCTCAGGCATCGCCGCCCTCCCGGGCCCGCGCGAACGCCTGGGCGCGCTTTATCTGGGCGATCTCCTCGGGCTTGGTGTTGAACAGGTCGTAGAGCGCGCCCTTCGGGAAGTCGTCCTTGAGCGGCACGCGCACGCCTCCCGCCACCAGGAGGCCCTCGCCGGCCTTGATCGAGTCGTCGATGTAGCCCTCCTCCTGGGCCGAGAGGGCCAGCAGGTCGACCCAGCTCTTGCGGTCGAGGTGGCTCTGCTTGTGCAGGAGCACGAAATCCGAGTTCAGCACCATGTTGCGGGCGTCCTCGTGCTCGAGCATGTAGGTCGAGTTCTGCGTGATGCCCGTGCAGATCAGGTTGAACTTGCGGCCCTCCGCCCAGAACTTGGAGAAGTAGCTGATGATCGCCGGGTGCCCGAAGAGGCTCTGCACCTCGTCGATGTAGAGCCAGGTGGTCACGCCGCGCTCGAAGTTCGCGTACATGCGGTTGCGCACCGCTTCCAGCGCCGTGAGCATGCCGAAGACCCTCATGTTCTGCGAGAGGTCCTTGAAGTCGACGTTGGTGATGCGGTTGGTGAAACCCACGTTGCTCTGGTGGTTGAAGAACGAAAGCGCCCCCTTCACGTAGCGCTCGTAGCGAAGCGCGATGTCGCGCGCCTCGGGCTCCTCCTGCTCGAGCAGCAGCTCGTAGAAGTCGCCGAGGACGGGCAGGCGCCCCTTGCCCTCACAGCGCATGTAGGCAAGCTCCACGCAGCGGCTGATGATCGACTTGTCCGCCTCGGGCAGCCCCTCGCGCCCCTCTGCCATGGTCGCGCTCGAGAGTGCCAGTATCGCGTCGATCTTGAAGGCGAGCTGCGCCTGGTTGGCCTTGTCGGCGACGTCGGAGAGGTCGAAGGGGTTCATGAACGTGTCGGTGTCCGGCGAGAAGCGTATGCAGGTCCCGCCCGCGGGCTCCACGACCGGCGCGTACTCGCCCGCCGGGTCGAAGACGATCACCTCGTCGTCGGGATAGGCCAGGATAGTGTTCATGATCTCGCGCTTGACGCTGAAGCTCTTGCCCGAGCCCGGCTTGCCGCAGACGAACCCCATGGGGCTCGCGAGCTTCTTGCGGTTGCAGATGACGAGGTTGCCCGACTGCTTGGACTGGCCGTAGTAGCCGCCGCCTTCCTGGTTGAGCTCCTGGGAGGCGAAGGGCATCTGTATGACGATCTGCGCGGTCGTCATGTAGCGCGAAACCTCCACGTGGTTGAGCCCCAAAGGCAGGATCGAGTTCATGCCCTGGCGCTGGCGGTACGAAAGCGGCTCCACCTCGATGGAGCGCTGGCGCGCCGCCGCCATGATCTGGCGGGTCTGGTGGTCGAGGGCCTCTGCCGTGTCCGCGTAGGTGAACACGAGCCCCGTGTAGGTGAACAGTCGCTGGTTCTTGTTCTGGAGCTGGTCGAGGAGCTCTTCGGCCTCCTCCTTGGAGTGCGAGAGCTCGGGAGGCAGGATGGAGAAGTCGTAGCCCTTCTTGACCGCGCTCATCTGCTCGTCGATGACCTCCTTGTCCATCCAGGCGATGCGCTTCTTCACGTAGGCCACCGCGGCGGCCTTGCCCATGGGATGGATGTGGAGCGTGACGTTGAGCGGCATCGGCAGGTCTACGACGTTGGCGATGCAGTCGTCCTCGAGATCGCTGCCAAATCCGCGGAAGACCAGCACGCGGCACCAGGTGCCGTCCGCCCGGTAGCAGTCGGCGCGCCCGTCCGGCTTGAAGTCGAGCACCGAGGGCGCAATGAGGTCCTTGGTGCGAAGCCCGCTTAGCTGGGACAGTTTGTCCCACGAGAAGGTGAACTCCGCTTTCGGCCGCAGCTGTGACTGGACGAGCTCGAGGCGCTCTGCCCCGTCGAGCATGCGCGCCTCGCAGCGGATGCGGGCGAGCGTCTGCATGCAGTCGCCGCGGGCTCGGGCGAGCCTGGGCGCTGCGGCATCGAGGTCGTCCGCCCCCACGAGGAAGGTGAGATAGCGGTGGCGCACGAGGTTGGAGACCCCCTCGCGCATCTTGTCGTTGAGGATGCGGTTGTACTCCTCGACGTACTCGTCGACGCGCGGGTCGCTCTTCTCGAAGAAGCGCTTGCGCCCGATCTCGCGCTCGGGTATGGGAGTGTTGGTTATGGTGAGCTGCACGGAGGTCTCCGAGCCGAAGTAGTCGTAGAGCTCGCTCATCGCCGCGAACACCGACTGCTGGTTCTCCTCGCGCGCGGACTGGTAGCTGATGTCCCCGAACTCGATGGTCTGGCTGAAGAGGCCCTCCTCGACCTGCGCGGTCCCGTCGGCGTACATGGCGTCGTAGCCGATCGCGGAAAGGACGTCTTTGGCCTCGGCTCGCGCGCGCCTCTTGCGGCGCGCCGCCTGCTCGACTTTCTTCTCCTCTTCCTCGAGCCTCGTCGTGCGGGCATGCGCGCCGCGCACGGGCAGCCTGCCCTTGCGTGCCGCCGCCTCCTTTTCCTTGGGTTTCTTATTGGTCTTATCGAACAGCAGCATTCGCCTCCGCCCCCTTCCTCTTCGCCTTGCGCTTGGCCTTTCGCGAAGGGCGTCCCGGCACGGGAGAGGTCTGCGCACCCTCGAGCACGGGTGTGGAGCGGTAGAGGATCCTCTGGTCCTCGAGCTTGAAGTCGAGCCAGAGCGGGACGAACTTCTCGAATTTCATGTGATGGGGCCGCCAGAACCCCGCGAGCCAGAACGGCATGGATGCGCACATGACCGGCAAGGCTGCATCGCGCACCTCGATGCCGAGGGCGAACTGGCAGAGCGCCGCGGCTCCGACGGCGGAGGCGAGTCCGCCTGCGAGGCACGCGAGCGTGCGCGCGGAGAGCTTGCCCACGATCTTCTCGGTGTACTCGCCGATGTCCTTCTGGACCCTTACGGATAGCATTTGCACATCCTCCTTCCCTTAGGCGGGGAGCCAGGACGTGTCGAGCTGGCCGAAGTAGATGGCGGCGGCGATTATGATCGCCCCGCCAGCGATGGTCGAGATCGCGCTGGCGATCTGAGCGCCTCCCTGCTGCTCTCGGATGGCGAGGCCGAGCGACACCGCGCCCCAGACGATTAAGAAACCCCCTAGGAACGTGACGCAGCCGGAGACGAGTCCGATGATGTTTGAGAGCATCTTGGCTCCTTTGCATGTCTTGCTTGTGGGCGGCCGCAACGGTTGGGTTTGAGGCGGCCGCCCCGGTTGGTACAATTGGTCGTGGAGCGCATCTCGCGCCCCTTTGCATCCGGGACGGCGCGCGGCGGGCTTGTGTGGAAGCTGGCCGCGCCGCGCTTGTCAAGGGAGTGTCGGCTCCCGCCGTCCCATCTCTCATCTCATGGGCGCATCACCGCCTCTCCTTTCCCGGTACTCCTTGAAGTCGAAACGCTCCTCGTGCCTCGCGCCCGCATGCCCGGGGTCCACCTCGGGATAGGAGGGATGCTCCTCGATGCGGTACTTCGCGCCCTTCAGGGGGT
This sequence comes from Adlercreutzia sp. CNCM I-6215, assembly GCF_977072315.1. Lineage (NCBI taxonomy): Bacteria > Bacillati > Actinomycetota > Coriobacteriia > Eggerthellales > Eggerthellaceae > Adlercreutzia > Adlercreutzia sp. CNCM I-6215. The sequence continues at coordinate 46,005 of NZ_CDRVMA010000012.1, read as the reverse complement.
AGGTCCCGCTGATGAGCACGATCGACTCGTCGCGCGGGAGCCTTCCCACCTCGTCGGGCGTCATGAGGTCGCGTTCGATCACGTTGTAGTTCTGGGTGGTGGAGCGGTTCGCGCCCCTCGAGTCGCTTTCCGTGAGCACCTTCACGGTCTGCTTGCCGATCATCTTCGAGACCATCTCGTTCGTCTCGGTGGACTTGCCGCCGAGAAACACCACGGTGTCGCAGCAGTCCAGGATGGTCTTCGCGCCCTCCTTCTTGTAGGCGCGCTCGAGCTGGCTGGCCGACTGCAGGATGATGCTGAAGCTCACGTTGCGCGAGCGGGCCGTGGCGATGACGCGCTCGAAGTCGGGCACCGTGCCGATGTTGCCGAACTCGTCGAGCAGGAAGTGCACGGGGCGCTTGAGCGAGCCCCCGAAGCGAGCGAGAGCCGTCTTGTAGAGCACGCTCGTGGCCTGCCACATGAGCAGCGCGAAGAGGAAGTCGAAAGTCGAGTCCGAGTCCGACATGCTCGCGAAGATGGCGTGGCTGCCCTCTCCCGAGCCGAGAGAGTCGAGCGCCATCTCGTCGTATGCGACGAGATCGGAGACCGCATCGACCGAAAGGGGCTTCAAGCGCACGTTGCAGCTAATGATGATCGACTTCAGGGTCTTCCCGGCCGCCACCTTGAAGGCGCGGTAGTTTGACAGCGCGAAGTCCTCCTCCGGGTCGCGGGGCTCGGCGATGCGGACCCAGCCCCAGTCGCCCCCGTCGTCGAAGGGGCGCTCTTCCCGCGCCTCGCGCCCGCGCCCGCGCTCCATGAAGCGCATGCCCGTCTCGAGCTCCTCGAATATGAGGTCGAGCGGGCTCATGTAGGACTCGTCCTCCTCGCGCGCCTCCGCGAGGCTCAGTAGCAGCATGAGGGAGTTGAGGTCCCTCTCCTCGGGTCGCGCGTGGTAGACGAGGTAGGCCACCAGCGCCGTGTAGAGCAGGCGCTCGGAGTTCTCCCAGAAGGGGTCCGACCCCTTGCGGTCGTCGGGCGTGGTGTTCTTGATCAGGCACTCCACGAAGACGAGGATGTCGGCCTGGTCCTTCACGTATGAAAGCGGGTTGTAGTGCATCGAGCGGGAGAAGTCGGTCGTGTCGAAGGTGCGTATGTCGTATCCGGCGTCCTCGAGCATCCAGCCGACATCGCCGAGGAGGGTTCCCTTGGGATCGGTGACGAGGAAGTCGGCGTTTGCCTGCATGAGGTTGGGCTTGACGTAGTAGCGCGTCTTGCCCGATCCGGGGCCGCCGAGCACGCAGACGTTGCGGTTTCGGTCGTGCTTGAGGTCGAAGCGCTTCGGCTTGAGCGCGAGCGCGAAGTCCCTCGAGAGCAGGATGTTGTTCGCCTTGTCTTTCCTGTCCATGAACGCTCGTCCCTCCTTGAGGGTTCCCCAGCGGGCGGAGCCGTGCTCCTCGCCCTGGCGGTACGTGCCCGCGCGCACGAGGCTGCGCGCCCAGACCGCCCAGGGTATGCATGCGGCCATGAGGCCCACGGCAAGCGCCATGGGCTCCGCCGCGAGCCCCGTTTCGGGAATCGCCGACAGCAGGACTGGGGCGTCGCATGCGGGGAACCCCGACGCGGCGGCCGCAGCCGCGAGCGCGTCTCCGGCGCAGAAGCAGGCGGCGCTTGCGGCACCCGCCGCGAGCGCCTGCGCAAGCGGCCTCATTTCGCCCTCGTCTCGACGCCGCGCGACATCTCGCGCGACTTTCCCTTGGCGGCCTCCAGTCGGGATGACGCCTCCCTGGCGCGCGCCGCCTTCTCCGCGATGGGTTCGCCCTTGATACGCTCGCGCATCTGCGAGAGTTCCTTTCCCGCGCGCTGGGCGGATGCGCGCGTGGTCTTCTCGAGGTCCTTGAAAGCCTCGTTCACTGCGGGCGCATCCTCGACCATGAAGACGAGATGCTCGCCCTCCGGCATGGGCGCGAACTCGTGTCGGATGCCCTCGCGCGAGAGTTTCTCGTCGATGGCCTGGCGGATGGTCTCGTACTCGGGAAGCGCTGTGAATTCGGACAGGTCGAGCTTTGCCCACTCGGCCACGCTGCGGCCAGGTTCGGCCCCGCCTTCGATTGCGTCTTCGCCGCGGGCGCGCCTGAATGCCGATGCGAGCCGCTCGCCGCTGGCCATCATGGCCGCCTCGCCGGCATCCTGACCTATGCGGATCATCCAGTCGACGAGTTTCTCTCCGGAGTCGTCGCCGAAGTCGTTTGTCATGCTTCTTGTCCCTTCCTCTTGGTGGGACAGACTGTCCCAGTCGCTTTCCGAAAACAGAGAAGGCGGGGTGAACCCGCCTTCGTAAGTGTGTTCAGCGAAGCTCCGCCCGCGCGCCGCGCGTGGGCGTCATCGCCGTTTTGTTCAGTTGCTGGATGGAATCGCGTGCGCGTCTGGCGGCATCCTCGATGCTCGGAACCGCCTCCATGTACTCGAGGCGCTTGCACTGCTCTGGAGTTGCGCGATGCATGCACTCTATCGCATGTGAGAACCTCTCGGGCTCCTGCACGATGCGGCCGAAGGACCAACTCTCGAAGGCGAGCCAGCCGGAGTCGGTGCGCTTCAGCGTCCACCACTCGTCGCCGCCGTCGACCTGCTGCACGAAGGCGAGATCCTCGTACACGATCCCCTGGCGCAGCGCCCAGTTTCCGTGCGCGAAGAAGCCGCGCAGCTCTTCCACGCTGCCGGCCTTCGCGAACTCGTAGGGGTATTCCTCGAGGTAGGGGTCGTCTTGCCAGGGGTATCCGCCCCGCCTGAGCCAGCCGTTCTCCTGGCATTTGTCGGCGAGCTCCCGCTTGGTTCTCTCGTCGGCTTCCTTCAACCTGCCCGTCATCGTTCCTCCATCGCCTTCCGGAGTCGGCTGCCATCCGCACGCCGACTGCCCTCGATTCTTGTCGCGATTTACTCACAGACTCGCCGATGGCGTCGGCGGGAGAAGGCGCCGTCGTCCCGGCAAGTCCCGTCGGTCACATCCTTGACGCAATCCTCATATCCGGCCCCGTGAGGTGGATGGGGATGGTGGTCTCCGAGAGCCGGCTCGCGATAGCCTCGGCGGTCTCCGTCTCTCCCTTCCTTCCAAGCCTTTTCGATAGCGCCTGGGGCGAGTAGTTCGAGGTGAAGATGGTCGGCCTCATGTTTTCGTATCGGGCGTTTATCACAAGGAACATCATGTTCGAGGACCACTCCTTGGCATCCTCTTTGCCGAGGTCGTCGAGGACGAGGACGTCGCATGCAGCGTATCTGGAAATGACCGAATCGGTCTCCCCGTTCCCCGAGAAGCTCGCCTTGATCCTCTCGAGCATCGCCGATGCCGTTGTGAACACCGTGCGGTAGCCGGCGTCCACGAAGGCGTTCGCCAAGGCTGCGGCTGAATAGCTTTCCCCCTTCCGACCGAGCCGTATATGTAGAGGCCTCGCCCTGCGCTGCCCTCGAACGACTCGAGGTAGTCGATGAGGTCCTGGTGCTGGACGGTCGCGCCGAGGAACCGCTTCGGGATCCCCGCGCGCTTGCGGCGCTCGGCCAGGCGCGCTTCCCTCTTCGCGGCTTCCATCCTCTCGGCTCGCGCCCTTTGCCCGCGTGCGCCCTCGCAGTCGCATTCGCGGAACCCCGCGACGATCCGCCTGGCGCCGAACTCGACCACGCATGGAGCGAGGGGGCGCCCGCAGTATTCGCAGCAAGCCTCCGAATGCGTCGGCTTCGATTCGCCCATGGCACGTCCTATCTGTAATCTTTGTTTTCCGTCTTTGTTATTAGCTGGCAAGGCGTCAGGGGTCGGCATGGCGTCTGGTCATGCAGAAGGCGGCACGGGCGCGGCCCGCGGTCATCCGATGGCATTTCGCCATGCGTCGACTGGCCGGCCCCCTCGATTGCCCCCTTCGCCCTTCGGGCCGCCTCGAAGTCTATGCGGTAGACCTTCGTCTCCCTCCCTTTGGAAAGCTCTTGGCGGCCTACCTCGAACACAAGGCCCACCTCCTCGAGCTTCCTCACCGCTCGGACAACGCTTCGCGTGTCGACTCCGAGAATCTTGCCCAGATGCGCCTTGCTCTCGAAGTAGGGGGATCCGCTTTCGCAGAAGCCGTAGATCCGGGCGTACACAAGGAGGGGGAGGCCTGTGAGGCCGAGCCCCCTCGTCATGAACTCCCTTACGATGATGAAAGCCTCGTCGCTACGCTCCGCCATGCCGGTCGTTCCCCGCGTCCCTAGACCGCATTGCGCTTGCTCCACTCGAGGAGCTCGTCGCGATAGGCGAAGAACCCGCGCTTCTTGCCGTTCATGCGCCTCAAAGGCAGGGGGTCGTCCTCGCGCTTGTGCCACTCGTAGACGCTGTTTCGGCTTACGCGGAACAGAATTGCAATCTCCTCGACCGAATACGTGTCCTGGACAAGGACGGGCGTCTTGACGAAGACGCCAGATGTTTTTCTATCAGAAATCATATCGAGTGCTCCTTCCGAAGGCGGCGGAACGCGGCAGCGCGCGCAAGAGCGCCGTCAGCATGCCTACCGCCTTCCAAGGGCCCGGTCGACAGCTTCGATATCGAAGCGAATGGTCTTCGCGCTGAGCCTCACGCAGGGAATCGAGCCCTTGCGGGCCATCGACAGCACCCTTCTGGGCGTTATTCCGAGATGCCGGGACACTTCCTCCGCATCAACGAGGTCGGACAGCGATTGGCTCGATCCTCCGAATCGCCGAAGGCCTCTGATGCCGTCTTCCGATACGTCCATGGGTTTCCTTTCGTCTCCACAAGGCGCTCTTAAAGCGTTTCGAGCACCGATAGCTCCAATAAAGTCCTTTCGGTCATGTTCGAGCCGGAGTCGAATGGGGTCAAAACGGGAAAAGCGGGCTTGTCCCGCTAAGTCCCTGCATGTCATTCGTTGACGAAATCTGCGCAATCCGCCGCAAGCGCCACCCAGGTAGTAGTTTTGCTTTATGTGCCTTGATTTTCGGGATGCGTCCTGCAACTTGAAGGCCTTGGCCGCAGATAATCGAGATGATGAGGTGGGGACCTGACAAGGAAGAAGAGAACGACATAGCAAAGCGGCCCCGTCCAATTCGGAGGGCCGCTTTGCTGGTAGGGGAACTCACCAGATGAATCGGGGCTATCATGAAAGATAAGCCGACTCCGCATTGCCGAAGGCGATGAGGCCGGTCGCTTGGTGATGCTGATCCCTTATCGAAGGGAATCCTGAATCCGCCCTAGGTGGGAGGAGAGCTTCTCGAAAGAATCCGTGGAGATGCAGTGCTCCATGCGGCATACCTCTTTGGAGGCAACTTCCGCATTCACCCCGGCGTTGGCGAGCAGACGCTCGAAGAAGCGGTGTTTAGATAGCGTCTCCTCGGCAAGGTGCTTTCCAGCTGCGGTCAAGCGAACGTCGTGATCGACCACCTCGACAAGGCCCTTACGAGCCAGGTTGCCGAGCGCCTTGGTGACGCTCGCCTTCGAGAAGCCCAGGCGCTCGGCGATGTCCACGTTGCGGCACGACCCGCGCAGGCGGCGGATCACGAGGATGGCCTCGAGGTAGTCTTCGGACGACTTGGTTGTCGCCCTGCTCCGTGAGCCGCGGCTCGCATCGGCTTCATCCCTCATTCAAATCATCCTCTCGTTCGCCTAGTCCCTGCAGGCGACACGGCTTCGCGAACAGTCCGCCGCACGAGCCGACCCCGCATCGGCGAAGACGATGGGGCCGGCCGATTGGCGATGCCGATCCCTCATCGAAGAGAATCCTCGATCCGCTCCAGGCAGGAGGAGGGGTTCTCGAAAGAATCCGTAGATGCACTGCTCCATGCGGCACGCCTCTTCTGCCATCCGGGAAGGGACGTGGAATCGGCTTCCGCTACGTCGAGTGAAGACAACTAGCGAACGCACCCCATGAACCTAAGGACGCTTTTGCTGGATCCGGGCGCCCGCAGGTCGACCTTCTCGCAGCCGTCTCGCCCCACCATCAGAGCCGAAGTGCAGACCTTGAACAGGAACTCAAGGTCATGGGTGATGACGGCCACGGGACGGCCTTTGGCAAGCTCCTCGATGAGCCCGGCAATCCTCGCCATGTGCATGAAGTCGAGTCCCGATGTCGGCTCATCCAGAACGACAATCTCCTTGCTGCTCAGAAAGGCGCAAGCCAGCGCCAAACGCTGCTTCTGGCCTCCTGATAGGTTTTGCGGATGCTCGGTCCTCTTGTCCCATAGGTCGATGGCCTTGACGATACGCGCCACCTCGTTGAGACGGTTGTCGTCGATGCTTTTCTGGTCGGTCAGGATTTCGTTTTCCACCGTGTCGAAGAACAATTGGTAATCGACGTCTTGCATCATGTAGTACGATCGGCGAAGCCTCTGCCGAGGCCGAACTCCCCACGAGAAGGCCTGTCGACCGCCCGCAAGGCCGCACATCGCCCGGGCGAGCGTGCTCTTTCCGACTCCGTTTGCCCCAAGGACGCCCATAACCTCGCCCTCTCGCAAAGAGAGCGTCAAGGGCCCGATCAGGGCTCGCCCGCCTGCGGAGACCGAAACGCCTTTCATTGAAGCGACCTCCGCCCCGAGCTGACGGTGGTTTTCCGGGTTCAGGCCGTGTAGATCGAGCGCGCGAAGTCCATAGCGCGCGCAATCCTCCGCGCGAAGCCGACCCGCTGCGAACGAATCGACGATTTGGCCGCCCGCCATGACGTGGAGCCTGTCGTAGAGATCCGCCAGAAAGTAAAGCCTGTGCTCGGCGATGACGACGGTCTTGCCGAGGGCCTTCAAATCGGCGAGGATTCGGCGAAAGTCCTCTATCCCTTCGTGGTCGAGGCTGGCGGACGGCTCGTCGAAGAAAATCACCTGGGTGTCGTAGACGAGCGTCGAGGCTATGGCGACGCGCTGCTTCTCTCCTCCCGAGAGGCCTATGAGGTCCTTGCCCGCCAGATGCGCGATTTTCATGCTCTCGAAAGCCGACTCGACCCTTTCGATCAGCTCCTCGCGAGGCATGCCCAGATTCTCGCCGACGAGGGCCACCTCGTCGGCCGCCTTGCGGGTGAAGAACTGATCGGTCGGATTCTGGAACACGTTGCCGATCGTGCGGGCGAGCTCGCCGGAGGAGAACTCTCCCAGGCTTTTCCCGAGAAGCTCGATTCTCCCATCGAGCTCGCCTTCGTACTGATCGGGAATCAAACCGTTCATGGCGCGCAGGAGAGTGGTCTTCCCGCACCCGGAGTTGCCGGTGAGTACGACGAGCTCGCCGCGCTCCACCGAAAACCGCACGTTCTTCAATGCCGCGAGATCTTCTCCCTTGTATGAGAAAGACCGAATGTCGACGTCAATCACATCCATACCGCGACCCCCAAGAGAACGACTCCGACGCCCAAGGCGGCTCCGTCAAGCAGACCGAAGGAGAGACTTCGGTAGCTCGTCTTTTCGCAATTCGCTTCGATTCCTTTCGAAATCACGGAGGAGACGAGCGTCTCGCTCACGTGCAGGCACTTGTACACAAGGGGAACGAAGTAGAGCTCGAAGGCGTGCACGGGACGAAGCGGGCTCGGGCGCAGCCCGCGAACCCGCATCCCGCGCTTTATCTCCTTCACGCGATCGCCCATCTCGTCGAGGAAGCGCAACCCTATGACTGCGCCGACTGCGGCTCTGTTCGGAACGTGCAGCTTGCGCATGCTCGCCAGAAGCTTCGAGGAGCTCGTCATCATGAGGGCGCAACCGATGTTGACGACGGGGAAGACCCTCACCACCAAAACCGCCACGCCCAGGAAGATGCTCGTGACATAGCCGATGTCGACATGCAGGATCAGCTGCACGACCCCGCATGCCACCGCAAAGAGCGCGAGCTGCCTCAAGAAGGACGCCGGCGAGACGTCCAAAAGGACGAGAAACGACAGCGCCAGAACGAGGGCATATACCAGCTGATTGGCGAGAAACGCTTGGATGAGCGCCAGAAGCGTCAGCGCGAAGAGCGTCAGCGGGTGCAGATGCCCCTCGCGCCCGCTGTCGAGCAGACCCGTTCGCCCCATCAACCCAGCCTGCTTTCCTTCGCGCCCTTTTCGAAGAACTTGTCGTTGATGAACATTCCGAAACGCCCGGCCAGAAGCTCGGTCACAATATTGATCAGCACGCAGATGACCATCATATCGACCGTGTACATCGCCACCATCTGCTGCGCCTGTTCAAGCGAGATGCTCTCGACGAAAGTCGCCAGCCCATCGGATCCCAGAACGAGCACGAACACTATCATGTGCATCGAGTAGATGAACATCGATGCCGAAAACGACAGCCACACCCTCTTCTTGTTTCCGTAGTCGCCGGCGATGATCTCTGCGACGATGCCCGCGATCAGGCACAGGGGCGTCGCGACGGCGAAGCCCATGATCGCGTAGAGCACGCCGTAGATCAACCAGAAGCAGAAGGCCGTCCCCCGTTTTTGCACCTTGCGCGCCATGATGGTGTAAACGGGACCGACGAAGAAGGCCGCGAATCCCGCCGAGACGTACATGGAAAGCGCGCCGAACATGCCTGTTATCATGCCGACGCCCATCCCGAGGGCGAATCCGATCACTCCCAGTACCGCTATTGTCGCGATGTCCTTCAGTTTCATGTGAGCCTCCTTTTGCTCTGTTTGCTAGACCAATTGCCACTGGGAGCTCGCGTTGCGCTTGTCCCAGAAGTCTTTGTATTCTCCTTCGAGGGCGATCAGCTCGTTGTGCGTCCCTGTCTCCGCAACCTTGCCCGAGCTATCCATGACCACGATCTTGTCCGCCATGCGCACGGTTTCGAGCTTGTGCGCGACCACGATGAGCGTGGAGCGCCGTTTGAGCGTCTCTATTGAGCGAACGACGTTCTTCTCGTTTTCCGCATCGAGAGCCGACGTCGCCTCGTCCAGGAGCACGATGGGGGCTTGCTTGAGAAGCGCGCGGGCTATGGAAACGCGCTGCCGCTCGCCGCCGGAAAGCGAGCGACCCCCTTCGCCGCACAGCGTCTCCCAGCCCTCAGGAAGGCGCTCGACGACCTCCGTCACCCCGGCAAGGTCAGCGACCGCGCGAAGCTGCTCCTCCGAAGCATCCGGGTTCGCCATAAGGACGTTGTTTCGCAGCGTGTCGTTAAAGAGATAGACGTCCTGGAAAACGAAAGACACCCGAGCGAAAAGATCCTCTGTCGTCATATCGCGGACGTCTACGCCGCCGATCCTGACCGCTCCGTCGTCGACGTCGTAAAAACGCGCGATTAGCTTGAGCATGGTCGTCTTGCCGCAGCCAGACGGGCCCACGATGGCGACCATGCTGCCTTCCGGAACGTCGAGATCGACTCCACGAAGGATTGGCTTCTCCTTCACGTAGGAAAAGCGAACCTCTCCCATCCGGACGCTTGCGTCGGTCGGACAAGCTTTCGACGCGTCCACAACCGGCAGCTCGGCCGCTTCGACGACCTCGTCCATGCCGTCGAGCATTGCCCGACGGTCCTCCATCCCGAATAGGGCTGAGGCGATCTCGTTGAGGAGCGTGGTGAACCTTAGTGCGACGCCGATCATGACCACTGTTTCAAGCGCCCCGATGCTTCCGCTTGCACCCAAGTAGCTCACCGCGATGATCATGCTCACAACGAGCATCTGCACGCTCGCCCCGGAAAGGATTTCGCCGAGGGCGCTCCACCACAGGCCGCGGACCGACCGCTTTCTGCCTTCTACGAAACTATCCTCAAGCTCCGCATAGTCGGCACCCGCACGGCAGGCGCGCAGGGCTCCCTGGCATCGTGCGAACTCGACTATCCTCGCGGCGATGTCCCGCTCGGCGGAATCCTCTAACCCGTTTCCTTTTCCGACGCATGCCTGTGAAACGCGCAGAAGAAGGAAAAGGATTGGGATGGAAAGCGTCAGCATGATTCCAATTTGCCAGCTCCAAAGCCACACGGCAGCACAGAACACGATTGCGGCGGCAGCGTTTTTTATAAGCTGGCCAACATAAAGAGCAGCGGCCTGTCCGGTCGAGATCATTTCCTGCGTAACCATGCGCGAAAGCCTTCCGGCACTATCCGCCTTAAACCAGCCAAGTGGCAAACGCGACACCTTGTTCCCGATGACCACCTGCATATTGCGCATGAAGCCTAACCCCGCTGCATAGCTGAGCTTGGTACCGAAGAACGAGGCTGTTGAGCCGACGACTGTCACCGCCGCAAGCGCGACTGCCCAGCCCCAAAACGTCAAGCCCCATTGGGGGTCGCCGGACTGGAGAGCCATGGTCGCCGGCATCATGATGGCGAGACCGATGCCGCACATCACGCCGGAAAGGGCGTAGAGCAAAGTTCCCAAACGGTGCTGGCGCCTATCACCCTCGTCCATATAACGACGAAGTCTCGGTAAGAAGCGTTTGGAATTACTCATCTGCATCGCCCTCTTCTTCACTGCCGCAGAGGCCTCCTTGCTTGAGAAGCGCCTGATAATGCTCGTTGTCTTGAATCTCCGCATGCGTTCCAAGGGCGACGATCTTACCTTCTTCCAACACGGCAATTTGATCGGCGCCTAGGATTGCGTTGAGCCGGTGGGCGATGGCCAGAACCGTTCGGCCTTCGACCAAGGAACTTAGTGCTTTCTGGATCTCGAGCTCCGAATCTGGGTCGGCAAAAGCGGTGGCCTCATCCATGATGAGGATCGGCGTGTCGGCTAAAAGGGCACGCGCTATACTCACGCGCTGGCTCTCGCCGCCTGAGAGCGAGCAGTCCGTTCCCAAAACGCTGTCGTATCCCTTGGGCAGCGACATGATGAAATCGTCGATCTGCGCCGTACGGGCAGCCTCCCGAATCTCCTCCAGGGAAGCCTCCGGCTTAGCTAAAGAAATGTTTCTTCCGATGGAGGCGTTGATCAGCATCGGGTCCTGGAGCACGAACGAAACCGTGTTGTAGAGGTCACGGGAGGAGATGTCTCTCAGATCGACGCCGCCGAGACGGATGGAGCCGCTTTCCGGGTCGTCGAAGCGTGCAATGAGTGTGGCGAGCGTCGATTTACCCGAGCCTGACGGGCCGATGAGCGCCGTCGTGGTACCGGGATTAAGGACAAGACTGACACCGCGCAAGGCCTGGGTATCGCCGTAGGAGTACGATACGTCGTTCACCTCAACGACGACCCCGTCGGGCTTCTTTGGGGTTTTCGGCTCGGGAATCGACGGCGTGTCCAGAATCTCGCACAGCCTGACTGCGGCAGCGCCGGCCATCTGGTACGACCACGTGCTGTTGGCGACAGCGCTGATGGCGGTCGGAAGCACGATGGCTATCAGCGCGCACGCGAGAACCTGGGGGAGGCTGGCCAACCCTGCCCCCATGACAAGCGCGCCGCCGCAGAGGTTGATCAGCAGCAGCAAGGGGGAGGAGATGAGCTCGCCGGCAATCGAGCAAAGCCCGATGAGCGGGGCGCACCAGTCCCAGTACGACTGCGAGAATGCCGATGCGGCGTCCGCGTAATTACGATGCGCCTCTCCTGTTTTTCCGAACGCTTTGACCACCTTGATGCCGGACACGAGCTCGACCATCGTCGAGGACACTTGTGCAAGGTGCCCGTTCATCTCGGCGGTTTTCGGTCCCATATCCTTCATAGAGAGCGCCTGCAGCAGGAAATAGAAGGGGATCGTGGCGATGCCGATGAGCGCCAAGCGCCAATTGATCCAGAACATGAAAGCCAGAAGAACCATCGGCTGCAAAACGCCGTTAAGACGGTCGACCGGTCCGTGTGCGATGACGGTGTGGACCGTCTTCGTGTCATCCTGCACAGCGCTTCTGACCTTGCCGGATTCCGTAGCGCTAAACCAAGCAAGAGGCGCGCGGCTCAACCGCTCAACGATACCCTTGCGAATGACGTAGCGCAGTTTCATATCGGCAAAATGCGTGATGATGAGCGCAAGAGCGCGAAAGAACAGCTGCGAGAGGAACGCCATGACGAGGAGGAGGGCAATTTCGTGCACCTTGGAGGCATCGGCCTGCGCGAGCGGGCCTTCCCCCGCCAGAAATAGGTCTCCCAGCCATACCAAAGCCAAATACGGGGCAAAGGATAAAAGCGCCGAGAGCACCGTGAACGCCTGCGCCAGCATGACGCGTCCCTTGACGGGGCAAGACAGGCGCCTGATAGCCTCCCGCCCCGCTTCATCCCGTTGCCGGTCTTGTTCGCTTGTCTCTGCCATGGGCACCACCTCAAGTATAGTTTCGGTTAATAATGACTTAGTTATCTTTGACGCAAAAAAAGAAAGAGCCGTCAAAGCGTGCGATATTTCTCCCAGCCCGCATTGAAGAACGTTGAAATGACCTCGGTCGTCGCGTTGAGCTCCTCGACGCTCTTCGCGTGGATGATATTCTCGGAAAGGGCGCTGTAGAACGCGTGGTTGACGATGTGGAGAGACTCTTTCGAGATGACGGTTCGAGCCTTCTCTGCGCCGTGGATCAGCTCGAGAACGCGGAGGGTGGTCCTGTCCTCCTCGTCGACGAGCCAGTCAAGGAAGTGCTCGTAGGGGGTGCCGTAGGAGCGGAACACAAGGAGCTCGTAGATGTCGCGATGGGAGTACAGCATCGCCGTGGTCGCGAGCGTCCCCGCCGCCTTGGCCTCGAGCGCGGCGCGCACCTGCTCCGGGGTCACGGGCTTCCCTTCGTCGTACCCGGCGAAACCTCGCTTCTCGCCTTGGGCGTAAGCTTTGCGAATCATGCTCGCCAGCGGCTCGACCAGCTCCGAGAAGAGCGCCTCCTTGTCTTTGAAATGCTTGTAGAACGCCCCGGTGGTCACGCCGGCAGCCTTGCAGATCCTGCGCAGGTTCGCCTTCTCGAACCCCTCTTCCAGAAACGCCGCAAGGCCGCTCTTCAAGATGCGCTCGTGCGTCTCCTGGTAGTTGCCGTTGCTCACTGCAGTCACCTCCCTCCAATAATAACTTAGCTATCTTTCGTGTTGGGAATTCTGCCACCAAAGTTAGTCACTGTCAACTCTTATGCTCATGATATCTCAGTAGAAGCGGCCTTGGCTTGATAGACGGAGGAGCCTCGATGAACCGCCTAGTTAATTTGGGCGGGAACTATCTCTACTCGAATCGAAGCGGGGCGTCCTGAAAGGTTCTGTCTGACTACAATCACGTCGCGTGCCGTTTGCTCCACTCGAGGAGCTCGTCCCTGAACGCGAAGCGCCCCCTCTTTCTGCCCATCATCCTCCTCAGTGGCAGGGGGTCGTCCTCGAGGAGGCTCCATTCGTAGACCGCGTTCCTGCTCACACGTAAGAGTATCGCTATCTCCGCCACCGAGTACGTGTCCTGTATCGGCACGGGGATCTTGACGTACGGGCATCCTGCTGATTCGACTGCCATGCGTCTGCTCCTTCCGGAGCGGCAGACGCTGCACCTCGGCGTCGCGGGGCTTGGCGGCGATGGCGCGATGCTCGTTGCCATCGCCGCCGCTCGATATCGTCCCCTCGCTCAGCGAGGAGTTGCCTAGTGGGCGGTATCCGAAACTGAGCCAGTCGCCCAGTCTGGCCTGCAAGCCGCCCTCCGTTTACCCGCCATCGCCCTCGTCTCGTCGGCTCCCGAGATAGGCCGCGAAACGTCTGTAGGAGTCCTCTGACAGGCAGTGCTCCATGCGGCAGGCCTCCGCCGAGGCGGTCTCGGCGTCCACGCCTGACTCGACGAGCAGCCGCTCGAAGAAGCGGTGCTTGTCGAGGGTGGCCTCGGCGAGGCGCCCGCCCTCCTCGGTCAGCCGCACGTCGCGGCCGACCACCTCGGCGAGGCCCCTGCGCGCCAGGTTGCCGAGCGCCTTGGTGACGCTCGGCTTGGCGACGCCCATGCGCTCGGCGATGTCCACGTTGCGGCACGACCCGCGCAGGCGGCGGATCACGAGGATGGCCTCGAGGTAGTCCTCGGAGGATTCTCGCCCGCCCATCCGCTCATCTGCCCGTCGGGACATCGGCGGCATCGCCCCTGTCGGCGGGAACGGTCCACGACGAGCTTTCCTGCTGGAGCCTCCACAGCCTCGCGTACAGCCCGTCCTCGGCGAGCAGCGTCTTGTGGTTCCCCTCCTCCGCCACGCGCCCGCTGTCTAGGACGACGATCTTGTCCGCATTGGCGACGGTCCTCAGTCGATGGGCGATGACGATCACCGTTTTGCCTGCGCACAGGGTTCCGACCGCTCTCTGGATAAGCGTCTCGTTCTCGGGGTCGAGCGAGGCGGTCGCCTCGTCGAGGAGCACCACGGGCGCGTCTTTCAGGAGAGCCCTCGCAATGGAGAGGCGTTGGCGCTCCCCGCCCGAGAGGGAGGCGCCGTTCTCGCCCAGCACCGTGTCGAACCCCTGGGGAAGCCTCTCGATGAACTCCAGGCAGTGCGCCGCCCTTGCAGCCTCGGCCACCTCTTCGTCGGAGGCGCCTTCGCGGCCGATGCGAATATTGTTCGCAACCGTGTCGTCGAAAAGGACCACGTCCTGGAAGACTATGGAGACGTGCGCGAGCCACGATTCCTCGGAGAACTCGGCGATGTCCTTTCCAGAGCAGAGGACCCTGCCGCTGTCGGGCTCCCAGAATTTGGCCGCCAGCTGGGCGCAGGTCGACTTGCCCGAGCCGCTCGGCCCGACGAGCGCGGTGACTTCCCCCTCGCGCGCGACGAAGCTTACGCCGTGGAGCACCTCTTCGTCGCCGTACCCGAACCGGACGCCCTGGAAGGACAGGTCGTGGCCGGGCACATCCGCCGAGGCGGACCCCCTCGCTTCGGGCTCGTCCATGACCGCCTTGATGCGGGCGGTCTTCGTCGAGAGGTTGAGAAGGTTGGGCAGCTGCGAGACGAGGGCGAGGATGGGCCCGTAGACGCGGGAGACGATGAGCAAGAACATGAGCAGAACCATGAAGTCCACGCCGCCGGAGGCGAGAAGCACCGCCCCGACGCAGGCGGTCAAACCGACTCCCGAGCGGAGGATGGCGCTCGCGAGGGAGACGGAGACGTCGACGGCGAGCTCGACCCGCATCGTCACCCTCTTGAGCTCGAGCATCGCCTGCTCCATGGCGGCGGAGTCCTTGCCCACCGCCCTGCAGGCCCTCATGTCCTTGATGCCCTCGAGGTAGTCCTGCACGCACGCCAGCGCATCCAGGCGGACGCGGTTCTGCCTTTCGAAAAGGCGCGACTGATGACGGCGGCTCAAGGCGATGACCCCTGCCGAAAGCGGAAGCGTGACCATAACGCAGCAGGCGAGCCGCCAGTCGAAGAATGCCAGCATCGCGCAGATGACCACGGTCGACACGATTCCGGCGATGAGCTGCGGGAGCGTCGACGAGAGCATGGACTCCTGCGCCGTCACGTCCCCCATGATGCGGTCGGCCACGTCGGTCGTGTCCCGGCGGTTGAAGAAGCTCATGGGCAGCTTCCTCAGGTGGTCGGCGAGGCGCAGGCGGGTGCCTTCGGACTCGGTGTACGCGGCCACGTAGGTTTTCTTGTAGTCGTTTCTCGAAGCGACGAAGACCACCACCATCCCCGCAAGCCCCACGGCGAAGATCGACCAGAGCGCGGCGGCGTCGAACGGCTCGCCCGCAAGGGTCCCCACGAGAGCCGCGAACGCGGCGACCGTGCAGACGAAGGGGATCATGAGCGCCAGATCGCTCAAGGTGCAAGCAATGGCCGAGCGCTTGAGGCCGACGTAGCCCTCGTCGGAAAGGTTGAACGTCCTCTGAAGCCAAGGCGCCCTGCCGCTCGACGGCTTGCCGGGTTTCTCCGCAGGGTCGTACTCCTCGGCGGAGACGCCCTGCGTTGCATGCGGGGCGGTCGCTTCGGAGGATCGGGTGTCGTCGCGCGGGGCCGCTTCGATGCCCCATTCGACCGCTTCCGTGTACTGCCTCCACATCTTCGCGTACGTCCCCGATGCGGCGAGGAGCTCTTGATGGGTGCCTTCCTCGACTTTGCGCCCGCCGTCGAGCACGACTATCTTGTCGGCACCGACGACCGTGGAGAGCCTGTGGGCGACCATGATCACGGTCTTGCCGGCCATGAGCCTCTCGAACGCCTTCTGGATCAAATGCTCGTTCTCGGGATCGGAGAACGCGGTCGCCTCGTCCAGCACCACGATGGGCGCGTCCGAGATGATCGAGCGCGCGATGGCTATCCGCTGCTGTTCGCCGCCGGACAGGTGCACGCCTTCGGAGCCTATTACCGTGGCGTAGCCATGGGGAAGGCCGTTTATGAACGCGTCCGCCTGGGCGGCCTTCGCGGCCTCGACCACCTCGTCGTCGGTCGCCCCCGGCCTGCCGCGCCTGATGTTCTCCGCGACGCTCTCGCGAAAGAGGTGGGAATCCTGGAACACCAGGCTGAGGCTGCCCATCAGCTCATCCTGGCCCATCTCGCGGACGTCGACGCCGCCGACGAGAACCTGGCCCGAATCGACGTCCCAGAAGCGGGCGACGAGGTTCGCGAGGGTCGATTTGCCCGAGCCGCTCGGCCCGACGACCGCGCACACCGTGCCGGCGGGGATTTCCAGCGAGACGTTGCGCAACGCCGGCTCCGCGTCGTCTTCGTAGGAGAAAGTCACGTCCCGAAGGGACACCGAGGCGTCCTTCGGGGCTTTCGGCGCCTCGGGACAAGAGAGCTCTTCGATGCCGAGCACGGAGTCGATGCGGTCGATGTTTGCCTGGGCGAGCATCCCGTCCTCGCTCACGTAGAGGATCTTCGTGAACACGCTCGATATCGAATGCACGAACAGGAGGTAGAAGACGAGCGAGAGCACGAACGTCGGCCAGTCCTGCGCGCCCGGGGCGAGGAGTATGCCGACGGGCAGAACGAACAGGTACGCGTTGTTGAGGACCGCCGTGAAGCCCGGCATGGAGTTCCTGAAGAAGAGCGTGACGTCGAGGGAGAGGCCGGTGTAGTCCTTTATCGCGTCGGAGAGGCGCTTGAACGAGCGCGCCGTCTGGCCGAAAGCCTTCACGACGCGCATTCCGCGGACGTACTCCACGGAGGCGTTGCCCATCTGCTCCTTGACTTCCTGGTAGCGCCCCATGCTCGCCATGACGCGCTTGTCGGCATAGCCGGAGAACTGCACGACGCATGCGACGGCGACCGCCGCCAGCGTGGCGACGCCGAAGCGCCAGTCGAAGACGAAAAGCAGCGCCGCCAAAACGACGGGCGCGGCGGCGGTGGCCGCCAGGTCCGGGATGGAATGGCCGATGAACTGCTCGATCCCGCCGACGCTCTCGTCCATGACCTTCGAGATCCTACCCGTGCCGAGCCGCGCTATGTGCCCAAGAGGGATCCTCCCGAGATGGGCGGCGATATCGAGCTTCGTGCGGTACTGCGCGTCGAACGCCGCGGCGTGAGAGCACAGCAGCGCGGCAAGATAGCACCCCACGTCAACGACTATGCCTGCCACCGCCAAGCCCGCGTAGCCCGTCATCGCCGAAACGTCGACGGCGGCCAGGTTCGGATAGACCCCGACCGCATCCCTAATCATGAAGTAGATCGCCACGTATGGGACGAAGGACGCCGCCGCGGATAGGACCGCCAGCGCCATGGAGGCGAACACGAGGGGCTTTCTTCTCCCCGCGAACCGCAGGCAGCGGGAAAGGGCCCCCGGCTTCCTTCCTTTGCTTTCCTTGCTCATTGAATACCTCTTCTCTCATGTTGCTTTGAAAAAGGGCGCTAGGCGATTCCCGCGCGCTCGAGGTGCTTCTTGAACACCGCCCGTCCGACCAGCGAGCCGATGATGCCGCCCGCGAAGGTCACGACCGCGATGATCGCGAACGTCTCGGGAGTCACCGTGGACAGAAGGGCTTCCATGTAGGCCGGGTCGATGCTGTTGGACCCCATCAGCTCGCGGTAGTAGTCCTGGGAGGCGAACATGGGAACGAAAAGGCCCGCCGCCCAGCAGGTCTCGAAAAGCGCGTACCCCACGGCGACGCCTGCGAACCTCCCGTACCCGAGCGCTTTCCGCGCCAGCTCGGAGACGGCGCCGCCGACGGCGAGGCCGAGCGCCACGGGCCATCCCGACCCGATGACGAAGATGACCACGGCGAAGACGAGGGCCATGATCAGCGAGGTTCCTGCGCGCGGCACGCGCGCATGCATGTAGACCCAGACGATCCCGGCGGGTATCGCCGCGATGGCGCAGCAGCCGCAGTACGCCACGACGCTCATGGAGGTGATTCCCACGACGAGCATGCTCACCACCATGAACAGCAGAGAGAAGACGCCGAGGGCTATGAGGTCCCTGGAGCTGAGGCTGCCGCTTTCCTTCTGTTTTGCTTTTGCTGTCATTTCCAAATCCTTTCTTTCATAGGAATCCTTCTCAGTCTTTGCAGGCCGGCTCACTCGATGAGCACGATCTGGTCGCAGGCCTTAGACAGGAACTCCGTGTCGTGGCTGACGACCGCCACCGTCTTCCCGCGAGACGCCTCTTCGCGCAAGATGAGCGCGAGGCGCTCCATGTTCCGGAAGTCCAGGCCGCTCGTGGGCTCGTCGAGGAGAAGCGCCTGCGCTCCCGATTCCGACGCGATGGCGCAGACGCACCGCTGCTTCTGCCCTCCCGAGAGCGATGCGGGATGGCGGTCGGCGACATCTCCCAGGCCGAACTCCTCCAGGACCGCTTCGAGACGAAGTTCGTCGACGTCGGAAGGAGACGGGGCCGCGGATGCCAACTCGTCGCGCACGCTCGGGCGAAAGAGCTGGTAGTCGGGGTCTTGCATGACCAGAAACGCATGATTGGGTCTTCTCTTGGGAGGGACTACCGAGCCTTGGAACCGGACATGCCCGAGCTCTTCTTTCTTGATCCCCGCCAGGCACTTGAGCAGGGTTGACTTGCCTGCCCCGTTTCGCCCGACCACGCCGACGACCCTCCCGGGGTCGAACGAGACGGTAATCCCCTCGAGGACCGGCACACCCCTCTCGTACCCCGCATAGATTCCCCTCGCCTCGACGGCGGGAAAGGCGGAGGCGGGACGGGAAAGGCGCTGCATCAGGTCGGCGAGCTTCGGCGGCTCGGAGGATCTGAGCCCGCAGGACTCTCGCTCCGCGTCGGACAGCCCCAGGAATCGCTGCGCGTCCCATTCGGCGGCGACGGAACCGCCTTCGAAGAGCAAGTACCGGTCGGCGACGCTCGCGAGGTAGGAGAGCCTGTGCTCGGCGATGATCACGGCAGACCCGCTCGACTTGGCTTTCGAGATGAAGGAGGCGAGCTTCTCCATGGAGGGAGGGTCCAGATTGCTCGAAGGCTCGTCGAGGACGTAGACGCTCGGCTTGCAGGCCCATGCGCTCGCGAAGGCCACCGATTGCATCTGGCCCCCGGAGAGCTCGAAGATGCCTCTGCCCATCAGGCACTCTATGCCGAGCTCGCGCACGACGTCGCGCACGCGCCTGTGCATCTCCTTCCTGGGAACGCCGAGGTTCTCCATGCCAAACGCAATCTCGCCGGTCGTGTCGAGGTTGAAGAACTGGGTGCGGGGATTCTGGAAAACGCTGCCCGTCAAAGACGAGAGCTCCCAATCCTCCAGGTCGTCGATGTCCCTGCTTGCTACAAGGATCTCCCCCGTCCGGCTGCCCTCGTAGAACCCTCCCGCCAGCCCGTTGACGATCCGGGTCGCGGTGGTCTTTCCGCAGCCAGACTCCCCGCAAAGAACGATGCATTCGCCCGGTGCGACGGCAAGGCTCACGTCGTCGACCGCCGGGGCATCGAACCCCGCATAGGTGAAGGAGACGCTTCTGAGCTCGACGGCGTTTTTCGTCACAGCAGGCCTCCGATCCCCTGATTGACCTTCACGGCTACGAGAAGCGAGCAGCAGATAACGAGGAACGCGAGCGACAGGAAATCGACCCGTCCGAACCGGGGCGCGTTGTAGGAGGTCTTCCTCCCGGGCCGGTCGATGCCGCGCGCAACCGCCGCAGCAGCGAGCTCGTCTGCGATCTTGGCGCAGCGCAGCATCACGGGCACGACCGCGGATTCGAACATCAGCGCCGGCTTCGAAACGAGATTCTTAAGCGAAAGGGCGAGCCCCCTCACCCTCATCGCGTCCGCTACGGCAGAAGACTCCTCCTTGAGCGTCGGAAAGAACCGCACCGCTATCACCAGCGGAACGACAACCGTCTTCGGCAGCCTCATCCCGTAGAGGGCGGCCGTGAGGTCGCCGATCTTGGTGGTAGTCGCGAAGACCGCCGCGAACAGGCAGATGGGCATGCAGGTGCGGCAGGCCAGGGCGAACGAGCCGAGGGCTCCGGCGGCGTTCGGCGGAAGCATCGTCGTGACCCAGAAGATGCCCATGAGAAAGAGATAGGCGAAAGAGAAAGAAGCCGCCATCCTTCCGCGCCCGATTGCGAAGGAGAGGAGGACGACGACGGCAAAGAGGACCGAGCCCAGAACGTAATCCTTCACGATAGCCCCGGTCGCTATGAGCACGACGAGCATGGCCACCTTCGTTCTGACATCGATGTCCTCCGCGAGTGTTTTCCGTGTTCTTCTTCGCAAAACCAGAGAGCCTTTCTTTTATCGCTATAATTGACAAAGAAATGTTAGCCTTGGTTAATATGAATCAGGTTGCACCTGGAGGGAAAAGTCCGAGCGCGCAAGAATTGCGTCCGAACGCGAATAAAAGGATCGGAAGATGTACGACAGGGAAACGATGTTCTCCCACGCCGCCCAAGCCGCGGCGGAGACCTTTGCGGCCTCGCTTGAGCCAATCGGCCTCGTCTTGGCGGACGGTTGGAACGGCGAGGGAGCCCTCTTCGAAGGCGACGGATGCCGATGCGAGGGGTGGTACTGGGCGTGGGAGGCGCGGCGGTTCTTCTCCGTCGTCTGCTGCGATTTCACTTTGAAAGAACCCCTGCCCTTCTGTTTCGATTCTGGCGGTTATTTCGCCGTCCGCCGCGAAAGACATGGCCTCATGCCGCAATCAAGCGTTTCCGCCTTTCTGGAAGCAAAGCCCAAGACAAGCTCGATCCTGCTTCCAAAAGAAGCGAGATTCTCTTACACGGAGATCGAGTACTACGACGAATACTGTCAAAGCGTCTTCGGGGAAAGAATCGACAAGGCGCTAAAACCGCTAGCGACCAGCCTGAAGGGTCTTAGGAACCAGGCTTCCTGGGATCCGGAAATAGCGGAGATGCTCGGCGAGATAACTCCAAGGGAGATCCCGGGGCCGGAAGCGAGCCTCCTGTATTCCGGAATCGCGAACTTGGTGATGGCAAGGCTGCTCAGGATGGGAGAGAGCCTGTGCGAGGGAGTGGCCGAGCAGGACCGCCTTTCGATCGCGAGAGCCGTATCGTACATCGAGAACAACCTAGGCGGTGCGATCAGGCAGAAGGATCTGCTCGAGGCCGCGAACATGGGGTCAACCAAATTCAAGAAGACATTCAAGCAGGTGACGGGATTGACAGTGACCGAGTTCGTCTCCTCGGAAAGAATCGAGCTGGCGAAAAGACTGCTCACCGACCATGATATGAGCATAGACGAGGTAGCGCATCGTTGCGGGTATGCACGAGCAACAAGCTTTTCCGCCCTCTTCGCGAAATCGGTCGGCATGCCCCCACGCAAGTGGAGATCGATCGCGAAGGTCGCTTTCGATGACGACCCGGAATCGAAATTACTGGGTGTTCTCGCAAGCGGGCGCTCCTGCGTCAGCGAGGCGGAATCTCATTCTTAGCTATCTTCGGAGACGTCGTGAGTTTGCCCTGAAATGACAGCGAAATCCTTCTGAAGAGCGAACTTGCCCCCTTTGAGTTTCGATCAGAATGATGCTTGGCAAGCCGACTCGAAATGAAGGGCATCAAGAACCCTTATCGTAGTCGCGTTCTCGATGGGTGTTTCATTCGAAAGAAAAGGATTCAATCGAACGGGGATAGCGGGTTTTCGCAGGCCGCGCACCAAATCCATCCTTCGTCGAAACTCAGGCGTAAAACTCACGAAATGGCAAAATGAAAAGAGCTGAGTTTGGGATGAGTTTTCTCTGAGAGAGGCTAACCGAATACAGCTGACAACGAGAAAAAACCACGGATAAAACGAGGACAAAATCGTAAAAATGAAACACTATTGTTTTATCGAGTGGGAGTAAAACTCCGCGCCAGCGCACGATTAGACCAGCAAAACCCGAAGCGCTCCTCGGCACCTGCCAGGGAGCGCTTCTTGCATCCCGAGGGTCTCATAGTCTTCTAGGCAAAAGAAGACCCACCAGCAGATCCCCACGAGAGGCCGGCGGGTTTACTGTGGCGAATGCATCACCGGCACTTGAAGTTTAGCGAGGACGTCGACGGAGCGGATTTGCTGATTGTCGCAGGAGACGCATCGCCGTATCTTTCGAAGATGTTAGAGAGCCGTAAGGCGAATCGATGGCGACTGCAGCGTCGAGGTGGCATCATCGTCCCATAGATCAGAAAGGAGCGACCCATGGGCAAGGGAAAAACGATGGCGATCACTGCAGTTGCCACGTGCGGTTTGGCGGCAGCCCTTATTCTTGCTGCTTCAATGACGAATCTATTCTTAGCTGGCGACTATTACGTAAAGATCGACAATGCCCATATTTCCGAGAACGAGTCGAGCGGCGGGGTCATCAACCTCGGATCGAGCGAGCCGTACCTATATAAGCTTGAGGCGGTCAACGCGGCGGGTGATAAGACCGAGATTGAATTCGGCGCCTCTCGGGAACTGCACCAGAACGCCTTCTTGAAGCTGGATCTTCAACCGATTCGCGGGGTCGTCAGGTGGTCGGAAATCTCAGAAGATTCGCTTCCGCCCAAGGTTGCAGAAGCCCTTGATTAGGTAGCGCAAAGCGGCATCTGCAGAATTAAGCAATCACACTGAATCTATGCCGATACATCAGTGTAATTGGCGGCCTACCCTTCCAGGGTGAGCAAAAGGCCCGCGAGTAGCAGGCCGATTGCGGCGCCGGCAAAAAGTTTCACCACGACGCCGAGCGCTGGGTGCTTGCGGGCGAGACCTTCCGCATCGGGCTCGCCAACGACTCCGCTCTTGAGGAACCGGTCGATTTCCCGATAGGTGACGACGTCGTGCTTCTTCTTCAGGCGGTCCACCGCGATGGCCATGGCGAACCCGATGGCATAGAGCACGATAAACGTTGCCGCACCCGCGAGATTCCCCTTGCTCATGCGCGCGAACCCCGATGGCTCCGGCCATGCAAGCGAGAAGACAAGCAGAAAGAGGAAGGCCAGCCCCGAGAAGGCCAGCATCCCGATTGACAGCAGCTTCATCCTGAGCGCGTCCTCCGCGATGGCCTGCTGCATGGCGACCACGTCTCCCCTTACGAGCTCGTCGATGGAGATCTCGAACAGCTGGCTGAGAAGCAGGAGGCTCTGCACGTCCGGATAGGTCTTGTCGTTCTCCCAATTCGAGATGGTCTGGCGCGACACGAAGATCGCCTTCGAGACCTCGTCCTGGGAAAGCCCCCGTTCCTCCCGCTTAGCCTTCAGCTGCCGAGCCAGTTCCATCGATCCCTTCCTTTCGATTGCGCGTTGGCGCGCCACGCCGCTTGTGCGCACCGAAATGATGCCCCACAAGCCTTGCAAAATGATGCAGACGCACCTGTCAAAAGTCTTTTACAGGCCCTTTGAGCAGGGATTTTGCCAGAGCGACCCATTTGCGGATACAGGGACGAATCGGCAGAATAATGCCCGCCAACGCAAACCCGAGTGAAAGGAATACGCCCATGAAGGAAAACGGCAAGCGCTTCATTCAGACTCACGCGCAGCAGGACGGCCTCGCGAACCGCACCTACGTCCTTGTCGACCGCGAGACGGGAGTGAATTACCTTCTGGCAGGCTTTCTCGCCTCTTCCGGCGTCAACTGCACCGGCATGACCATCCTCGTCGATTCATGCGGCAACCCCATTGTTACCCCTGTCGGGAAAAACGAGTAGACGCAACCCTGACAACGAAAGGAGCAGTAAGTATGGCCCGCGAAGAGAGGGTTTGGGAATATGCGGTGGATACTGGCTTCACGCCACTGGAGGATCGGTGCATCATCGTCAAGGGCGCGGCGGGGGATCTGAGCGAGAAGATCGTCCGCTTCTTCGAGACGTGCGATGTGGCCGTCCTTCAGATGTGCGAGAACGAGCTCATCCTGCTTCCGTTCAGCCCCCTTTGGGCGACGCTGGAACGGGATGTCACGCTCGTGGTTCCCTATGAGGACATCGAATCCGTGAAACTCGTCGATGACCTGCTCAACGTGATCATCGACATCGAGACACGTGGCGGTGCCGTGCGCCTCACCACCCAGCAAAAGGAGCTGAGCGACATTCGCCTGTCCGGCATATCCAATATGCCGGTGGCTTCAAGAACTGGCACGCCGAAAACGTGAACCTCACCCTGCAAGCACTCAGCGAACTCGGCCACAAGACATCATGCGAATAGGTCTCACTCTGCTTAGGCGCCGCATGTTACTTCGCTGGCGGCAAAACCCTACACGTTCCCCGGCGATGAGGGCCTTTTCGTACCACAACGCTGGCGGATATATGAACAGACCCTCGCCCTCGGCCTGAGCGTCGACGACCCGAAAGCCTTCGCCAACTGCATTGCTAAAGCACTCACATGATTGTGATGAAGGCGGCCTCGCCTTCTGCAACACGAAAGAGGCCATCTTCAGCAGTCCGCCAAAATCGGCTTCATCCGCAATACGCTGATCAGGCATTTTCCTCGGACCTCTCAGCGCATCTTCTACCGCAAGCGGAAGCAGACGCTTATAACTCGAGATTTGCTGCAAAAACCGGGCGGTTCGTCGACTGGAAGGCCGGCAAAAGCAGACCCCCCGCCCTAGGACACATTGCATCGCCCGAATACGCGCCCAGGCTTTCTCGTCTGGGCCCTCTGCTCTTCGACGGTATACTGCGCTGGACAGAAAACCCCGGAACACCGGAGGGCGAACATGGCCACGCGGAAATTGCATACTATCGAGAAAAGGATGATTCCATCCTCGGATCGGGATATACGGATTCTCATCATGCGGCCCACGAAAAACGCGCGACCGCGTGAAAGCACTCCGGGCATCCTGTGGCTCCACGGAGGGGGGTCACCTTCACGGCATGCACCCAAAGATCCTGCTGCCCCATGCCCGCCTTCTAGTGGAAAAGTACGGCGCCGTGGTGGTGGCTCCGGAATACCGCACCGCATTCGAGAAGCCGTTTCCCGCCGACTTGGAAGACTGCTACGCCGCCCTGCTTTTCCTGAAGGTCCACGCCGACGAGCTGGGGATCAACGATGCGCAGATCATGGTGGGTGGGGAAAGCGCCGGGGGCGGCCTCACGGTGGCCACCTGCCTTTTGGCGCGAGATATCGGCGAGGTCAACATCGCCTTCCAGATGCCTCTCTACCCCATGCTGGACGACCGGGAAACCGCCTCGTCGCGAGACAACCATGCGCCGGTGTGGAACACGCGCACCAACCGGTTCGCCTGGAAGTACTATCTCCGCGGTTTGGGCGGCGTAACGCCCCCGTGCTACGCCGCCCCCGCCCGCGAGGCCAATTATGCGGGCCTGCCCCCTGCCTACGCCTATGTCGGCACTGAAGAGCCGTTCTATTGCGAGACGCTTGAGTACGTCGCGAACCTCAAACGCGCAGGCACAGAGGCTTCCGTAGACGTATACCCCCACTGGTTCCATGCCTACGACATGCTGCTCCCCTTCGCGAAGAAGTCGAAGGAAGCCGTGCGGCATTTCGAAGAGCACTACCTCTACGCCACCGAGCACTATTTCGCCCCGCAAAGAATCCCTCCCTCTCTCGACTAAAATAGACCCTCAACCGAAAGGACCCAACTATGGATACTGATAAGAAGAAGGAGTTGCGCGCCGCCTACAAGGAACGCCCACGGGAAGCGGGCGTCGTCTTCGTCACGTGCGGCGCGACCGGCGAGATGTTCCTCGCGGACGTCGTAGACTCTCCGGCGGCGTTCAACCGAATGCGCTTCCAGCTGTCGTCGGGGCTTTACCCGGACAAGCGGCTGCAAGCCCTCTGGGATCAGCGCGGCGAAGACGCCTTCGAGTTCGGCGTGCTGCAGCGTCTCGACCCCAGCGACGCGGATACGGACATCGCCGAGGAGCTTGAAAACGCTCCTCGACCTCTGTCTGGCCGAGCACCCGGAAGCCACCAAGCCGAAAGCCGCCCACGGCGCCCGGCGCCGGTAGGCTGCTTTGGATTCTGGGACGGATTACGAAAGCACAAACTAACTGCCTTTTGAGTCGCTATCGCCAGATACCTGGTGGTAGAATGCGCGGACATGGTTTACATCACAGGTGACATACACGGCGATCCGCGCGATTTGCTTCGCTTTAGCGAGGCCCATTCACTCACGGCCGACGACACCATCATCATCCTCGGCGACACGGGCTTCAACTTCTACCTGCACGGGCGCGACCGCAAGGCGAAGAAGCTGGCGGCGCGCATTCCCGCTACGCTGCTATGCATCCACGGCAACCACGAGGCTCGGCCGCAGTCGCTTCCCGAGCTCTACCATGAAGAGCAGCGCTTCGGTGGCGCCGTCATGACGGAAGACGCCTTCCCAAACATCCTCTTCGCAGTGGATGGCGAGATCTACGACATCGAAGGGTTCTCCACCATCGCTATCGGAGGAGCCTACAGCATCGACGCCCAATGGCGACGCGAGAACGGCATTCCGTGGTTTCCCGACGAGCAACCAAGCGCGCAAACCAAGCAGCGCGCCGAGCGGGTCCTCTCCGAGCGCAGCTGGAAGGTGGATGTGGTGCTCTCCCACACGTGCCCGGCGAAGTACACGCCCACCGAAACCTACTTCCCCGGAATCGACCAGAGTAAAGTGGACAAGTCCACCGAGAACTGGCTGGACACCATCGAGGATCGGCTGACCTATCAGCGCTGGTACTGCGGCCACTGGCACATCAACAAGCACATCGACCGCATCGACTTCCTGTTCGGCGACGTAGAAGAGTTCGCCGCCGGACTTAAGCACTAGTCGTCTGCGACGAGCATCACCAGACGCCCCTCCGCGCACGCGTCGGTTGGCGAAGAGGCACTTTTCTGCAGCAAATCGCGAGTTATAAGCCCCTAGCTCTCCCGTTCGAGCCATTGACTTTGAAGAGCTGCGAAGAAACGCCTGGTTGCAGCCTCGCCTTTTCCGAAAGGTTTGCCAAGCTTGTCCTTCAGGCACCCCCGAGACGCTTATAACTCGAGATCTCATGCAAAAATCGGGGTGTTCGCCGACCGAGCACTCGTCCGGCGAGAGCCCGCGCTCATTGCAGAGCAGTCATGAGCGCCCGCACGCAACAAAACGTTGCTTGAAAGGGAAAGCACGACCAAGCAAAATGGGCTCATGCAAAAAATGAGCGCAACCGCTCGGACGCCCTGCGGAACGCGGGCAACCACCCGGGGGCCCTGCAAGAAAGGACGAACATGGCGTTCAAGGAAACCCTTGCCGCGGCGCGGGAGCAGCGCGGCATGACCCAACAAGATCTGGCCGAGAAGCTTTACGTTACGCGCCAGGCGGTGTCGCGCTGGGAAAACGGCGAGACCGAGCCGTCCGTGGACATGCGCAAGCTCATCGCGGCTGTGCTTGACGTGCCGGTCATCCAGCTCTTCGACATCGACGTGAGCCAGCTGTGCCAATGCTGTGGCACCCCCTTCACCGTTCCCAACATGCCCCACGGTACCGAGGCCGACGGCACGGAGAACATGGCCTACTGCAAGTGGTGCTATGACGGCGGCCAATTCGCCTACCAGAGCGAAGACGAACTCATCGAGAAGACGGCACCCTTCCTCATGGAGGCCACCGGCATGTCGCAAGAAGAGGCCGTCTCGTTCATGGGCGTCCTCGTCCCTCACCTGCAGCACTGGCAGAAGTAGCGCACGGGGGAGGGCTAGTTCGCCGTCGCGCCATCAGCCCCTGTCGCACGGTATGCTATAGTCCCCACAGTTTCGCAAGTGAATGGAAGGGGCGCTATGGCATTCCGCATCGAAGACATTGAGCTTGGCGACGACACGAGCCTGCTAGCCGAGCTGGTCGCCTGCTGGCGGGCCTCCGTTGAAGCAACGCACACGTTTCTCACGCCGGACGATATCGAGCGCATCGCAGGGTATGTGCCGGGTGCAATTGCGTCCGTCGCGCACCTCACCGTTTGCAGGAATGAAAGCGACCAGGTCGCAGGCTTTATCGGTGTCGATGGCGCTATGGTCGAGATGCTGTTCATCCACCCGTCCCTTCGCGGCTGCGGGCTGGGCCCACTCCTGCTCGACCATGCCATAAGCGAGCACGGCGTCACCCTCGTGGATGTGAACGAGCAGAACGAGCAAGCCGTCGGCTTCTATGAGCACTGCGGCTTCGAGGTGTTCGACCGCTCGGCAACCGACGCCATGGGCGACCCCTTCCCCATCCTACACATGCACTTGCCGCGACAGCACGAAATCGCTACGGATTGACGCTGGGCCGCAGTCTCCTTCGTCGCTGTGCTATGTTTCTGCCGGATGACCGCGGAAAGGCGGCAAAGACATGATACAAGAGACGGCGCAAAGCGCACTGGGGCAACTTCAAGGAGGCCACGGGCTCATGGCCCTATGCGCGTTGCTCTACCTGGCCTGGTGGGTCGTGTTCTTCCGCCCTGATGCCGGGAAGGTGCAGGGGCCGTTGTACTGGATCGGCGCCGGATGTCTCGTTGTGGCCGCCATCGCAGGCGTTGCCGGCGCGGTCTTCATCGCTCTGGGCGCAAGCGGTCTCGCAGCCGGAACAGGACCGAACGGCTGGTGGTTCGCGCTGGGCGCCATCGCCGCCTACATACTTTTGGCCTGGGCAACCGCGCATTTCTGGAATCGCCCCATCACCACCGAGCTGCTGCTATTCGTGGCATGGGGCGCCCTGGAGCTATACGCCGCCTGTGCCCTGGAAGCGGGCGGTACCCTTGGCCTTACCGCCACATGGTGTCTCGTTGCGATCATCTTCTGCGTGTTCGCCCTGTCACTTACCTGCTACGTTCTGTATTACCGCCTGGCCGCCACGCCGTCCTTCGTCGCCGGAGCACTCCCCTTAAGCGCCGTCGGCATTTTCTCGGCCATACTGCCCCTGTTGCTGTAAAGCAACCCAGCAGGGAATAGCCCTTCGGCGACCTTCCGTCGACGAACCCCCGATTTTTGCATGAGATCGCCAGTTATGAGCGTCTCGGGGGCGCTCCCGACGAAAGCCCTGCGAACCTCTCGATAGAGGCAAGATTGTGACCAGGCATTTCTTCAGATTCTTTCGAAGTCGCCGACTCAACCGCACCCCCAAGACGCTTATAACTCGCGATTTGCTGCAAAATGGAGTACCTTGACTGACTGGCGCGAACAGCCAGCGGCGCTAACGCGCAGGATTAGCGATTACCGCTCGTGGCATGAGCGCCTGTGCCCTATTTCCCGCGGGTCAGCTTGACCACATGGCGTGCATAAACCACCGATAAGATGGCCGCTACCACTACAAAGGCGACCGCCAGGTACACGGTGATCGAGAAACCTGCGCTATAGGCCTGCGCTTTCGCCATGCCATCGGCCATCAGGCGGTGAACCTGCCCCGACATGAGACCGACGAAGAGCGCCGACGAAATAGATCCCGCGATCTGCACCAAAGTGGAATGGATCGACGAGCCGCTCGCGGACAGCTCAGGGTCGAGCACTTCCAGATCGACGCTCTTAATCGCAGGATACTCAGTGCCGATCCCCGCGCACGCAAGCGCCATGCAGCCCACGATGGCCAGCGCAAGATCGAACCGCGTGAACACCGCAAGCGCCACGAACCCGACAAGGCACACGCCGAATCCGACGGGCACAAGCGGCCACACCCCCGCCTTCCCGAGCGTCCGGCCGCTGACAAAGCACAGACCCGCATAGCACAGCGTCGCCGGAGCCAGCAAGCAACCAGCAATGAACGGCGTGAAACCCGCCACCCCTTCCAAATAAAGCGGAATGAGCAGACTGAGGTAAATTGAGCTCATATAGCTGAGAACGATGAGGGTCTCCCCCAGAGCATAAGTCTTGTTGCGAAGCGGACGCATGTCCAAAAGCGGATGGGCGAGGCGTCCTTGACGGTGGATGAACCACGCACACACGGCAATTCCCGCGATCATGAGCGCCGCCATCGGCAGCGGGTTGCGCGTAACCTCGTTTAAACCGATCATGAAGGCGGAAAGCCCCACGGCAATGAGCACGACGCTCAGTCCGTCGACGGGCAGCTTCTGACGCGGCATAATATCGACGATCGTGCGACGCGCAATGAAAAAGAGGACGAATGCCGCCACTGTGGGAATGGCGAACAGCACCCGCAGCCCCCAATAGGTAATGACAAGGCCCGCAACGATGGGAGCCACCGCAAGCCCTATTCCGATAATACCGCTATTGACGGCAAGCAGACGACCAGCCCCATTTTTAGGTGAAAGATTGAGCAGGGCCTCGTTCACGACGGGGAAATAGAGGCCCGTGGCAACGGCCTGAATGAGTCGCGCCGCCACCAAGGAGGGAAAATTCCAGGCAACCACGCCAAGCATGGAGCCGACGAACGACACGATCAGCCCGAAGAGCATGACCTTCCTCAAACCGAAGCGGTGGAGCGAGAGGGCTGCAAGCACAATGACAATACCCGCCACGATGGAATAGCCGAGCACCAGCAGGTTCGCCTCGGACAGACTCACGTGGTACTCTGCCGAAACATAGTCGAGCGCGACGTTCATGAGCGACTGCATCAAAGAGGCAAGCAGGTTGCACGCGAACAGCACCACGATCATCGCCTGGCGGTGTTTTGCGGTCTGCTTGTTTTGAACAGCCATATCAGCAACTCCATTCTTTGTTGCGGCCGGCTAAAGCCAGGCGCCTTCACACGCGGCGCCCCGGCAGTCGACGCACCTTCACCGCCGGCGACTACGTTCGAGTTCGCCGCAGCATGCTTTGTCGCAGATGCTTCCGCGCCAACGCGCCGAAAGCACGTTGCGCTTTGTACCAAGAAGTCATAGTACGAGAGAGCGTTCGCGCAACTTGCCGAGAGTGCGATATGGTTGTGCAGCTGTAAGCTGGCCTAGATGCCCAGCCGATCCGCGAGCTCTGTTAGCGAATCGCACATGAGCGTGGGACGTTCGGCCGCCAGGACCTCGCATGGGAACATGCCCCAGAGAGCGGCGGCGGTAGCGCAGCCAGCAGCGTTGCCAGCTTGGATGTCGAAGGGACTGTCGCCCACGTAAAGACTGCATTCTGGCGCCACGCCCAAAAGCTCGCAGCCTCGCAGAATGGGGCCGGGAGCTGGCTTATGCTCGGGCCAATCGTCATGGCCGATGAGGAATTGGAAGTGGTCTGCGATACCGCTCATTTCGAGCCCGCGCTGGGCCATGGCATGGCGCTTCGAGGTGACCACGCCCATCGGGATACCCGCCGCCTGAAATCGCTCGAGCGCCGCCTTCGTGTCGCCGAAGGCGCGAATGCGCGCATCGTGGACGCCGTCGTTGTGATCGCGATAGACCTGCGTGATCTCGGTAGCGCGAGCCGCGTCGCCGCCCGTGAAATGCAGCATCTGATCGTAGAGCGGCGTGCCAACTCCTGCCATTAGCTCGTCGTCATCAAGCGAGCAACCCAACACGTCGTTCACGGCATAGCGCATCGAAGTGAGAATGATGTCGTAGGTGTCGATCAGCGTGCCATCCGCATCGAACAGCACACCTTGAATGTCGTTCATGGTCATGGAAGCCTTTCAGAAAGGTTGGAAAACAGGCTATCGCCATTGTAGAGCAAGCGAACCGCACAACCCTTCAGCAAAGCCAGACTCGCAAACAAGCTCGCTTCTGAAATGGCCCCAAGCATGCAATATAATGGCATTCGCAATCAAACGCCGAGAAAGGCATCTCCCTATGGACACCCCTTCGCACCCATCCATCACCCTCTCTTCGGAGCAGCGCGTCGAGAACGGCGTTATCTACACTGACGACGTAGCCCGGCAGCGCGCCATTGCCTACGACATGCTGCGGGAGTTCTCCGCCAAGAGAGCGGCCTACTATCGCGACAGCTCTAAGATCAACCTCAAAAAACTGCTTGGCAAAGATGTCATCATGTTCGCCGCCCGCGGGGTTGCCACCGCTGAAGAGTTCGTACTCGAGGCATTCCGGGCCTGCGAAAGCTCCAGCGAGGAAACGGTCATGGGCAACCTGTGGCAGGCACTGATTGCGGCAATCTCCTCCGACACCCTCGATACCGGGGACATGATGACGGTACGCGACGGAGCCCTTTACGTATGCGAGCTCAAATCGCAGGTCAACACCACCAATTCGGCGTCGTTCCCCCAGGAGCTCCGCGAATTGAAAGATAAGTGCGAGACGCAGAGGCGATTCAAGCGCGCCAGCAACCAACAAGTGCTGCCAGCGTTCTGCGTGCTGCGCCACAACAAGGCTATCGACGAGATACGCACGTACCAACCCGACGAGCGCGATCAGGCCAATCGGGACATCGCCGGATTTCAGTACCGGTACCTAACGGGTGCGGCTTTTTGGCAGTGGCTTACCGGTTTCGACTCCGTCGAGGGTCTTATCGACGACGTTTCCCGCATCGAGATCGGCGACGTCCGCCAAGCGCGTCAAGAATGCATCGACCGGCTGCAGGAAGAGATGCGCCAGGCCCTTGAGGAGAACTCCCTTGGCAACACTATGAACGACGTCCAACTGCTCAAGCAGCGGCTTTGCTAGTTCGAGAGCCGCGTCATATCCCTCCAGAGAACAGGCGCAGCCATGTCGGAAATCATCGTGCGACAGGCGCCTGCCACGTTTCGTCGTTGGTCAATCGATAGCGGGAATGGCGAAAATCGGCGAATCGCTCGTCAGGTTCGTCCCCGTTCATGTCCCCGATAATCGCCCGCCCAATGGCCTCGCCGAGCGCTACCGGCACCGCATTGCCGATTTGCTTGTACATATCCGCAACATTCCCGCAGATACGCCAATCGTCGGGAAAGCCCTGAACGCGCTTGTACTCCTCCACCGAAAGCGGGCGATCTTCCGTAGGATGGCACAGATCCGTCGCCGGCATCGTCGGAGAGGTGACCAGCGTCGGAGACGGGCGATCGAATCGTATGCGCCGATAGAATCCCGTCTTGCCACCCGACAGCTCAAAGGCCTTCCCCATGGCATCGCGCTGCACAGCCACGGGCAGATCTTTCCAATACTCCCCCTCTTTGAGCATTCTAAAATACTTGAGGCGCTTCTCGGGGAAATCGGTATGCTGCATGGGACGCGCCTTCAAATCCCCCACGGCCTCGCCGAACGTTTTCCACGGCGGAAGTCCGTGCTGCCCATCGCACTCGTGAGTGGGCGTCAAATAAGGGGCTTTGCTTTCTCCCCGCTTTCCGATAAGCACAACGCGTTCCCGAATCTGAGGCGCACCAAAATTCGCAGCGTTATACAAATTGAAGCTCACGGAATACCCCGCCTCCTCCAATTTGCGAAGAATCACATGCAGCGCGCCCCCTTTGACCGGCTGCCCGTGTCGCTCAACAGCATAGGGAGCCGAAAGAAGCCCGCGTACATTTTCTATTACCAGGTACGTAGGTTTTATTTCTGAAGCCAGTTCAAGGTACTTCAGGAACACATTGCCCCGCGCGTCGTCAAACGCACGTCGCGCGCCAGCCGTGCTAAAAGCCTGACAAGGAGGGCCGCCGAACATGACATCGACCTTCGCATCCGATTCCAAACCGGCCATCCGAAGGATCTCCGTGGCCGAATACTGGTTGATGTCGCCGATCAAGGCGCCTTGCGGTCGCATTGCCTGAATGGTCATCCTGCATTTGCGATCGTTTTCGCAATAGAGAAGCGGCTCAATGCCCGCAGCTTCCATGCCCAGGTCAAGGCCGAGCGCCCCCGAAAAGAAGCTGAGCGCCACTATTCCCGGCTTTTCGCTCATCAAGCACCCATGATCCTTAGGCTCTGGGACGAGATTGTTGTCCCGCATGTAGTCCCGCAGCGCTTCTTCGCGAAGGACCCATTTGTTGCCGACTTTTTGGGCTGGCAGTTTTTCCTCTCGGATGAGCCGCGTCACCGTCTGCTTGGTAACGCCGATTGAATCCGCTGCGTCATCTACCGAAAGAAGACTTTCCTGCTTCTCCGAAACCATCTATATCCACGTTCTTTCTATTTGGAAAATTTTTCAGACCATATTATCACAGAGCGGCTTTAGCGCAGTCGTGGAGGCGACAGCCGGATGAAAGAACTCGCTCTACTCCCACAGTTTGCCAACGACCGCCGTCAGAATGCGGCGGCCCCGTAGGCGGCGGCGTACCATGGGGAAAACTCTCACCACGAAGCGAGGAGCGCGCCATGATCACCCGTCTCACCTTCGATCAGATCAGCACTGCAGTACACGACGCCTACGAAGCCTGCAAGGACATCAAGGGCGGCCAGAACGCCCACTACATTCCCTATCTCGCCAACGTGAATTCCGACCTGTTCGGCATCAGTCTGTGCCTGCCGGACGGCCGGCTCATCTCTGTGGGCGACACCGACTACCGCTTCGGCATCGAGTCGGTCTCGAAGGTGCACACGGCTATTCTGGCACTGGAACAGCACGGCGCGCAGGCGATCCTCGACGACATCGGCGCTGACGCCACAGGGCTGCCGTTCAACTCCATCTTCGCCATCCTGCTGGAAAACGACCGGCCCTCCACGCCGCTCGTGAACGCCGGCGCCATCGCGGCCTGTTCGCTCGTCAAGCCCCACGGCGATGCCGATGGGAAATGGAAGGCCATCTTCGACAACATGACCGCGCTTCTGGGAAGCGAGCCGGTGCTCATCGACGAGTTGTACCATTCTGAATCCGCCACGAACTTCGACAACCGCTCCATCACCTGGCTGCTGCAAGAATACGGCCGCATCTACGACGATCCCGAGATGTCGCTTGATTTGTACACGCGCCAATGCTCGCTGGGCGTGACGGCCGAGCAGCTGGCCATCTCGGCGGCCACCATCGCCGACGACGGCGTGAATCCCCTCACGAAGCAGCGCGCGTTCGGCGCGGAGCTCACTTCCAAGGTGGTCGCGCTCATGAGCGCCGTCGGCTTCTACGAGCACTCGGGCGACTGGCTGTATGCCACGGGACTGCCCGCGAAGACCGGCGTGGGCGGCGCCGTCATCGGCGTCATGCCCGGACTGTTCGGCGTGTGCGCCTTCGCGCCGCCGCTCGATGACGCGGGCAATTCCGTGAAGGCCCAGGCGGCGCTCAAGCACCTGATGAAGAGCCTGAATCTGAACGTCTTCTCCAACACCCACTTCGATCTCGTCGAGGCCTAGGGTCGGGTACAATTCCTGGAAAGCCCCAAGGCCCCAAGCGATTGGATGCGGAAAGGACGTACCATGATCTGCGACCAAACCGAGCACGACATTGAGCAGCTGCGCCAGTGGATTGACGAGTGCGCGCCGGGCCGTATGGTGTTCTTCGGGGGTGCCGGCGTGTCCACGGAAAGCGGCATCCCCGATTTCCGCAGCGCCGACGGGCTCTACGCCCAGCGCTACCCCTACCCGCCTGAAACCATGGTATCCCGCAGCTTCTTCGACGCCCATCCGCGTGAGTTCTTCGACTTCTACTGCGACCGCATGCTGGCCCTGGACGCCGAGCCCAACGCCGCCCATCGCAAGCTGGCCGAGCTGGAACGGGAAGGAACGCTTTCAGCCGTCGTAACCCAGAACATCGACGGGCTGCACCAGAAAGCCGGCAGCCGAAACGTGCTGGAGCTGCACGGCAGCGTGTGGCGCAACTTCTGCATGGACTGCGGCGCGCCCTACACCGTGGAGGAGCTGACGGCCCTGCGCAAGCAGAGCCCCGACGGTGTGCCGCGCTGCCCGAGGTGCGGCACCATCGTGAAGCCGGACGTGGTGCTATACGAGGAGCCGCTGGACGACGCCACCGTGACCGCGGCCGTGCGCGCCATCGCCAGTGCCGACCTGCTGGTAATCGCCGGCACGAGCCTGGCGGTGTACCCGGCTGCGGGCCTCATCGACTACTTCAGCGGCGATCATTTGGCCATCATCAACCGCACCCCCACTCCGCGCGACACCCACGCCGACCTCTGCATCGCCGCCAACGTCGGCAAGGTACTGGGATACTAGAAACCCAGGATCTGCTCCTAGAGAAGCGGCAAAATGCCCTCTTCGAGACGTTTTCTCAGGAGGCGCTTGTGCTCCGCGCGCATCGGTTTCGACAGAAGAACGATGCCGTAGGCCTCTTCAGGCACGCTGTCGATGAGCGCGTCGATGGCCTCCATGTCCACTGCCGCCGCAAAGCGCTTGATGGCGGCCGTCAGGTCGGAGTTGGTCGTTTTCGCCATGTACTCGAAAGGATGAATCGCGACGCTGCCGCCTTCGCCATCCGGCAGCCGATAGCACGAGACGTTCGTTCCGAAGGCGTCCTCGCGCTCGGCCTCTTCGTAGCCCAGGCGATGCGCCGCCACACTCGGACTGCGCTTGCTGAAGAGAGAACTGCCCATGTCGTAGACCGGCGCCAGCTCGTAGGTCATCGGCGCCGTCATGAGAACGCCCCAATTCCCGTTGTTGCGATCGGGGTTCTTGATGAAGGCGTCCGCCACGAACATGTCCCAAAACCGCTCACGTACGCCCGGCACCCTGCGCAGTAAATCGGACGTTTCGATGGCGGCGAGCACGTCGCCGAGCAAAATGACCTCCCCGTCCGATGGCGCAGAACTGAAGCCAGCATCGTCATCGGAAAGCGCGTTCTTGATCTCCTTGAACTCGAAGAGCCGTGCGTTCGGGAAGGTGAAATCGCGACAGGCGCAGACAATCTTCCCGGCGCGGTACCCCAGCATCGTCTCGTGCACGGGGATGCCCAAAAGCTCGTAGATATGCGAACCAAGATATTCGGACACAGGGCTCGAGGTATACGACGGCAGATGCTTGCCCGCTAAATCGCGCGTCGTACGCGGGTACTTGGCAATCCAGGGCTCCCCATCAATGAGAATGCCCTCCTTCTGCCCCGCGCGCCCTCCGTAGAAAAGGCCGCTCGGAGCGCAATCGCGCAGATCAGCGATCTCCACCATGAAACGACCTCCTTCAATTCGCGCAAAACAGTTCAGCCATTTTAGCACGAGCGCAATAACGCCTGCATAGGCTCGCCTCGCTTACAAGAAAAGCCAGAGACGCGTTTAGGACATCCACTGTCCACAATAGCGATACAATGCATTTCAACTTTTCAACCTCCTTTGAAGGAAGCGACCATGCCTAACGTCGTCATCAGCGCGGACAGCACGTGCGACCTCTCGCCGGAACAGCGGGAGCACTACCAGGTTCGCAGCTTTCCGTTTCACATCGAATTCCGTGGGCGCGACCACTTGGACAACATCGACATCACGCCCCAGGTGCTCTTCGACGGCTTCTACGAGGACAAGTCGCTGCCCCAAACGGGCGCCTGCTCGCCGGAGGCCTATCGGCAGCACTTCGCCGAGCTGACAGCCGACGGCTCGAAGGTCGTCCACTTCAACCTGGGCAGCGCTCTTTTCTCCGCCTACGAAAACGCAAGCGCAGCGGCGGCCGACATGGAAGGCGTCTACGTCATCGACGGCAAGAGTCTCTCGACCGGCATCGGCCTACAGGTGCTCGCAGCGTGCCGCATGCGCGATGCGGGCATGAGCGCCGCCGACATCGCCCGCGAGGCCTCCGAGCTGCACAACCGATCCCATGCGTCGTTTGTACTGGACACCATGGAGTTCCTTGCCGCCGGCGGCCGTTGCCCCACGCTGGTGGCCTACCTGGGCGGCAAGCTCAGCTGCCGGCCGGGCATCCTCGTGGACAACCAGAGCGGCGCCATGAAAGTGGGCAAGCTCTACCGCGGCAAGCAGGAAAAGGTGCTTGAGCGCTACGTAAGCGACACGCTGGCGCGCTACCCCGACATCGTGAAGGACGAGATCTTCATCACTCATTCCGGCGTGAGCGACGAGGTTGCCGCCGCCGTGCGGAAGCTGCTGGAAGAGCGCGGGTTCCGTACCATCTACACCACCACGGCCAGCTGCACCATTTCGAGTCACTGCGGACCGGGCACCCTCGGCATCCTGTTCATGACCGAAACGCCGAGCGCTTAGAAAGTACGGGACGAGAGGGGGAGCGAAGCGGAGCAGCTCGCCCGTCATCCTGCCACACCGCCACACCAGCGCACCAGCATCGAGAAACGGAGGATCGCCATGCGCGCATTCATCGCCCTGGAACTACCCGCCGACTTCGCGGATGACACGGCGGCTGCAGCGCGCCGACTAAGCGCGTCTTTGGAGGGACGTTTTCTCGACCGCAGCACCTACCATCTGACGCTGGCCTTCCTCGGCGACATCGATGATGCCGAAGCAAGTCGGGCCATGGACGCCCTCGATGTGGCTTGCGCTGGCTCGGCTCCTGTTTCGCTTGCGCCCGACGGCCTGGGAAAGTTCGGGCGTCCGACCGACGCGACCCTTTGGCTCGGCATCGCATCCGACCCGGCCCTTCAGGCCCTGGCCGAACGCGTTCGCGAAGAACTCACCGCCCGCGACGTTCCCTTCGACCCGAAGCCTTTCCGCCCTCACATCACCTTGGGGCGCCGGGTGCGCATTCCGAAAAAGCCCCTACCGCCACTGGCCTTCCCGCTGCCGGCGCACGCCCGCACCGTCACACTGTTCAAGAGCACGCTTTCCCGCGACGGCGCCGAATACAAGCCGCTCTACACAGTGGAGCTGGGGGAGCCGGCAGAGATGCCGACGTCAACCCCTAATTAGCTGAAAGGCCCCGGGCGCACATGGCTACCCGGGACCGACGCCATCGTACCTTGCGGCAAGCTCACCAGGGAACCCCAGGCAAACCGCGCATCGCTCAAAAGGTTATTGCTCGGCGCACCAAGCCGCAAGTGCGTCGCGCAGGAAGGCCGTCGCGCCTTCGCCTGCCGAGCCGTCGTAGTAGGCCGTGAAACGCGGATCGGCCACGTAGCCCTCGGCCAGGGCGGCATGGGCCGCTGGAGAATAGGTCCCCTCGCCCCAGTGCATTTGCAGCCAGCGAGCGTGCATGGCGCACAACTTCCGAGCCGCCTCTCCCGTCGGGTCGCCCGTCTCCTTCGCTGCAGCCAGCTGGTCGAGGATAGCAGCTTCCAACGCCTTGGCATCGTTCCATTCCTCCTGGGACATGCCGGCCATGCGCTCGTTGGCCGCGTCCATGGCCGCATCTCCGTGACGTCGGCGTACCTCGGCGCCGTAGTGCTCTTCGTTCTCGGCAATGGCCCGGGCCTTCATGCCTTCGAATCGTTCCTTATCGGTCATAGTGCATCTTCCTTCCAGGGACGCGATGGTCTTCTCCACCGTTCCCATCAGAGTTTCCAATTCTTTTTGCCGCGCGCGCAACGTGGCAAGGTGGTCGGTGAGCACCGCACGGAAGTCGAAACGGTCATCAGCGAAGGCGTCGCGAATGGCGCCGAGAGAGAGCCCACAGGACCGCAGCAGCAGAATCTGCTGCAGCCGCTCCACATCCGCCGCACCGTAACGGCGATAGCCGCTGGCCGTGCGCTCGGGATGCAGCAGCCCCTCGTCCTCGTAATGGTGCAGCGCCCGCACGGTCACGCCGGCCAGCTTCGCCAGCGAACCCACGGTATACGAGGTCTCTTCCGCTTGCGTCCTTCGCTTCTTTTGCACACGTGGCATTTTGGCCGCTCCCACCTCCGCCCCCCCCTTTCGTCTTCCTTCGCTTCCAGCGCTTCCGTTTCCAGCGCCTTCGCTTTCGGCGCCTTCGCTCCCAGCGTTTTTGCTCCCAGCGCCTTCGCTTCCGCTTCTTCGCGAGATCGCTCATCTCGCCTTGCCAAGACCAGCATAAACCCTCACGTTCCGTAAGGGTCAAGGGCTTTCAGAAGATTTTGTAGCCGCAAATCAACGGTTTTTACGGAACAACCGTGATTTTGAGGCTAAAAAAGACCCATCTTCTCGCAAACGGGCAAAAAGATAGCCCCGAATCGACGGTTCTTCCGTAAAAACCGTCGATTCGGGGCTTAAAATTTCCCAGCGCTCCTCTTGCGCCACAGCTCAACGCTACTTCGGCGCAGCGCTACTTCTTCAGCAGCTTCTGACAGAGCACGGTGAAGGCGCAGATGCCCAAAGCGAAGATACCCACGGTGAGCACGATCTCGGGAACCGTCGGCGCGTAGGTGCCCATCAGCGTCCACATGTCGGCAGCGCCGCCCGCTTGCGCGGCCGTGGTGCCCAAGGTGATGCCGTTGCCGCCCACGATGTTGGGCACGGCGAAGCCGGTGAACATGAGCCAGCAGCGCTTGCAGAACACGCCGGCCACCACCAGCGCGGAAGCCACACCGACCACCTTCATGTTGCGGCGGTTCTTCGCGAACACCAGCAGGCAGAAGGGAATGATCAAGCCGCAGATCACCTCGAACCAGAAGAACGGGGCCGTGCCGCCGAACAGCAGGGTGTTGATCACGGCCATGCCGCCCTCGGTGCCGTTGTAGGCCGTCGTCAGGATCTCGCAGCCGATGAAGTAGGCATCCACGGCGATGCAGGTGCACAAGAGCCCGGCCAAGCTCGTGAGGAGCTCGTCGGTCGTCTCGAACACGCCACGAGCACGCAGGCCGAGCAGGGCCAGCACCAGAAGCGCCAGGCCGGAATCGAGTGCGGAGGCCACGAAGATCGGCGCCAAGATGGCGGTGTGCCACGCCTCGCGGGCCACTTCCAAGCCGAAGATCCACGCCGTCACGGAGTGCACGAGGATGGCCACCGGCAGAGCGAAGCGCGACACCACGGCCACCTTCGCCGGATCGGCCTTGCGCGAGCACATGAAATACAGGTACACCAGATTGATGACCAGGTAGCAGGTGATGACGATCATGTCCCAGGCCAGAGGCGACAGGAAGTTCAGCCCCGTGAACATGCGCCAGATGCGCTGGATGCCGCCGAGGTCCACCAGCACGCAGATGCCGGCGCAGCAGATGCACACGAGCGACAGGATGACAGCGGGCAGCGCCACGGCCTTGTACTTCTTAATGCCGAAGATAGAGGCCGACGAGGCCACGATGAGGCCGCCGGCCGACAGGCCCACGAAGAACATGAAGCAGGTAAGGTACAGCCCCCAGCTGGTGGAGTTGTTCATGCCCGTGATGCCGAGGCCGAACAGAAGCTGGTACACGTACACGCCGATACCCACAAGGGCGATGGCGCCCGAACCCACCACGAGCGGGTTTTTCATCACAGAAGTCATAGCACCCTCCTAGCGAACGTAAAAGACCTGCGGGCGCGTGCCCTTATCTTCCAACAACACCTCAGCGCCCTGATCACGGCGCAAGCGCGACACGGCGGAATCCGGGTCGTCCAGGTCGCCGAAGATGCGGGCATCGGCCGGGCAGCAGCGCACGCACATAGGCTCGTCGCCCTCGTCGGTACGCTCCTTGCACAAGGTACACTTCTCCATCACGCCGCGGGCGCGCTCGGGCACGCGGGCATCTCCGTAGGAGGCACCGGTGGCGCGCACCGGATCGTTCCAGTTGAACGTGCGGGCGTTATAGGGGCAGGCGGCCATGCACATACGGCAGCCGATGCACTTGTCGTAGTCGATTTCCACGCGGCCCTTGTCGTCTTTATAAGTGGCGCCCGTGGGGCACACACGCTCGCACGCCGGGTTCTCGCAATGCTGGCACGCCAGCGGCAGATAGGTGCGCGAAAGGTTCGGATACGTGCCCTCGGCGCTATCGAAGCGCTCGCACCCCTCGGTGAGCACGCGGTTCCACAGCATGCCATCGGGCACGTTGTTCTGCATCTTGCAGGCCAGCGCGCAGGTGTTGCAGCCGATGCAGCGATGCAAATCAATGCCAATAGCGAGCTTCGTCATGGCTATTCACCAACCTTCTTGATCTCGATGAGCGTGTCGTTGTAGGGGATCATGGGACCGAACGGCAGGGCATAGCCGCGCGGATTCAACGTGTCGTTGGAAACGCTCTGCATGATGGTGCCGTCCAGGTACTGGCGGTAGGTGCTCTCCACCATAAAGGCACTCTCCGGCCGCACGGCCTCGTTCACGCGCAACACCGTGCGGAAAGAGCCGCGGTCGTTGAAGACCTCTACCGCATCGCCGTCTTCCAAGCCGCGGGCGGCAGCATCCGCGGGATTCAGCTCGATGCAGGGCTCGGCCACTTCCTGAATCCACTTCGCACCAGAGTAGGCCGAGTGCACGCGGAAGCGAGAGCGCGCCTGGTTGAACTGCAGCGGGTACTTCTCGCGCAGCGGGTTCTCCGGATAGGCCTCGCAAGGCGCCTCCCAAGCGGGGAAGGCCTGGCCGAACTCCAGCAGCGCCTCGTAATAGGGCTCCTGGCGACCCGAAGCCGTGCCGTAGGTGAAGCCCACCTCCGGGGCGATGAGATCCTCCGAGCCGATGAGGCGCAGCGCGCCGCCGGCTTCCTGCAGTTTCTCCAAGGTGAAGCCAGCCATCTGCGGATCATCGGTGGTCAGAAGCGCCCGGGCGTACTCCTCGCCATCGGCCGGGAACAGGTCGCCCAGCCCCATGGCCTCGGCGATGCCCTTCTCGATGTAGAAGTCCGACTTGCTTTCGAACAGCGGATCGAGCACCTTCAAATTGGCCAAGATGTGGGCATTGGCACACTTGATGCCGCCCACGGAATCGGCGCATTCGAACTTGCTGCACACGGGCAGCACCAAATCGACGAAGTCGGTCACCGAGCTGTGGTAGATGTCGGCCAGGCACACAAAATCCAGCGAGTCGAGCCACTCCAGCGTCTTGTTCCAGTTCGCGGCCTTCTGGGTGGGGATATCGCCGAAGAACATCGCGCCGTGGATAGCGTCGCCCTTCACCACGTCGTAGAAGCCCTGGGGGCTCGGCGCCGGCGCCATGCCCTCGGGCAGCGGCCATGCGCCAAGCGCCGCCTCGTAGGGAGTCACGTGGTAGCCGTAGATGCCGCAACCAGTGCCGCGCTTGCCATAGTTGCCCGTCAGCGAAGCGATGAGCGCGTAGCAGTGACCGGCCACGTCGTTGTTGCCGAACTTGTCGATGCCGCCCACGCCGTTGTCTATGATGGAGGGGCCGGCCGCATACTGCTCGGCCACATCGGCCACCATCTCGGCGGGAATGTCGCAGGTCTCAGCGGTCCATTCCAGGGTATAGGGCTCCATGTCCTTGCGAAGGCGCGTGAACTGGGTCACGTAGCGCTTGCCGTTTACGGTGAACTCGCCTTCCAGCGCCGGGACCGCGCCCGGGGTGTCCTGGGGCACCGCCGCATTCGTGGCCTCGTCCCACATATAGAAGGTCTTCAGCTCCACCGGCTCGCCGGTTTCCGGATCCGTATCCGCCGTCACGTCGGCCAAACAAGCGCCCGTCTCGGCGTCGATCAAAAACGGCAGCGCGGTGTGGGCCAGCACATGCTCGCGATCGAACAACTCCTCGTCCAGGATGTACTTCGTCATGCCAAGGAAGAACGCCGGGTCGGTGCCGGCACGCAGGTTCACCCACTGATCGGCCTTGCCCGCCGTGGGGCTGAAGCGCGGGTCGAGGCAGATGAACTTCGTGCCCGCTTCCTGGGCGTCAAGCATGCCGCGCGACCAGGTGAGACTCGTTTCCACCAGATTGGTGTTGGCTAAAATGACCACGTTGGCCTCGGGCCACTCCCACATAGTATTCTGCGCGAACATGCCGATCCAGGGCGAGAACGCCATGATCTGGCCATTGCCCTGACCCATGTCGTAACCGTTCAAGCCACCGGCCTGAGCGCCGAGCACGCTGGCCAAAAGTGGTGGGAAGCGCTGGGAGGCCTCCGTGGAGAACTGGATCCACAGCGCCTCCTTGCCATACTTGTCCTGAATGGCCTTGAAGTTCTCGGCGATCATCTGGAAGGCCTCGTCCCAGCTGATGGCCTCGAACTCGCCGCTTCCGCGCTCGCCCACGCGCTTCATGGGACGCTGGATGCGGGCGTCGCCGTAGATGTTCTGCACTTCGGAGATGCCCTTCAGGCACACGTTCTGGAAGCGCTTGTCCTCGTTCTCGCGCGGCTGGATCATTGCCAAACGTCCGTCGCGCACCGTGCACTGCAGCATGCAGTTGCACAGGCAGTGCTCGTTGTGGTACGTAAAGCCCAGCGTTTCACTGGCCACGGGCTCGGCCTGAGCCGCGCTGGCAGCGATGCCCGTCAGGCTCGCCCCCGCAAAGCCAGCCGCTCCCGTGGCCGCAGCGGCCTTCAGAAAGCCGCGACGGCTGAGCACGGCGCCCCTCGGTTTCTGCTCCATACTATCCTCCTGCTCTCTCGTGCGCAATCGGCGTCCTCGGCCGGCGCCGCATAGTCGCCCGCCTGCAGCCGATGCCCTCGATTCCGTTCCGACCCCTCGTCGGAATCGGTTTCTGGGTGCAGTCTACGAAGCGTCAACAGGAAAAGCACTGCCCACTCCCCCGACCCCGTGGCTTAAGCCCCACTTTCCGGAAAGTGGGCATTAACGTAGGCCTCCGAGCAAGCGCAAAACCGCTAAGATGCTAACCAGCCAATGAAACGACGAGGAGGGACGATGGCGGACAAGAAGAGCGATCTGCGCGTCGTGCGCACGCGCAATGCCCTGCGCGCGGCCTTCGAGGAGCTTATCGCCGAGACGACCCTCGACAAGATCACCGTGAAAGCCCTCACCGACCGGGCCGGCATCAACCGCAAAACCTTCTACTTGCACTACGAGACCATCGAGGCCTTCTACGACGAAATTATGAACGGCATCATGGACGAGTTCTTCGAGTACTACGAGAAAACGCCGGACGACCCTTGGGATATGGACGGTCAC
This sequence comes from Adlercreutzia sp. CNCM I-6215, assembly GCF_977072315.1. Taxonomy (NCBI): domain Bacteria; kingdom Bacillati; phylum Actinomycetota; class Coriobacteriia; order Eggerthellales; family Eggerthellaceae; genus Adlercreutzia; species Adlercreutzia sp. CNCM I-6215. The sequence continues at coordinate 1,322 of NZ_CDRVMA010000012.1, read as the reverse complement.
GCCCGACGTTTCTTTCGCTATCTGGCCGCCCAGCCTCCCATGATTGAGCAGCTGGTGTGCTCGCCGAGCTTCTACGATTTCGGAGAGCGCATCTATGCCACCCAAATGAACCGTTACCGGGCCTTTGCCGACGAGCTGTTCTGGCGCGAGGGGATCACGTCCGAGAGCGAAGAACTGATATGCGCGCTTATTCGCAACATGGCCCTGGAATGCTACCGCCAATGGGTGCGCGCGGGAAAGGTCGTTCCCATGGAAGAGGCGGCCCAGATTCTCGGCTCCATGACGTTGCACAGCGTCGAGCACCTCATGAGCCCCCGGCCCGAGAGCGATTAGAACAGCGACATTTGGTCGGAGTCGGCGGGACGGTTGGTCGGAGCGGGCTCCTCCTGCGATTCCAGGGGCACGGGCGCGTGACGGGCGAGCAGGTCGCGGGCGTCGGTGGAGCTATCCAGCCACGCCAAGGCTTCCGGCGCCGTCAGCGAGAGGGGCATGCGGCTGTGAACGCGCCCCACCACGGCGTCGGGCTCGCAGGTGACCAGCACGAAGCGGTCGCCCAAACGCAGTCCCGCCAACAGAAGTGCCGTACCGCCCGCACTCGCGAACCGATACTGGGGCTTGCGACCGCCTGTTCCGCCATCGACATTCCGCGTCTCGTAAAAGGCGCGCACGGGCACAATGCAGCGGCCGTTCTCGACCGCCTCACTCCACAGACCCGACCCCGACAGCGCCGATTCGATGCGCGCGTTGAACACGAGCCCGCGCTTCCAGGAAACATCGACGCCCCACAAAAGGTCGACCCTCGTCAGATCGCCACCGCGATCACCGACGAAGGAGGCTCCCTCGCCGTCGGAAACCCAATCCCCTTCGGCCCGTTCGCCTTCCATCACAATAACCGAGCTTTCCGCGCCGGGATAGCAATCGAGGGCATCGAAGGGCACATCCACCGGGCGCCCGAACGCTGGGGGCACCGCCATCGCCGCCCCCGCGCCGCTCGCCAGCGCCCGCCGCACAGCCCGCAGCCAACCGAGCACCGCGTCGGCCTCTTCCCCGCTCACCATCTCAAACCGATGACACACAACGGCCCCCTTCGGATTCGCGCCCGCACGCTTTCTCGCCCCAAACTCGCAGCTGAATAAGACCTATCCGGAAGATACTGTTTTGCAATATGCGTGAGCTTGATCTGCAAAACCCGCACTGTAGCGAAATCTATTGAATATAGACAGGTGAGTAGTAACCCTCTCCGGTACCAACAATCAGCAGAATCTGGTACCGCCAGTCAGCGGGCTTGGTACCCTGGGTAAGATAAATTGGTACCGCCGCCC